>NZ_CP054699.1:320357-640714 GCF_022558445.1 Candidatus Contubernalis alkalaceticus
TGCTATTACCCCTTTCAATTTAATTCCCGGAGTTGCGCAAGCAACCAAAATGGGGATTCCTGTGGTGGCCGTAGGCACCAGTGTGGATGAAGAAGCGGCAAAAGAGGCAGATGCACGGGTGGAGGCTTTTATCACCTCTGATTTTGAAGAACAGGGCACAATGGGTGCGGAATTCATAATCGAAAAGATTGGTTCTGGAGAGGTTGCCATTATCGAAGGCCTTCCGGGAGCAGCTCAGGGTGAAGCCAGAAAAAATGGAGCAAAAAAAACCTTTGAAGCGAATTCAGATATCGAACTGGTTTCTGTCCAGCCAGGAAACTGGGATAGAAAAACGGCATATGATATTGCCTCTAATCTCATCCAGGCTCATCCTGAATTGAAAGGTATTTTCTGCGCCAATGACGTAATGGCTCTGGGAGTTGTTGAAGCATTAAAGGCTGCAGGGAAAAAAGATGATGTGGTAGTGGTAGGAGTAGACTTTATTGAGGAAGCCAAGGATTCTATCGTTGAAGGGGAATTGGATGCTACAGTAGCCATGTCACCCTATCTATTCGGTAAGGGAGGATTAATATTAGCCTTAAAAGTTTTGGAAGGTCATGAATTGAATGAAGAAATATACTGGACTCCTCTGGGTTTGGTTAGCGCTGAAAATGTTCATACTTTTGAGGGTTGGAAATAAATGCAATTTTCTTTTCTTGGCTGCCGGAGAACAACTTCTCCGGCAGTTTTAAAATCTTACTAATGTATGGTGCTGGTATATTGGAGGAAATAAAATGAGCAAAGTCTATTTTACTGATTTTGAAGGTTCACCAGGAAACAGTGTCATGAATAAATTGAAAAAATTATGCGGCAGGGCAGGTTTAGGAGAAATTATCAAGGAGAATGATCTGGTAGCGCTTAAGATGCATTTCGGGGAACTGGGAAATACCAGGATGCTCAGGCCCCAATTTATCACCTCGCTGGTGGAGTTAATTAAAAGTTATAAAGGAGCCCCGTTTTTAACGGACTGCAATACGCTGTTTTATAGAAATAGATATAATGGAGTCTGCCACCTGGAAACAGCAGGATACAATGGTTTTCACCAGTCGGTGGTGGGGGCTCCGGTGATTATCGCAGATGGGTTGAGAGGCCTTGATTACAGAATAGTATCTTTTAACGGGGAGAAAGTAAAAGTTGGGTCAGCAATTTATGAAGCCGATAAAATAATAACTGTTACTCATTTTAAAGGGCACGAAGATACCGGTTTTGGCGGTATCATAAAAAATTTAGGGGTAGGTGCTGTTGCCCGGCCTTATAAGCAGACCATTCATTCCCATGTGAAGCCATCTATAGAGCAGGAGCAGTGCAGAAGCTGTGGGACTTGCCGGGAAAACTGTCCTGAAAAAGCAATTAATTGTGATGGAAAAAAGCCGGTTATTATTCAAGAACAATGTAATAATTGTGGGTTATGCCTGGTAAACTGTCCAAACCGGGTCATACCCATACAATGGGAAAGGGATGACCTGGAAATGATAAAAAAAATGGTAAATGCATTTGGGGCAGTACTGTCTAACAAGCAGAACGGGGCATTTTTTGTAAGTTTTTTAGTAGACATAACGGCTATTTGTGATTGCCGTTCTTGGAGCCCCACCCCCCTGGTTGGGGATCTAGGGATACTGGCAGGGAATGATCCGGTAGCTGTGGAAAAAGCCAGCCTGGATCTGGTAGAGTCGGCGGTACGAAAAATTTATAATGATAAATGTCTTAAAGATTTTACCGGAAAAAATGGGCTATACCAAATAGAATATGCTGAAAAATTGGGGCTGGGCAGCAGTGAATATGAACTGATTCATCTATAATTTGCCCACCTGGAGAAGTAGATTATTTGAAGCTTACCTTAATTACGGGAGGTGTGTTACGGTGCAGCGGGGAGAAATTATTGAGGAGTTCAAAAACCTTCGGGAAAAAACCCTGGCCGGGATCATAGAATCGAGAGATAAGAACAGGAAAGTAATTGGAATATACTGTACCTACTGCCCTCAGGAATTGATATTGGCAGCAGGAGCTGTACCTGTTGGGCTTTGCGGTACCCGTCCAGATCCCATTCCCGCTGCGGAGGAGGCACTTCCTAGAAACCTGTGCCCTCTGATAAAATCTTCTTATGGTTATGCGGTTACAGATACCTGCCCCTTCTTCAGTTTTGCCGACCTGGTTATAGGGGAGACCACTTGTGACGGCAAGAAAAAAATGTTTGAAATCATGCAGGAATTAAAACCGGTATATATCATGCAGCTTCCACATCTTCAAAATGAGAGTTCTTTAAAAATGTGGGTGGAAGAAATACGGGATTTAAAAAATTTCTTAGAACAGAAGCTTGAAGTGGAAATAAGTGACCATAAAATAAAACATTATATGAAATTAGTAAATAAGGTAAAGCTGCGAGTAAAAGAAGTATGTGATTTGAACCAGGCAGATCCCCCTTTATTAACCGGGCTGGAACTCATGACCGTTTCCTGGTCCAGCGGTTTTTATCGGGGAGATGTTTTACAGCTCCTGGATCAAATAAAAAATGCTGCGCTTTTTTGCAAGCAGCCCTCCATTGAATCAAAACGTCCCCGAATATTACTAACCGGCTGCCCAGTGGGGCGGGGTTCGGAAAAAATTATCCGCCTTGCAGAAGAAGAAGGAGGGAGTATTGTTGCCATGGAGAGCTGCGGAGGGTATAAAAACTTAAGCTTATATTCTGATACAAGTTCGGATGACCCCATTGCTGCACTGGCAAAAAAATATTTCCGGATTCCCTGCTCATGTATGACTCCCAACTTATATCGTATGGAACTGCTTGAACAAATGATGGAGGATTTTACAGTTGAGGCTGTTATTGACCTCACTTGGCAGGCCTGCCATGCTTATAATATAGAAGCTTATGAAGTGAAAAATCTGGTAAAGAGAAAAGGTATCCCTTATCTGCATATTGAGACGGATTACTCTACCTCTGATGAAGAGTACCTGAGATTAAGGATACAGGCACTACTAGAGATTGTTTAAACTTGATTTTTTGACAAGCAGGCAGAAAAAACTATACAGCCTGTGAATACGAAAGGTTTAAATGAAGAAGTTAATCAAAGTTAATCAAATTTAACTTCTCTTTTTCACACCTGCACCCTGGATATTATTCCGAGCTCGGAGTATAATATCCCTATATAACATTTGTTGGAGTGAGGCCTTATGAAGTATATTACCGTGCAGGAAGCGGCAGATAAGTGGAAGATATCTGAGCGGCGGGTGAGAACGTTGTGTCGGAATGGTCGTATCCATGGTGTTACACGAATGGGATGGGTCTGGTTTATACCGGAGAACGCCCAAAAACCGGTTGATGCCAGAACTACCCGCCATAAGTTATTAAAACCGAAAGAAATACGGCCAGGGAATATTAGTTTTGATGCCATAGACAAAAAAAGGCGGCAGCTGGACAGAATAAGGCCGCTGCCCAAAAATACGTTGAAAGCTCTGCAAAAACACATGCTGCTGGAGTGGACGTATAATTCCAATGCCATTGAGGGCAGCACGCTGACTTTATCGGAAACAAAGGTAGTTCTTGAGGGTATAACCGTTGGCGGAAAAACAATCAGGGAGCATTTGGAGGTAATTAATCACAAGGCGGCCATATTATATATTGAGGAACTGGTGCAGTCAGGCGAATCCCTAACCGAGTGGAATATAAAAAGCCTGCACCGGCTGGTCTTGAAAAAAATTGATGATAAAAATGCAGGGATGTATCGTCTTGAGTATGTGGTTATCAGCGGGGCTGAACATAGACCGCCGGTGCCTGTTTTAATTAAGCAGCAGATGGAACAGCTGATAGAACATTATAATAATGTATGGCATAAACTGCATCCCGTAGAAAGGGCTGTTCTGCTTCATGGTGAATTTGTAAAAATACATCCCTTTATCGATGGAAACGGCAGAACAGCAAGACTGCTGATGAACTTTGAATTGATTAAATCCGGTTTTCCTCCTGCTGTTATCAAGGCCGAAAAAAAACTGGAGTATTATGAAGCATTGGATCTGGCCCATACCACAGGAAAATACAGCAGGTTTATTAAGCTGCTGTCCCAGTGTGTGGAGCAGAGCCTGCATCTATGGTTGAGTGTCAGCAGTTAACAATTAGAAGAGCGGTGGGACTCTTCATTATATTGATTACCTATGCTGATTATCGGCTTCCCTGAGGCACTGTGCGGTGTTCCAAAGCCGATTGAACCTTCCAAAGGGTTTATATCAAACCAGCAATCTTTTGTTGCAGTACTTGAAGCGGCTGAATTAACGAGGCTGCAGTAATTGAAGGAGAAGGGGTTCCTGCTGTGGAAAATAGTAAATTATATAACAACATTAACATAGAGGAATTAAGATGCCTGGCCCAAAAATACAACCTGGACCTGCTGGTTCTACTGGGAAGCTATGGAACCGAAAACTTTAAATCAGGGGAAAGTGATATAGATATTGCTTTTTTGGCGGGTGATGCTTTACAGGGTAACCGGTGCATGCAGTTTTTAACCGATCTGAGCATTCTTTTTAAATATGGTAAAATTGATTTGATTGATTTAAAGAAAACTTCGGGACTTTTGAAGTATGAAATAGCTGACAAGGGTAGGCTGCTGTACGAAAGCAAAAACGGGTTTTTTTTAAGATACAGTCTTTACTGCCTTCGCTATTATTATGACACGAAAAAATTCAGGGTGTTAAAAAAAGAATATTTTCAGGAGAAGTTGGGGGTGCTGCTGGATGGGGAAATTTGAATTGGAAGTTGTACAGGAAAAGCTGGCCGCTTTACAACAGTATTACCAGGAACTCAAAGAGTTGGGGAGTATTACATTTAAAGAATACTGCAGTAATAACCTTTATAAGAGAACCGCAGAACGGCTTATACAACTGATTGTAGAGGCAGCAACAGATATTAATAATGTACTGTTAAAAACCCTGGATAAAGGCATGTCCCCTGACTATTTTTCTTCCTTTATAAAGCTGGCAGAAGCAGGTGTTATAACTATTGATTTTGCCCTGGAAATTGCTCCTTCCACCGGCTTAAGGAATATTATTGTTCATGAATATCAACGAATAGATGACAGTTTAGTTTATGATTCCATACAGGAAACTTTAAAGTACTATTTGCTTTACATGAAGCAGATCAATGATTATATCAACCGGTCATAATTGAAAAAAAGTAATTATTACTACATCGAAAATTAGTACTAAAGCGATTGCTCCGGAAACGGTTTCGACGCCTTGGAGCGCAGGGTCCAGGTAAACCTTCCTTGAATATATTGCTTAAGTTTGATTAGAATAATAATAACCTAATTTAAGGGAGGTAACGAACAATATGCATAAAGAAGTAAGCAGCAAAATACACGGTGAAATTAAGGATATTAAATTTGATGGATTAATGGCCCAAGTTATTCTTTGAGTTGGCGGCTGAGGGGAAGATAACCCAAGACACTAGGGTTAATTTTCCTTGAATATATGATTTTATTAAGTTAAAAATATTTATATAAAATGTTCAAGGGAGGTTACCTTTTGGAAGCAGGAGTAAGGAACAAATTGCACGGCCAAATAGAAGATATTAAATATGATGGATTAATGGCTCAAATCACTATGTGAGTTGGTGGATGAGGGGATAATACCCCCAGGCTCACGTCCGTGATGACGCGAGACAGTTTACAAGATGCTGGTTTTAAAACAGGGGATCAGATTGATGCTTTGGTAAAAGCAATCAACGTAGTAATGGTTAAACACTAAACACAGAAGGGGATGCTGCTCAAGGCGAGCTATGAAGCTCGCCTGTGTAGCTTCTTTTATTTTAAATAACATTGATTTAATTTTTTAGGCCTCTAGTTATATTACTCTAGTTTCCGAATTTCCCTGGGCACATAACTGGTCCTTCTGCCCCCAGTCCTTACTCCATACAGCAGTGCCCGGTCCGTAAAGTTCAAAACCATGGGCATCAGGTCCCGCCCCTTCATGCGAATGCTGCCTTTGGCACAGCTTCTCTCCCCGAAAGACTGAACATTGTCTACCCGGACTCCCTTTCCCAGAAACATGATGGGCACCGGTTCCCCGGAATGAATCAGCTTACCACAGCTGGGGGTTGAGTGGTCGGCGGTGACCACCAGGAGAATATCTTTCTTATTATAATCTAGTTTTATAAGGGGGCCCAGAGTACAGTCCAGTTTTTCTATGACTTCCTTTTTGAAGCATGGGTTTTTAGTATGGGCTGCGTCATCAGTTTCTTTGGTGTGCACCTGTATAAAGTCATAATCGGCCTTTAAGGCCTTTTGGATTCCTTCGCCAAAATTCAAACATTTTTGGTAGTCCATCCCTAGAAACATGGCAACTCCTTTTAACAGATTGTTGGCTCCCATGACCAGGGAGGACATGCCGTGCTTTTCGTAGAAAGGAGGAAGGGTTTTCTTTTTCCCTGCCCACTTGGTGATGATGAAATTAGCGGGAGTTTTTCCCTGTTTCATTCTCTTTTTATTGACAGGGTGAATTTTTAGGTTCTGATAAGTTTCTACCAGGAAACGGTTTACTACCTGGGCGGTAAAAGCGGCTCTAGTGTCTTTCGTTTCAAAGGGTTCAACTCGAATTATGTGTTTCCACTCATAGAAAGGGTCGGAGTCCGAGATGTCGGCGCTGATGCCGTCACCTTTCAGGGTGATAATTCCGTGCATGTCGAAGGAGTGTTTCCAGCTAATTTTTACTCCCTGTATTTCTTTGGGTATGCTCTCCGACAAAATATTCATTTCTTCCAGGTTCAGTTCCCGGGCGTACCGGTCAATCAGACGGAATCCATCGTTCTTCTCCACCGTCGAAAAGCAGCACCGCATGTAAACTTCGTCCTCCTGGAGAGGGATTCCCTCTCCCAGGGCTTCAATAGCTCCCCTTCCTGGAAAGTCTTTTAAGTCATATCCATACAGAATAAAATGGGCGGTTTCCGTGCCCAGGGGCACTCCCTGTTGGTAAGGAATCATTATGCCGGATTCTGCTCTTTTACAAAGGGAATCCAGGTGAGGAGTGTGGGCTGCCTCCAGGGGAGTTTTATCCCCTAACTCCGGGTAGACCCGGTCGCCCAGGCCGTCAAATAACAAAAGGATGGTTTTCATATTATTTTTTCCACCTCTTTAATCAGTTCTGATCGACTGATTTCTTGGTTTTCTATATATAATTGGGTTACTTTTCTCAAAACAGGCCCCAGGAAATTTTCTAAGAACTGTTTGATTTTTCTTTCTTCATATATAGCATGTCCGTATAAATCTCGATAATTACCGCTGTATGAGCATTCCGGATGGTTTTTACCTTCTTTCCATTCCCAGCCGATAAGTTTTTCTATTTCCTTACCCCTTTGTATATTTCTTAAAGGCAACAGGAGTTCCACTTCAAATTCCGCCAGGATTTTTTTATAAAAGGATAAACAGAGAGGAAGCTGATTTATTTTAATTTTCTGGTCATGGCTTTCCCTTTCCCCGGAAATAATTTTTGCCCCCAATTTTAGAGCCATGGGAACTCGAAGTATATGGAAGTAGGCGTGACAGCCGATACAGGGGGTATAAAATCCGAATTTCTCAATAATTAGTGATGCAAACCTGCCGTTGATAACGCTCCAAAGGTCAGGGCTGCTGTAAAAGACGAGAGGATAGAGTATTTTACCTTTCCCGTAAATCTCTATAATGCGTTCTTTCAGGTATAGATGGTTTTCTTTCAAAGTGTCAACTTCTCCGTATTCCGTTCCGGCAAAGGAAGCCACTGGGAGTATATGTCCAATACCGCTGTCCTCAAAAGCTTTAATGATGGCGGCTACGCTGTCCCTGCCGGAAAATTCCCCAATAACAGTTTCTTTGGGCAGCTCACCCAACATTTGTTGAATTATTTCGGATGCTGTATTGTCAAAAAGCATTAAGGTCTCCTTTTTAAAAAAGTAGTTTACTTAATTTATAATCCTATAATTCCCGAGAAACAGAGAGATTCCTCTTGTTTTAATATTATGAATTGTTATAGTTTGGCTTTCATTTGCAGCAAAATAGTTATATTTGCCTACAGGCTGCTTAAGGAACTGCATCTTTTTAATATAATCCATACTATATAAAAAGAATCAATCCGGCATAATATCCCCCACTGCTTTAATCCTGTCAATTACCACATCCCTGACTAAGACGCCGGTGTCCTCAAGAATGGCTCCCGTGGCAAACTCAGAATAACCATCACCGCCCACAGCCAGAAAGCTGCTTACCGCTGTAGTATAATCTTTATCGTCGTGAATCTTCGTAATACCTGTTGTCTGCAGCTTTCCCATACTTCGATTTATTGGTTTTTCGAGGATGTTTTTTATTACTTTTCCTTTGAGCAAAATTTTTAAGACTGTATTATCAAAGGGTAAGTTTTGAATAATATCTGATACAAAAAGGTCTCCGGCTTTTACGGCTGCCCTGAAAGCCCCTGAATTAATAAATCCTATATCGGCGCTGACTTTCCTTTGCATAGCCTCAGCGACAAATCTGCCCCAAAAGGTTTCTCTTTCATAATCAATAATTAGATCTTTGTTTGTGAAGCCAATTTTTTCAGTTTTTGTTGAATCTCCCTGTTGTTGTTTCTGTATTATTTGTAATATTTGAGGATGTATTTCTTTTTTAGTCCTGGACTTTTCTATTTTAATTTCTCTGGAATTAATAATAAATTTTTCTTTAAGGCCCGGATTTATTATTATTTCAATATGTCCAATACCTTCCCCATATGCACCTGCCTGGACTACTTTGATTCCATTTATTTCTCCCGAAATGTGTTGATGGGTATGAGCTGCAATAAACCCATGAAGATCTTGTTTATTAAAATGTTTCAACAATTCTGCCGTTTCCCCTCGGATAACATCTCCAGGGTTATCCTGAAATGCTCCGATATGTCCAATACCTATAATTATATCTGCTCCCTGGTTCTTAACCCGGTCTATTTCTTTTTTCAGAGAACTGACAGAATTGCTCACCTGAATATCCCCTAGTTCTTCTCGCAGGCAAATCTTAAAGCATTCTTCCGTAGTCAGTCCAATGAAAGCAATATTTACTCCAGATACATGTATCAAGATAGAAGGTTTAATAAAACTTGGCCTTTTACCTGTTTGTTTGTTATATAAATTACAGGATATGAGAGGACAGTCCAGATGTTTTTGGATTTCCTGAAGATATGTTTTTCTTTTGGGAAACCAGTCAAAGTCATGATTGCCAACCGTCATGGCGGCTGTACCCACAAGGTTCATCAGCTGGATGGTAAGGTAACCGGGAGATTTGTTCATCAAGGCCGGGCTTTCAAACATATCACCGGAGGAAACAATGATAGTATTTTCAGGATTACTGCTTTTTAAAGATAGAAGTTTAGAAAACACTGAGGCTGCACTATAATGCCTTCGGGGTTCAATAATTCCATGAAAATCATTTATGGAGTAGATGTCTATCTTTTGTAAGTTATTTACCTTCATTCAAGAAGTCTCCTATTTCAATTTTTTTGAAGAATATCTTTAAATATCTCCGTTATTCTATTGGGATAATCCTCTGGTTCTTCCCCGTAAAAAGGCTTAGTTCTTTCAATGAATAGCATAATTGTAAAGAGCAGTCCCGTCAAGAATCTGCCCTGGAGATATTTTTTGAGAAATTGTGCAGCATACACATTCTATACTGTTAAATTGCTATAGAGTGGTAAGCAGGTGGGGAAGATGCTGTAAATTATTATTCCAAAGGGAAGAAAGATTAATGTTTGGGGAAAATGATAATGAACTAATTTTTATGGAAATTCGGGCAGAACAAGGTATGATCGTCACTGATTTGTGATTATATAGTTTGGTATTAAAAGGGTTTTTTCCTGCTTGTGTTGAACTTACACTAAAAATGTAGTCTGGAGCTGAAGTTTGTGGATTATAAAGAAATATTTACAGAAATGGATGGTCTAAAGTCTATTTTGGATTTTCAAGAAGGGATTTCTGAGAGATTTGATAAAGATTTTAAAGGCCTGAATAGCCTTTTTGAGAGTCTTTCGGATATTTATTTGACTACGGTAAAGAGGTTGAGGGGAAGGCTTGGAGCACCGACCAGTACCGGTGAGAAGGATGAAGTTACCTTTTTATTGTTAGCCAGGATTTTCAACCATTCTCTCAGCGCTTATCTGCTGCTGCAAAGGGGAATGTTAATTGATGCTGCTGCGGTGATCAGGCAGGTGCTGGAGACCCAATGGCTGTTGGAGTATTTTTATAAATATCCCCATAAAGTGGACAAATGGATGCAGGGGAAGATTATAAAACCCAGCGAGGTAAGGAGAAATTTAAAACTGGACCAGGAGCGCTCCTTGATTTATGACGAATATTGTAAGATGACTCATAATAACATTGAATCCGCCAGGTATTTCAGCGGTGAGGACGAGGATGCCGACTGCATTGTGTTTGGAGGCTATTATAATCCGCTTTACCTGGAACAGCTTTTCAGTGAACTGATTATCTATCTTACCACTACTCTTTTTATAATCAACTATGAATACCGGGAAGAACTAAAAGACTTGACTTCAATTACAAGAAAGCTAAATGATATGCTTAAAATTATTTTTGCCAGGCTGTTAGATATCAGCACCTTGGAAGATTGACCATTTTTAAGAATATTTTATTTTTTTAGGGGGTATAAGAACTTTGAATAAGAAAGTTTTAATTGTGGATGACGAGGAGTCCATTTTAAAACTGATTCAATTCAACCTGGAGAAATCAGGGTTTGAGGTAGTAACTGCAGAAGATGGATTGAGGGCTTTAGAATTGGTGAAACAGAATGAGCCTGATTTAATTATTTTGGATATCATGCTGCCCGGGATTGACGGAATTGAAGTATGCCGGAGCCTGAGAAAAGAGGACATAAATCTTCCTGTTCTTATGTTAACGGCTAAAGAAGACGAAATTGACAAGATTTTAGGCCTGGAGATCGGGGCTGATGATTATATGACCAAACCTTTTAGTGTCAGAGAACTGATTGCCAGGGTAAAGGCTTTACTGCGCCGTTCTTTTCAATACGGGGATAAAGGTGAGGAGAGGCTCAGGGTAAATGACCTGGAGGTTTTTCCAGATCGGTATGAGGTCATGGTGAGGGGTGAAAGTATTACTTTAACTCCAAAGGAGTTTGAGCTTTTAGAGGTCCTGGTTAGATCTAAGGGTAAGGTTTTGCATCGAAAATATCTGTTGAACAAACTATGGGGATATGATTATTACGGGGATACTCGTATTGTGGACGTGCATATAAGCAATCTGCGGGAAAAGATTGAACTTGACTCCGGCAAGCCCGAGTATATTAAAACGGTCCGGGGAGTGGGATATAAATTTAGGGAGTAAAACCCTTTTAGAAAAAATAGAGACATTCTTTGAGGTCTACCTGAACCCAAGAGGATGTCATTTTTTTTCTTTAATTGTGGATAATAGGGATAACCTGTGTATAAAATGTCGCAATAGGGCCTAAGAGTTGTCAGTAAACGACGGAATTTAGCCTGGAGGCAAAAAAAATGCTTAAAAGTCTTCGTGGAAAGTTTATTCTAACTTATCTGGTTTTAATAAGCATAGTAGTTATTGTGTTGGGTATATATCTATTAAGCTTGTTTGAGCAGAACTACCATAAAACCCTGAGGAATAACCTTCATCACCAGGGTATACTGGCTGCTGCCGTAAGTAAAGATTCTTTTGATTCTACGGACCCGGTGGCAAAAATGGAGGAGCTTTCGGAGAAGATTGCTGAGGATATTAAAGTCCGGGTAACTATTATAGATTACCAGGGGGTAGTTTTAGGAGATTCAGAAGAATTGGCAGTTGAAATGGAAAATCATATTAACCGTCCTGAATTGGTAAGAGCTATTCAAGAGGGAGTGGGTTTTTCCTCCCGTTTTAGTATTACTACAAATCAGGATTTTTTTTATGCTGCAGTACCGGTTTATTCCAATGGTCAGCTCCTGGGTTTTGTTCGTTTATCTCTTCCCATGACTGAATTGAACCAGGCTAGAATTACAATATGGACAGCAGTTATTTTGTCGCTCTTGTTGGCACTTATAATATCAGTTTGGGTCAGTGTTAAATATGCCAAAAATATTACGGTCCCTTTGGAGGAAATTGCCATTACTGCTCAGAATATCGCCCGGGGTAATTTTGATCAAACCATTGATATCAAGGGGGAAGATGAAATTGGTCAGTTGGGGGCAGCTTTTAATCATATGGCCCAGACCTTGAAGGAAAAAGTCCAGGAAATTGTGCGAAGTAAAAGTCAGTTGGAAAGTTTTTTGTCCAGTATGGTGATTGGGATTATACTGCTGGATCGGGAAGGGAAAATTATTCTCTCTAACCCTGCGGCAGAAGCGATAATTTCATTTTCGCAGGAGGAAGTAGTGGGTAAATCTCATCTCAGTGTGTTGAGGGATTACCAACTGTCAGAAAAAGTAGAAAGTGTACTGAAAACAGGAAAAACTCAGAGATTGGAGATTGTTCTAAACTTTCCCTACGAAAAAATATTGGAAGTAAATCTGGCTCCGGTGAAGGATGTGCAGGAAAAAGTAATTGGCCTGGTTATTGCCATTCATGACATTACAGAAATTAGAAGGCTTGAGAAGGTTCGCAGTGAGTTTATCGCTAATGCCACCCATGAACTTCGTACCCCGGTGACTTCTGTGAAAGGGTTTGCAGAAACGCTGCTGGAACAGGAAACCCTAGAGGATCCCCAGCTGGTGAGAGAATTTTTAGAAATTATTGAAAGGGAAGCCGAGAGGCTGAACCGGTTAATTAATGACCTTTTGGAGCTGACAAAAATTGAGTATGATGGCCTGGTAAAATTTGTCCCTGTTGACGTTAAAGGTTTAATTGAAGAAACTTCAAAGAAGTTGGAACTGCAGATTAAAAAGAAAACTTTAAAGCTCTGCCTGGATTTACCGGATTCACCTGTACATGTTCTGGGGGATGAGGATAAAATACATCAGGTACTGTTAAATCTTCTGGATAACAGCATGAAGTATACTCCAGAGGGAGGCAGTATTAAAGTTACACTTTTGGAAAAAGTTAAGGAAATATTAGTGGTAGTGGAGGATACAGGCATTGGGATTCCCAGAGAAGAGATTTCAAGAATATTTGAAAGGTTTTACCGGGTGGATAAAGCCCGCAGCAGGAAAATGGGGGGAACCGGTTTAGGGTTGGCTATTGTTAAACACATTATTGAAACTCATCATGGTCGAATCTGGGTAGAAAGCAACTTGACCCAGGGAAGCAGATTCTATTTTACTCTGCCCAAGAGGACATCATGAAATATGTTTCTTTACAAAACCTTTACACAGGATTGACGATAGATTAACAAGCTTTCGATACAATGACATAAAGGGGAATTATTGAACCTACAAGGGGATTGGGGGTGTTCTAGTTGAAGCACCGGGTCAGCATAGAAAAACAAGTCAAAATTAATATAGAAAATTTAAGGTTTAATTATGGAAAGGTTTTGGCCTTAGAAGTGCCGCATATTCAGTTATATGAAAATAAGATTACTGCTCTCATTGGCCCTTCCGGCTGCGGCAAGTCTACTTTTTTACGGGTCTTAAATCGTATGAACGACCTGATAGAAGATACAACCGTAGAGGGAAAGGTTTATATTGATAAGGAAAATATTTATGCAAATGGAGTAGATGTGGTGAATTTGAGGAAAAAGGTAGGGATGGTTTTTCAAAGTCCCAATCCATTCCCGAAGTCTATTTTTGATAATATTGCCTATGGCCCCAGAGTTCATGGGCTAAAGGATAAGAAACGGTTAAGACAAATTGTTGAGCAGAGCCTTCAGCAGGCAGCATTATGGGAGGAAGTAAAGGACAGGCTCTGGAAACCGGCTTTAGGGCTTTCAGGGGGGCAGCAGCAGAGGTTGTGTATCGCCCGGGTGTTGGCAGTTCAGCCGGACATTATATTGATGGATGAGCCAACTTCGGCTTTGGATCCTATAGCTACTTTGAGAATTGAGGAATTGATTCAAGACTTAAAAGAGGAGTATACCATTGTGATTGTAACCCATAACCTGCAGCAGGCCGCCAGGGTTTCAGATTATACTGCCTTTTTCCTGCACGGTAAAATCGTAGAGTATGGACCAACCGATGATATATTTACTAATCCAGCAGAGGAAAAAACTGAGGATTATATAACCGGAAGATTTGGGTAGTATCCCGGTGAATATACACCCGGGAGCTGGGTTTTTCGAAAAAGTATTTTAATCCATCTTATATAATGGGGTGATTGCTGTGGCACGAAAAACCTTTGATGCAGAGTTAGATGAGCTACAAAAGGATATACTGAAGTTGGGCGGGCTGGTAGAACAGGCGATATTTAATGCGGTGAAATCTTTGGTTGAAAAGAATGCTGCCCTGGCCAGAGAGGTTATTGACAACGATGATATTATCGATCAGTATGAACTGGATATCGAGCACAAATGTCTGACTTTGATTGCTCGGCAGCAGCCTATTGCCCGGGATTTAAGGACCATCGGTACTGCTTTGAAAATTATTACTGATCTTGAAAGAATGGCTGACCATGCTACAGATACCGCCAAGGTAACAAAAAGGTTGGAAGGGCAGGAATACATTAAGCCGCTGATTGATATCCCTCATATGGCTCAATTGACCCAGAAGATGGTGTCTGACAGTTTGCAGGCCTTTATCCGTAGAGATACAAAACTGGCCCTGCAGATGATTGAGATGGACCACCAGGTAGACCATTTATATCGTCAGATTTTTCGAGAACTTTTGGTTTTTATGATGGAGGACCCCAGGACCATCACTCAGGCTACTTATCTGCTTATAGTTGCCCGGAATCTGGAGAGGATTGCTGATCATGCCACAAATCTGGGAGAATGGATTATCTACATGGTGACCGGTGTCAGGAAGGAAAAGTTAAATGATTAAAATTAGTAAAATATAGAATAACAAAACCCTGACTAAATAAGTCAGGGTTTTGTTATTAGTGAACTACATGATCTAATTGTATGATTTTTCAATTAATATGTGGTATGATTAAAATGTCATAACGATATGTTTGTTGTTTTTTTAGTATATTTTTTACAAGTTATGCTTGAACTTCATCGTCCATAAAATGTAATTCCGGGTTAAAGAGGATATTTATTCTGGTACACGAATATAAAGGTAGGACTAATTTGCCCAGTTCGGTTTAAAGTATATTATCAGGAAGGGGTACTTAAAAATGAAAAGTGATAAAAAGGGTCAGCGGGTTCAATCTGTGGAAAGGGCTCTGTATCTCCTGGAAATACTATCTCAGGTTGGGAACCCGATGACCTTAAGTGATATAAGTGAAAAGGCAGGGCTGAATATCAGCACGGTCCACCGTCTGCTGCACACGTTAATATCACATCAATTTGTGCAGCAGGACTTGAACAGTGGTAGATATCGTTTGGGTTTAAGAATATTTGAAATAGGTAGTAAAGCTTTATACAGTTTGGATATTCGTCAGGTTGCCAGGCCGGACCTTCAAGAACTGGTGGACACCTGTAACGAAACGGTTAATATGGCTATCCTTGATCAGGGAGAAGTAGTCTATATCGAGCAGGTTGAATCTACCAATATGATAAAAATGTTTGCCCGGGTAGGCAGCCGAGGGCCGGCTCATTGTACCGGCGCAGGGAAAGTTCTGCTTTCGTATGTAGAGGAACCGGAATTGACGAATATTTTGAAAAATAAAGGCATGGCTAGTTTTACTCCCCATACTATTACGGAACCCAATCAGTTACGGGAGGAACTGAGTCTGATTCGGGAGCGGGGGTATTCCTTGGATATTGAAGAGATGGAAGAAGGGGTTAAGTGCATTGCTGCTCCTATCAGGGACCACGAGGGAAGAGTAATAGCTGCAGTCAGCATATCCGGACCGGTAGCTCGCATGACTGAAAAGCGCCTGAAAGATATGATTATTCAGAATTTAACAGATACAACTCAGAAAATATCAATTAATTTAGGATATCAGAATATGTCCTCGGAACGGGTAATGGACCTGCCTTTAGCTTAGGGGCATATTTAACATATTGTTTAATATGTTATTATAAGGTTAATTTTTTATTGGGGTGGTTACATTGTATTTATTTATAGGATACCTGATTGTTTTTCTGGCCAGGTGTTTAGATATTTCGCTGGCAACTATTCGAATACTGATGATATTACATGGACAGAGAGTTTATGCTGCCATCATAGGTTTTTTTGAATCTCTTATATTTATTGCGGTTTTAACTTATGTACTCCATGAATTGAACGATTTTCCCAGTTTATTTTTTTACGCTCTGGGCTTTGCTACAGGGAACTATTTAGGTATTTTTATTGAAGAAAAAGTGGCAATTGGTTGTGCTAATATACAGGTAATTTCTAAAACAAATTCAGATTGTTTAATTGAAGAAATGCGGGGAAAAGGTTTTGGGGTAACCGTGGTTGACGGACACGGCCGGGAGGGTAAGCTCAGGAAAATTATCCATGTGTTGATTAAAAGAAAAGATATGAAAGTTTTGATGGACCTGATTGAAAAAATTGATGAGCATGCCTTTGTGACTGTCCTTGATACTAAAAAAACTATGGGGGGTTATTTTTCTAAAATTAAAGTTAAATAACTCAGTTTAAAAATAAGACGATGAAAATGTAGAAATGATTAACATTATGGAGAGGGATTAAATGGAAGCTTTGAAATCGATTGCTCTTTTGGATTCAGGGGTTGGCGGACTTACAGTAGTAAAAGAAATTCTAGATCAACTGCCCCATGAGAGGATTGTTTATTTTGGGGATACTGCAAGGATGCCGTATGGACCCAGGCCTCAGGAGGAAGTAAGAAAATTTTCCATGCAGATTATTGATTTTTTACAGACCCAGGATATTAAGCTGGTGATTGTTGCTTGTAATTCTGCCAGTGCTGCCGGACTTCCTTATTATCAGCAAAATGTAAAATATCCGGTAATAGGTGTGATTGAACCAGGGGTTAGGGCGGCTCTGTCCTATACTGCAATAAAAAAAGTAGGAGTCATAGGCACCGATGGCACTATAAACAGCGGAGCTTATGAAGAGTGTATCCGAAGGCTGGACCCCCAGGTAGAAATATATAGTATGGCCTGTCCACTTTTTGTGTTGATCGTTGAAAATAATTTGATTACAGCTAAGGAAACAAAGAAAGTAGCGGAAGAATATTTAAAGCCCCTCAAAGAGGTGGGTGTAGACGTTTTAATTTTAGGCTGCACTCACTATCCATTAATGGCAGAAGTCATTCAGGAGGTAATGGGACCAAAGGTTAGATTAATCAGCTCTGCGGAAGAAACTGCCCGGGAAGCAAAGGAAATATTGAAGGGGAACAATCTGCTGAACCCCAGTGATAATTCCTGCCATCACCGTTTTTTTGTGAGTGCTTCTCCGGAAAACTTTGTGGGAATCGGTGAAAACTTAATTAATATAAAAGTAAAAGCTTATCAGGTAATTCTGCCGGGCATATAAAACTATAGTTTTTGGTGGACTGTTCCCTCTCACTAGAGGGAATTTTTTTTTGGCTATTTTGGAATTATTTTCATGTGTGCTGTATATATATTTAAATAAACAAATATTTATATGGAGGTGTTACAAGATGGTCGCAAAATATTTCAAGATAATGGTTGTTTTATTGGTCGTGGCTTTTTTGTTAATCGGCTGTTCGCCTGGAGGCCTTTTTCAGGAGGAAGAAACAGAATCAGAGGAATATCACCAGGAGGCGCTGCCTGAAGAAGAAAACTTAAGGGAAACTATTTTTTATTATCTGTATCAGGGAGCTTACCTTGTTCCGGTAGAAAGGAGTATTCCCTGGGAGGATGGTATTGCTAGAACCACTATTACGCGGCTGGTAAGCAGTCAGCAGGTTGACGGATTTTTAAATGGCACGGGTCTAGATGCACCACTGCCTGCCGGCACGGAAATAGTGGGTTTAACCATTAGAGATGGATTGGCTCACATTGATTTCAGCGAAGAATTTTTAGAGGTTAAGGAGGGACAAGAAAGAACCTTGCTGGATGCAGTGGTATTCACTTTAACCGAATTTGGCACTGTTGAGCAGGTAGAAATACAGGTGGAAGGAAAGCTTCTGGAGGAATTCCCAAAGGGGGTAGCCATTGAGCAGCCTTTGGACCGGGAAAGAGGGATTAACCTGGAGGTGTCAGAAGATGTGGAAAACTTAAGAGATACTTCAAAAGTGTTGGTTTATTTCTGCGGTAGTGGAGAAGAAGCACTAACTTATATTGTACCGGTTACTCGAGTAATTCCTGAAACCGCTGATGAAATTGAAGCGGCTTTAGAGGAACTTTTAAAGGGGCCTAAACCTGGTAGTCAGCTTTTCTCCGACATTGATTCCAGAGTTGAGATCAACGGTTTGCAGGTGCAAGAGGGTCTGGCTACCATAGATTTTTCAGAGGAATTTTTGGCATATCATGGTGGAGCCACTGCAGAGGAAAATATTTTAAGGCAGATTGTGCTGACTCTATCTCAATTTCCCGAAATTAATAGAGTCTCTATCCTGGTTGATGGAGAGGTTCCGGAACTGACCAGGGAAATGCCTATCCAGATTCGATAGTAATAATTTGGCTATGCAGTTTTATATAACAAAATATTAGGGCTCAGATTTTAAAAAATTTGGTTTCTAAAGGAAAAGGAAGACTGGAGAGTCTTCCTTTTCTAATAAAATATATGGGAATTTTATTTACATTCTGGTAAAATATATAAGCATAGGAAGTTAGTTGTTTAAAAAAATGGAGGTATTTTATGCGAAAAGATGGCAGAGGGCCTGATGATATTAGAGAAGTAAAAATTACCCGATCATTTACTAAACATCCTGAAGGCTCGGTACTGATTGAAGTAGGGGACACCAAGGTAATCTGCAATGCCACTGTGGAGCAGAAAGTACCTTATTTTATGAAGGGTGAAGGCAAAGGGTGGATCACTGCAGAATATTCTATGCTTCCCCGGGCTACACAAACCCGTAATGTGAGGGAATCGGCCAGGGGGAGGTTGGGGGGAAGGACCCACGAAATTCAGAGGCTCATCGGCAGGTCTCTCCGCTCAGTGATTGACCTGAAAGCATTGGGAGAGAAGACGATTTGGATTGATTGTGATGTAATTCAAGCGGACGGTGGAACTAGGACTGCTTCCATTACCGGAGCCTATATTGCTTTGGTGGATGCCCTATATAAGCTGTTAAAGGAAAATCACATAACCCGTTTTCCGGTAAAAGATTTTTTGGCCGCGGTGAGTGTAGGAATTGTAGAACAAAAAGAACTTCTGGATTTAAACTTTGAAGAAGATTCTAAAGCCCAGGTGGATATGAACCTGGTTATGACTGGTGACGGAAGCCTGGTAGAAATACAGGGAACAGCTGAGGGAGAGCCTTTTTCCCAGGATTTAATGCTCAATCTTTTAATCTTAGCTCAAAAAGGTACCTCGGAATTAATTGAATATCAAAAGAAAGTTTTAGGGCCGGCAGTTTCTCTGATCGGGGGAATTAGGGAATGATTTCTCTAGTTATTGCAACCAGGAATCTGGGGAAGGTGAAGGAATTTAAGGAGATACTTACAGGTCTGCCTTTTGAGGTTTTATCGCTGTTGGACTTTCCTCAATGTCCTGAGATTATTGAAGATGGTGATACGTTTCAGGAAAATGCTGTTATTAAAGCCCAAGCCTTAAATGATTTTACAGAGTGTATTGTGTTGGCCGATGATTCTGGGCTTGAGGTAGACTATTTAAAGGGGAGCCCCGGGGTCTATTCAGCTCGCTTTGCCGGTGAAGGTGCAACTGATGAAGAAAATAATAAAAAATTACTGCAGCTCATGTCCCATGTCCCTTGGGAGCAGAGAGGGGCGCAGTTTACCTGTGTGATTGCGATATCCCGGCCCCAAAAGGAAACGGTAGTAATTAAGGGCAGCTGCCGGGGGATAATTACCCGGGAACCCCGGGGAAATATGGGTTTTGGTTATGATCCCCTGTTTTTAGTCCAGGAATATGGAAAAACATTTTCGGAACTGGGACCAGAAATAAAGAATAATATAAGTCATAGGGGTAATGCCATGAAAAAAGCGATAGAGGTATTAAAGGGGTTTGTTGAATAAGCCCTTCCATTGTGAAAGGGAGTAAACTGTAGGGGGTATCAACTTGAGGATAGCCGTTTTTAGCGATACCCACGGCAATGTAATTATGATGGAAAAGATACTTACCACTATGGATTCGGTAGACCTGTTGATTCATGCCGGGGATTTTTACCAGGATGCGGTAAAACTATCTCAACGCCTTCCCAGCTTAAGCGTTAAGGCAGTGGTGGGTAATTGTGATTACCCCAGGCTTTCCCCCCAAGAACTGATTCTGGAACTGGAGGGAATTAGGATATATGTAATCCATGGTCATAGTTTGGATCCAGGGGATTTTTATAATGCACTGATTGCTGAAGGAAAAAGGGTAAAGGCTCAATTGGTGATTTTTGGCCACACTCATTTGGCTTCCAGGTTTGAGCGGGAAGGTATTATTTTTTTAAATCCGGGCAGTATTAGCGGCCCCCGTATGGGAAACGGTCCATCCTGTGGCATGGTCCAGCTTAATGACGGAGTTATAGAGGTCGAAATCATAGAAGTGCCCCGTTTAAAAGGATAATCTTTAAGGTTACTTTTGCTTAAGTAAAATCATTTTTTAAAAACTTGTATTATTATTTTGAATGTGTTAGAATGTATACTGTTAGAAAGCTAATGCAGATTTTTTTTCTGCGGGGCGTAGCGCAGTTTGGTAGCGCACTTGGTTTGGGACCAAGGGGTCGGGGGTTCAAATCCCTTCGCCCCGACCAGATGCGGGTGTAGCTCAATGGTAGAGCCCTGGCCTTCCAAGCCAGTCGCGGGGGTTCGATTCCCCCTACCCGCTCCATTTTTTAATTAAAATTAGGAGTTAAGACTTCTAATTTTTTATTTATGTTTTTGATATAACTCTTGACTCTGCAGGGTGGGTACTGTAGAATGAAAAAGCAAAAAATTCTTTACGTAAATTTTATTCTGAAAAATAGGGATAATAGAAGTAAATGATTTTTGGTTTAAGTAAGGTATGCGCCTGTAGCTCAGGGGATAGAGCAACGGACTTCTAATCCGTGGGCCGGAGGTTCGATTCCTCCCAGGCGTGCCATTTTTCTTGATTTGATTTCTATATTTGTGGTGAGTGTAGCTCAGGTGGTTAGAGCACCAGATTGTGGCTCTGGGGGCCGTGGGTTCGAGTCCCATCACTCACCCCATTTTATTATTAGGATATATCTGCGCCCGTAGCTCAGGTGGATAGAGTGACAGACTTCGAATCTGGGAGTCGCAGGTTCGAATCCTGCCGGGCGTACCATTAAAAAAGATAACTAAGTTGGGGTGTAGCCAAGCGGTAAGGCACGGGACTTTGGATCCTGCACGCGGAGGTTCGAATCCTCCCACCCCAGCCATTATATTTTATGAGCCATTAGCTCAGCTGGCAGAGCACCTGACTTTTAATCAGGGTGTCGAAGGTTCGAGCCCTTCATGGCTCACCAATTATTAGTGCGAGGATGGCGGAATTGGCAGACGCGCTAGACTTAGGATCTAGTGCCTTTCGGTGTGGGGGTTCAAGTCCCCCTCCTCGCACCAATAGTTTTAAACTAAATTGACCTCATGGTATTTGAAGTAACGCCTGAAGCTTTTGTATTAGGCGTTTTTTTTAAAAGTATATATATTTGGTTATTCAGTAATGTTATGTTATGATAAATACAGATAACTACCGCTAATTACTGAATACTTGATTACAGGAGGAGGCATATTTGATGACCAAGTTGGAAAAGCTAGACAACAATAAAGTGGTGTTAGAAGTTGAAGTAGAAGTGGAAAGACTTGAAGAAGCCATGGGCAAAGCATACCGTAAAGTAGTAGGGAAAATTAATGTACCCGGTTTTCGGAAGGGGAAGGTGCCCCGCAGGGTATTGGAAGCCAAATTCGGTCCCGAGATTCTATATGAAGAAGCACTGGAAATGTTGGTCCCTGAAGCTTATGAAGAGGCTTTGGAGGAGTTAGAAATTGAGCCCATAGACAAGCCGGATGTTAATATTAAACAAATAGAGCCGGGCAAACCTTTAATTTTTGAGGCAACAGTGGATGTTAAACCCGAGGTTGAGTTGGGTCAATATAAAGGTGTAGAAGTGGACCATGTAGAATCTAAAGTAACAGAGGAAGAAGTTCAAGAGTACTTAACAGAGATGCAGGAAAAACATACCCGTGTGGTGGTAGTAGAAGAAGGGGAAGCAGTACAGGGTAGTATTGTTATGATTGATTTCATAGGTTACCTGGAGGGAGAACCCTTTGAAGGGGGAAAAGCAGAAAATTATTCCCTGGAAATTGGTTCCGGCACCTTTATTCCTGGTTTTGAAGAACAGTTAATTGGGTGCAAACAGGAAGAAGAAAAAGAGATTCAGGTAACATTCCCTGAGGATTACCAGAAAGAAGAACTGGCGGGAAAAGAGGTAACCTTTAAAGTAACTATTAAAGGTTTAAAGCAAAAAGAAAAACCTCTCCTGGATGATGATTTTGCCAAAGAAGTGAGCGATTTTGATACACTGGAAGAATTCAGACAAGATGTGCTGAATAAACTAAAAAAAGATGCAGAGAAAAAAGATCGAGTAGACCTGGAGGAAAAAATTATAGGTATAGTTACTGAGAACTCAAAGGTGGATACTCCTGAGATTTTGGTAGAACGGGAGTTGGACCGGGTAATCAGTGATTTTTCTCAGCAGTTAAAACAACAGGGATTAACTCTAGAACAGTACTGTCAGCTGACGGAAAATACAGAGCAATCTATTAAAGAGGATAACCGTATTGAGGCTGATAAAAGAGTAAGGGCTAATTTGGTATTAGAAGCTATTATGAAACAAGAGGATTTTATAGCTACCCCGGAAGACCTGGAGGAAAAATTTAATAAAATGGCTCAAAGCTACCAGCAGGAGCCTGAGAATATCAAAGAGTATTTTGAAAAAAGCGGACAGATAGATGTGTTAAAAAAAGAGATAACCTTTAGAAAAACGGTTGACTTTTTAGTAGATGAAGCCAAAGTAAATATTGTGGATAAAATTTTAGAAGAAGTAGATACACCAGAAGAAGAAATGAAAATTTCTGAACAACCAGAATAAATTAGAGATAAATGGAATACAATTATTTACCATATGGAGGGAGATAATTTATGAACTTGGTGCCGATGGTTGTAGAACAGACCAATAGGGGAGAACGGGCATATGATATTTACTCCCGCTTATTAAAGGACAGGATTATTTTTATTGGCAGCGCAATTGATGATATGGTGGCCAATCTGGTAATTGCTCAGCTGCTTTTCTTAGAGTCCGAAGACCCGGATAAAGATATTAACCTTTATATCAATTCACCGGGGGGCAGTGTTGATTCGGGTTTAGGCATATACGATACTATGCAGTATATTAAATCCGATGTATCTACTATCTGTGTTGGTATGGCTGCCAGTATGGCGGCAGTACTGCTGGCTGCCGGTACTAAGGGTAAAAGATTTGCTCTCCCCCATTCCAGAATCATGGTACACCAACCTGCCGGGGGAACCCAAGGTCAAGCCGTTGATATTGAAATTCATGCCAGGGAAATTCTGCGATTGAGAGAGTCTTTGAACCAAATTCTTTCAAGTCATACCGGCCAACCGGTGGAGAAAATATCAAGTGATACTGATAGGGACTATTTTATGTCAGTTGAACAGGCTTTGGAATATGGTATAATTGATAGTGTGCTGGAGAAGAAAGAAGGTTAAAACTTAACCGACTAAAAGAGGTGATAAATTGTTTAAGTTTAACGACGATAAAGGACAGTTGAAATGCTCATTTTGTGGAAAGACTCAGGAGCAGGTTAGAAAACTGGTGGCCGGTCCGGGGGTCTATATATGCGACGAATGTATAGAACTCTGCAATGAAATTATTGAAGAGGAATTGAATGAAGATCTGGACCTTGATTTGGTCTCACTGCCGAAACCCAGAGAAATAAAAGATATTCTAGATCAGTATGTGATCGGCCAGAACGAAGCCAAAAAATCTTTATCCGTAGCAGTTTATAATCATTACAAGAGGATCAATTCGGAGCAGAAACTGGAAGAAGTAGAGATTCAAAAGAGTAATATTGTGCTCATAGGGCCCACTGGTGTGGGGAAGACCCTGCTGGCTCAAACTCTGGCCCGAATTTTAAATGTTCCCTTTGCCATCGCCGATGCTACTTCTTTGACAGAAGCGGGCTATGTGGGAGAAGATGTTGAAAATATTCTTTTAAAGCTAATTCAGGCCGCGGATTATGATCTGGAAAAAGCAGAAAAAGGTATCGTCTATATTGATGAAATAGATAAAATTGCTCGAAAGACAGATAACCCTTCCATTACCAGGGATGTTTCCGGAGAAGGTGTTCAACAGGCACTGCTGAAAATTCTAGAGGGTACTATAGCCAGTGTTCCTCCTCAAGGAGGACGCAAGCATCCCCATCAGGAGTTTATGCAGATTGATACCACTAATATCCTGTTTATCTGCGGAGGAGCTTTCGACGGTTTGGAAAAAATCATTCAAAGCCGTGTAGGAAGTAAAGGAATAGGTTTTGGAGCCAATATCCGGAGCCGGGCGGATAGCGATATCAGTGAAATTCTGAAGAATGTCCTGCCTCAAGACCTTCTGAAGTATGGGTTAATTCCAGAATTCGTAGGTAGGATTCCGGTAATTGCTACTCTGGAGGCACTGGATAGAGAAGCACTAATCAGAATTTTAATGGAACCTAAAAATGCTCTTGCGAAGCAGTATCAGAAACTGTTTGATCTGGATGGGATAAACCTGGAATTTAAAGAGGGTACACTGGACTATATCGCTGAAGAAGCCATTAAAAGGAATACGGGAGCCCGGGGTCTCAGGGCTATTATTGAAAAGGCACTATTGAATATCATGTACGATATGCCTACCCGTGGAGATGTTAGCAAGTGTATTATTACCCGGGAGGTAATCCAAAACAATGAGGATCCTATCCTGGTAACGGTTGACCAGAGGAAAAAGAAAAAAGAAGAATCAGCTTAGCATAATTTCAAACTTTAAAATAAAAAACAAAAAAACACGGCAGTTAAACTGCCGTGTTTTTCAATGTTGTCAGAAGAACTGTCCCCTTGACAATCCTGACAACTAAAAATATTTGGCAAATTATTTACCATATTGTGCCTTAACATGGTTTATCTCTGGATATTTCATCTTACTCAGGGGAATAATAAGGTTGTTCTTAACATTCTCAAAAAGTGGGAAGGAGGATAACCTTTGTTGCAATTTGCAGGTATTATCGGGATTATCCAAATATTTTTTGCTATTGTAATTGGCATATATTTCTGGAATCTGCTTCGGTCTCAGCAGACCAGTAAGACAGCCGTGGTTAGAGTTTCAAGAAAAGAAATGGATAAGTTAAATCACATGAAGTCTATTTCCTTGAGTGAACCCCTTTCAGAAAAGACCAGACCAGCATGCTTTACAGAGATTATTGGTCAGGAGGATGGGATGAAAGCTCTAAAGGCTGCTCTTTGTGGGCCAAATCCTCAGCATGTAATTATATACGGGCCCCCTGGAGTAGGGAAAACAGCTGTAGCTCGCCTGATTTTGGAGGAAGCAAAGAAAAATGCGGATTCACCCTTCGGTCCCTTTTCAAAATTTTTTGAATTGGATGCCACCATTGCTCGGTTTGATGAAAGAGGTATAGCAGATCCTCTAATCGGGTCTGTCCATGACCCTATCTATCAGGGAGCTGGGCCCATGGGAGTAGCAGGAATCCCACAGCCCAAACCGGGAGCTGTGACTAAGGCTCATGGAGGGGTTCTTTTTATCGATGAAATTGGAGAACTTCATTCTATACAGATGAATAAGCTCTTAAAGGTTTTGGAGGACCGGAAAGTTATTCTAGAAAGTGCTTATTATAGTTCGGAAGATACTAATATTCCAGATCACATTCATGAAATTTTTCAAAGGGGCCTGCCGGCAGATTTTCGCCTGGTGGGAGCGACTACCAAGACGCCGGATCATATACCCCCTGCACTGCGTTCCCGCTGCATGGAAATATTTTTCCGGGGCCTGCTTCCCGATGAAATTGCCGTGATTGCCAGAAATGCTGCAGAAAAAGTAGATTTTGTTTTAGGGGAAAAGGCAGTGGAAATCATCGGCAATTATGCCCAGAATGGAAGGGAAGCGGTAAACATTATCCAGATTGCCGCTGGGGTATCCATGGCAGAAGGTTTACGGGAAATCACTCCCGAACATATTGAGTGGGTGGTCAACAGCAGTCACATTTCCCCTCGGCCGGAAAAGAAAGTATCCCTTTACCCCCAGGTAGGTTTTGTGAACGGTTTGGCGGTTTACGGCCCGAATATGGGCACCCTGATCGATATTGAAGTGTCTACTATGCCTTCCACCAAGGGCCTGGGTAAAATTAACGTTACGGGTATCGTGGAAGAAGAACATATGGGAGATTCCCAAAGGTCTATTCGCCGTAAAGGCATGGCCAAGGGTTCGGTGGAAAATGTATTGACTATTCTAAGAAAATACCTGGAGGTAGATCCCAGGAATTATGATATTCACATTAATTTCCCGGGAGGTGTTCCTATTGACGGCCCTTCAGCAGGGGTATCTATCGCTACTGCTATTTATTCCTCAATAAAGAATGTTCCGGTGGATAACCTGGTAGCTATGACTGGAGAGGTTTCCATTCGGGGCCTGGTTAAGCCGGTGGGGGGCGTATCAACAAAGATACAGGCAGCCAAGCTGGCTGGAGCCAATAAAGTCATTATCCCTAAGGACAACTGGCAGAATTTATATTCAAATCGGGATGATATAGAGATAATCCCTGTAGAGAATCTGGAAGAAGTACTGCTTCATGCCCTATTGGAAGATAAACAGGAAAAAATGTTTAAAACGGTTGGTTAAAAAAAGAATAGACAGGGGGTCAGGCTTGACCCTCCACCTTCAAACAAAATACTATGGAAATTTGGGCTGTCCAAAAGGCTGTTAAAGTAAACGGCTAGGGCGGTCTTTTTGTTTTGAAAAAAACAAGAACAAGGGGTCAGACTTGAAATATAGGTGAATATTTCAAGTCTGACCCCTTTAACGCCCACGGCTTCAACGACCCCTTCTAGATTTGTACATAAAAAGGAAAGTTAAAAAAAAAGGAAAAAGAAGAGGTAACGAGAATAATAAAATAAATGGGCCTTATCAGTATTTACACAAATGATAGATTATCTGATATAATATAAGTATACTATGGGAGGTGGAGGATAAAGTGGACGAAGTAAATAAAGTATTACCATTGCTGCCCTTACGAGGAATTTTGGTTTTTCCAAACATGGTTATCCACCTGGATGTAGGTAGAGAACGTTCTATTAATGCTTTGGAACAGGCCATGGTAGAGGATAATAAAATACTGCTGGTTGCACAAAAGGATGCCAAAGTAGAAGAACCGGCTCCCGATGATATGTATGTTCTGGGAACGATTGCATTGGTTAAACAACTAATTAAGCTTCCCGGAGGGACCATCAGGGTTCTGGTGGAAGGCTTATATCGAGCCAGCATTAAGAGATTTGTGGCTATGGAGCCATATTTTCAGGTGGAAGTCGATGAACTGGAGGATAATGAAGAAAAAAGCACGGAGATAGAAGCCTTGATGAGGAGTGTGCTGTATCAGTTTGAACAGTATGTAAAGGTAGGGAAAAAGGTGCCGCCGGAAACCCTGGTTAATGTTTCATCTATTGAGGACCCGGGTAAACTGGCGGATATTGTGTCTTCCCATTTAACGTTGAAGATTCAACAAAAACAGGAAATCTTAGAGGCCATAAGCCCTAAGAATCGTCTTGAAAAACTGGGGGAAATCCTGGGCAAAGAGATGGAAATTCTGGACCTGGAGAAAAAAATAAATCTAAGAGTTCGAAAACAGATGGAAAGGACTCAGAAGGAGTATTATCTTCGGGAGCAGATGAAAGCGATTCAAAAGGAATTGGGAGAAAAGGATGAAAAAATGGCCGAAGTCGATGAATATCGGGAAAAGATTGAGGCTATTGAACTTCCCGAAGAGGTGGAAGAGAAAGCGCTTAAAGAATTGGATCGTCTGGAAAAAATGCCTCCGGCGGCTGCGGAAAGTGTAGTCATAAGGAATTATTTGGACTGGCTGTTGGCGCTGCCCTGGGAAGAACAAACGGAAGACCGCCTAAATATTCAAATGGCAGAAACAATACTGGATGAAGACCACTACGGATTGGAAAAGGTTAAGGAGAGAATTATTGAATTTCTGGCAGTGCGTCAGCTGGCAGAAAAACTTAAAGGCCCTATTTTATGTTTGGTGGGGCCTCCCGGGGTGGGTAAAACTTCTCTGGCCCGTTCTGTGGCCAGGGCTCTGGAAAGAAAATTCGTACGGATTTCACTGGGGGGAGTCCGGGACGAAGCGGAAATCAGGGGACACCGCAGGACCTATGTAGGAGCTATGCCCGGCAGGATTATTCAGGCCATGAAGGATGCAAAGTCCAAAAACCCAGTATTTTTGCTGGACGAAATAGATAAGATGTCTACAGACTTTAGGGGTGATCCATCGGCTGCTATGCTGGAGGTGCTGGATCCCGAGCAGAACAATAAATTCAGCGACCACTATATTGAGGTACCTTTTGACTTGTCCAATGTTTTATTTATTACCACGGCCAATTCTTATTACAATATTCCCAGGCCTCTGCTGGACAGGATGGAGACCATCTATATCCCCGGATATACCGAGGAGGAAAAGCTGAAAATTGCTGAGCAGTATTTGGTCCCTAAACAGTTGGAGGAAAACGGGTTAAAGAAGGAAAACCTCGTCTTTTCGGAAAATGCGCTGCGGAAAGTGATTCAAGAGTATACTCGAGAAGCCGGGGTTCGGAATTTGGAAAGACAAATTGCCAGTATCTGCCGGAAGACGGCCAGGGAAGTTGTGCAGGATTCCAGTAAAAAAATTACGGTCAATGTACAGGCGGTTTATAAGTTCCTGGGAGTGCCTATCTATCGCTACGGTGCTGCTGAGAGGGCGGATGAAGTAGGGGTAGCCACAGGAGTTGCCTGGACCGAGGCCGGTGGAGATGTGTTGAGTATAGAAGTTACCTTGATGAAGGGTAAAGGTAAACTTATCTTGACCGGTAAACTGGGAGATGTGATGCAGGAATCGGCCCAGGCGGGTTTAAGCTATATACGTTCCCGGGCCAAGGCTCTGAATATTCAAGAGGATTTTTATGAAAATACGGATATTCATATTCATATTCCTGAGGGAGCTATACCCAAAGATGGTCCTTCAGCAGGTATTACCATGGCGACAGCCTTAATTTCAGCCTTGAGCAATATTCCTATACGGAAGGATGTGGCCATGACCGGGGAGATTACCTTGAGGGGTAGAGTTCTGCCGGTGGGCGGTGTAAAAGAAAAAGTACTGGCTGCACACCGGGTAGGCATAAAAAATATAATTCTTTCAAAGGATAACAAGAAGGATGTTTCGGAGATTCCAGCCAACGTGAAGCGTAAGCATAACTTTATCCTGGTGGATAATATGGATGAAGTGTTAAACCATGCATTGGTGAAAAAAGAAGGAGAAAATACAGGTTATGCAGGTAAAATCAGTAGAGTTTTGTAATAAAGCTGTAAACCCGGAGCAGTTCCCCTCAGGGGAACTGCCCGAGGTTGCTTTTTGCGGTCGATCCAATGTTGGGAAATCCTCTCTGGTTAACAGCCTTTTGGGCCGGAAGAGACTGGCTCCCACCAGTTCTCAACCGGGAAAGACTAGAACCATTGATTTTTATGTAATTAATGGGCGATTTTTATTGGTGGATCTGCCCGGGTATGGTTTTGCCAGGGTTTCCAAACAAATGAAAGAGAGATGGCGGGAGCTGATTGAAGGCTACCTGGAGAAAAGGGAGCAATTAAAAGTGGTAGTCATGCTGATGGACATACGGCATGACCCTACGGAAGATGATCTGCTTATGTACCAGTGGCTGAAGTTTAATGAAATCCCTACAATTGTAGCTGCCACTAAAAGTGATAAGCTTTCCCGGGGAAGAGCCTTAAACAATTTAAAAAAGGCTAAGAAAAAACTAGGTTTAAGGGGAGAAAATGGAGATATTATGATTTCTTTTTCTGCTAAGACCGGGGATGGCCGGATAGCTCTTTGGAAAACAATAAATGAACTTCTAGAAAACCGCTCGTAAGCGGTTTTTTGTTTTTTTCTTTCTAAAACTACTACGAAAGTCTGCTTAAATATAACTAGACCGCTATGCCATGGGGTATGATAATTAAATACCCTTTTGATAGAGCTTTAAGCTTGACAGAGGATTTTTACAGGGTATAATATGATATATAATTTTATATATGAAATGCCCTGACGGGGAGAGTAGGGCGGCAGAGGTTTCAACAGAGAGGGATTGTTGCTGAAAATTTCCCGGAATCCGCCGGTCTGAAGGTCACCCTTGAGCAGCTTAGCTGAAAACAAAGAATTAAGTTAAGTCGGTTATGCCGTTATATCTAAGTAAGTGTCCGGTTTTTTCGGAAAATGAGGTGGTACCACGGAGAAGAACTTTTTTCGTCCTTAAGGATGAGAGAAGTTTTTTATCGTTATAATTGTTTTCATAATTAAAGGAGGTAGATAGGAGAAAATGGAAACCAGCATATCCAAAGTTTATGAACCACAAAAAGTAGAAGATTCCCGTTATGATTTCTGGATAAAGGGAGATTACTTCCGGGCTGAAGGGGATCCTTCCAAGGAGACCTTTACCATTGTTATACCCCCGCCCAATGTGACCGGCACCCTGCACATGGGTCATGCACTGGACAATACTCTGCAGGATATTTTAATTCGCTGGAAGCGAATGCAGGGCTTTGATACTCTCTGGGTCCCGGGGTCGGACCATGCAGGAATTGCTACACAGATAAAGGTGGAGGAACACCTGTTGGAGGAGGGGCTCAGCCGGTATGATCTGGGCCGGGAGAAATTTCTGGATAGAGTATGGGAATGGAAAGAGGAATACCATAAAAGGATTACTAATCAGTTGAAGAAACTGGGTGTATCCTGTGACTGGTCTCGGGAGAGGTTTACCATGGATGAGGGTTGCACCCGGGCAGTTCGGGAGGTTTTTGTCAGCCTTTATGAAAAAGATTTAATCTATCGGGGTAACTATATCATTAACTGGTGCCCCCGCTGTCACACGGCCCTTTCGGATATTGAAGTGGAACATGAAGATGAAAATGGGACGCTGACCTATATGAAATACCCCTATTCCCAGGGGGAAGGATATGTGATGGTGGCTACTACCCGGCCGGAAACCATGCTGGGGGATACAGCGGTAGCAGTACATCCTGGAGATGAAAGGTACCGGGGCTTGATTGGTAAAAATGTTATACTACCGCTGGTTAATCGGGAGATTCCAGTAGTGGCTGATGAATTTGTAGACCCTGAATTTGGAAGTGGGGCGGTGAAGGTGACTCCGGCCCATGATCCCAATGACTTTATGATCGGCCTCAGGCATAATCTAGAACAGATGGTAGTCATCGGGGATGATGGGAAGATGACGGATAAAGCTGGAAAATATCAGGGGATGGATCGTTATCACTGTCGTGAGGAAGTGGTCAAGGACTTGGAATCTTTGGGTTTAATTGTAAAAGTTGATCATCATGAACACGCCGTAGGTCATTGTCAGCGCTGCACTACAGTGATTGAACCTTTGCTGTCTAAGCAGTGGTTTGTAAAAATGAAACCCCTGGCGGAGCCTGCTATTACAGCAGTCAAAGAAGGCCGCACCCAGTTTGTGCCTTCGAGATTTACCAAGACCTACCTTAATTGGGTGGAAAACATCAGGGACTGGTGTATTTCCAGGCAGATTTGGTGGGGGCACCGGGTCCCTGCCTGGTATTGTCCCTGTGGTGAAACCATCGTATCCCGCACTGACCTGGATACCTGTCCCCAATGCGGAGGCAGGGAATTAAAGCAGGATCCCGATGTGTTGGATACCTGGTTTAGCTCCGCCTTATGGCCTTTTTCAACCCTGGGTTGGCCTGATGAGACTTTAGATTTAACGCATTTTTTCCCCACCAATGTGCTGGTTACCGGATATGATATTATTTATTTCTGGGTAGCTCGTATGATTTTCATGTCTTTACAGTTTATGAATCAGGTGCCTTTTAAAGAGGTATATATTCATGGACTGGTCAGGGATGGTCAGGGACGGAAGATGAGCAAGTCCCTGGGCAATGGGGTAGACCCTCTGGAAGTAATACAGGATTACGGTGCTGATACCCTTCGCTTCACTCTCATCACCGGCCAGGCACCGGGGAACGATCAGCGTTGGCGCCAGGAAAATGTGGAGGCCAGCCGAAATTTCGCCAATAAAATCTGGAACGCCTCCCGATTTGTGCTTATGAACCTGGGGGAAGGTTTTCAGGCAGAAGATATTTACCTAGATGGAAATTTAAGCCTGGCAGACCGCTGGATACTACATCGTTATAACCAGACGGTGAGGGAGATTACCCGGCTGATGGAAAAGTATGCGTTGGGGGACGCGGCCCGGGAACTATATGACTTTATCTGGCGGGACTTTTGCGACTGGTATATAGAGATGAGCAAGATTGATCTATATGGTGAGGAGGCGGAGAATCAAAAAAAGTCCAAATCCATGCTCTGTTTTGTGCTGGAGGGAACACTACGGCTCCTTCATCCTTTTATGCCTTTTCTTTCTGAAGAAATTTGGCAGCATATGCCCCACCAGGGAGAAGCCCTTATTATCGCTTCTTGGCCACAAGAAGACCCGGACTTAAATTTTACCGAAGAGGGTCAGGATATGTCCTTTTTAATGGAAGTAATCAAGTCCATTCGAAATTTAAGGAGTGAAATGAACATTCATCCAAGAAAAGGGTGTAATGTTGTGTTGAAGCCAACAGAGGCTGCAGCTACTAGAGTTCTTCTGCAGGGGAAAACATATATTCATCACCTGGCATCTACAGAGCAGCTGATTATTGAACCGGATTTGGAGGAAAAACCTGGGCAGGCACTGACTTCTGTAATTAACGGAGTTGAGATTTATCTGCCCCTGGCAGGCCTGGTGGACCTGGACAAGGAAATCTCCAGGTTGGGCAAAGAAGTTTCTCGGCTGGAAAAGGAAGTCTCCCGGGCCGCTGGGAAATTGAACAATCAAGCTTTTATCAGTAAGGCCCGTGCGGAAGTGGTAGAAAAAGAAAAAAACAAACTGGAGGATTACCGGGAAAAGCTGGTGACGGTGCAGGCACGTCTGGAGGAAATGCAGAAGGCAAAAATTATGTAAAAAGTAAAGGAAACAGGGAAGCGCGAGAAACGTCCCTGCTACCTTTAGTTCCCGGGAGTGGCAAATGTGAAATTATCAGAAGTGGAAAGTTTTCTGGAAAACTTTGTATTTCAAGAAGTCTGCCAGGGCAAAGAAATGCTGGCATTACCGTCAGTTACACGCATAGAAAAGAATATTATTGAGGGAAATGAGGTTTTCTATTATATTAATGAATATTGGACTTCTAAGCAGAGGCAGGCTTCTTCCCTTCAAGAGATATCCTACCGTGCCTGTTTTAAGCCTCAACTGCCCCGTTTTTTCATTGAAATGTTTACAGAAAAGAATGACCTGGTTTATGACCCATTTATGGGCCGGGGAACCACGGTTATAGAGGCAGTCTTGATGGGAAGAAATGCCCTGGGAAACGATATCAATCCCTTGAGCAAAATATTGACAGAACCCCGAATTAACCTTCCCCGGGGGGAGGAAGTTCTGGAGAGGCTGTTAGAAATAGAGTTTTATCCCGGCTTGAGAGCGGAGATAGACCTGTCCATGTTTTATCATACAGATACCGAGGCAGAGTTAGTTTCTCTGCGGCAGTATTTGGAGGAAAGAAAGAGACAGGAGAGGGAGGACAAGGTAGACCGGTGGATTAGGATGGTGGCTACCAACCGTCTTACGGGGCATTCACCGGGGTTTTTCTCCATATATACCCTGCCTCCTAACCAGGCTGCCAGCCGGGAAAGGCAGAAAAAAATCAATACAAAGAGGAATCAGTTTCCACAGTATAAGGATGTAAAAAAAATTATTCTAAAAAAATCCAGGTCTTTGTTGAAAGATATTACCCCTGATATTTGTAAGTCAGTAAATAAAAGGGGAGAAGGGGCTCTGCTTTTTTCGGAGGAGGCCGGATTTACCCGGTCTATCCAGGAGGGAAGTGTGCAGCTTACGGTAACCTCTCCACCTTTTCTAGATATTGTGCAGTATTCTGAAGATAACTGGCTTAGGTGTTGGTTTAATGCTCTAAAAATTGAATTAATTGAAAAAAAAATTACCATGGCCAAAACTGTGGATCGATGGTCTGAAGTTATGCAGAAGGTTTTTTATGAATTGTACCGAATTACCCGCCGGGGAGGTTGGGTAGCCTTTGAGGTGGGAGAGATAAGGAAGGGTAAAGTGAAATTGGAGGAGTATGTTGTTCCTATAGGGATAAAGGCGGGTTTTACCTGTGCCGGGGTGTTGGTGAATGAACAGGACTTTACTAAAACCGCCAACATATGGGGGATTAATAATAATTCTAAGGGCACCAATACCAATCGAGTAGTGTTGTTTCATAAAGAATAGATATTCATAATAACTAAGCTCTTGTTATGTCAAAATACCGGCGGACACAAGAGCTTTATTTATGGATACTTAACGTCATATATAAAAAAGTTTAAGTTTTTGCACTTTCCTTCTTATGGGTATAGAATTTGTCTCCGAGAAATGCCAGACAGCAAAGTATGAGGCCAAAAATCAGTACGGTTATATTGCTCACCAGGAAGCGGTGTAAAACATTAATGATATAGGGCTCGGAAACTAGAGTATCTATATTATCAGGCAAAAAATTCAATAACATATTTCTAATTCCCATCAAGACCAAAAATAAAAGAAGGGTAAGGGAGGAAGGAGACCAGAAGGAATGAAAATTTTGGTTTAATACAAATATAAAAATAAGACAAAAACCTATTCCCGCTAAAGATAACCAAAATAAATTTTGGATCATGGCAGGATAAAGAAACGTGGATAACATTCTTTCCTGTCTCTGAATTCCGGTGGCTTCTGTGATAATTATACATAATCTGTCCATGGCTACGGTACCCATAAGGGAATAAAAGAAAACAGCGCCTGTAATGCTCAAGGAGTAAATAAAGTAAATAATCATAGATATTACGATTTTTATGTCTCTATACAAATGTCAAGACCTCCTTTGGATATAAGTTATCGTTTTCTATATATATATTATACACTAACCATTAAAAAAGTCATTACAATTTAACCTGAAACTTATGCCATGTAGAAGTCTTTACAGGTCCAAAAATTAACAAAATATAAGTTATATTAAATAAACAATACATCTAGGGTTAGATGCAAATACATCGTAAATTGGTGTTGACTATTTATACTTGAGGGTATATTATAATAAAATATCGAGTTTTATTATAGGAATACAGATAAAGTAAAGGCCATTAAAAGTTAGGATGGATGTATATTCACATTAATTGTTTAGGGGGGATATGGGAGTATATATGTGGGCTAATTTATTATTGTTTTTGCTTTAATGATTTTTGCCAGATTATTGTTACCAGAGTGATAATTTTTTAAAGACAATAATTATTTGTTATTTAAAAGAGTGACGACCAGCATAGTTAAACAGGGGCAGCATAATTAACATTAAAATTAAAGGGGGATATGGGAATGAGTTATGGCATTATTATTGTTTTTGGTTTAATCGTTTTTGCTTCCAGGGTTATGATTTTTAAGGGGCACAAATCCAGTGTAAAGAGAGTGTTGGGTAAGGAAGGAAACGCATAAATGTAGCGTTTTAGAAATGTCCGGGATAAAAAAATAGGAGGAACCTATTATCATGGTATACGTACTGTTTCTATTACTAGCTGTAGCTATTGTAGCCATAAGAATGCTTCTATTTAAAGAACACAAGGCATCAGCACGTCTGCCAATTTTTCAGAATCATTATGTTCAGGCAATTTGCACTAATGATCTTTGTCCTATAAACCGAGAAAAATATTATGCTTCGGACCCTCATAATAAGATGTTAATTTTACTACATAAATTGGCGCTATGTTCCCAAGATATTGACACAAAAAGATTAAAATGTCCATGGTGCAGTCAGCAGCTGAGCTTTGAACCCTTAGGGCCTCTTTTTAGTTCTCCTCCCCCGGGCAAGGAATTGTGTAAAATGCCGTGGGAAAAAGATAATTAATAGTAAATTATACCAAAAAATGTTCCTTGTGAGAGGAACATTTTTTTTTGTAGTAAGAAACCAGTAAAAACAGTTATACTAAAAAAAGGATTTAAAATAAAAAGGCTAGAATTTGTTAGAAGCAAATAAAACTGAAATTAATAGACTGAAAGAGGGATAAAAATGAACTATTTAGAAGCGTTAGATTGGATACACAGTATTGGCCGGTTTGGTATAAAGCCAGGACTGGCGAGAATGAGCAAAATGATGGAGCTTTTGGGAAATCCTCAAAAAAAAATTAAGGTAATTCATATTGCCGGAACCAATGGAAAGGGTTCCACCGCTGCTTTCCTTTCTAAAATATTAGAAGAGGCAGGTTACAGTGTAGGATTATACACTTCTCCTTACCTGGAGGCATTTACCAACCGCATGGCTATTAATGGAAATGATATTCCCGAAGATCGTCTGGTTGAAATTGTTAACATAGTTAAACCTATGGTGGATGATATTTCAAAAGATTTTGAGTTGGGTCAGATGACGGAGTTTGAGGTAGTTACTTGTATTGCTTTTTATTACTTTGCTGCTCAAGACACTGACTTTGTTGTGCTGGAGGTGGGTTTGGGAGGTAGGCTGGATGCTACTAACGTGGTGGAAAATCCATTGGTGTCTGTAATCACCAATATCGGGTTGGAACACACTGAGGTGTTGGGGGACACAATCGAAAAAATCGCTGGGGAAAAAGCCGGTATAATCAAAGAGGGTGCTCCGGTAGTTACAGCTGTGCCAAGGCCTGAGGCGATGAAGGTAATCCAAAAAAAGTGCCAGGATAAGAATGCTCACTTGTTTGTTCTGAGAGAAAGTGTAAATATCGAAATAGAGGAACTTTCTTTAAATGGACAGTCTTTCCACTACGTAAACCCTCAGGGTTTACAGTTAAAAGATTTGTTTATCAGCCTCTTAGGGGAACATCAAATTATAAATGCCTCCACAGCCGTTGCTGTTATTGAAATATTGCAGGGGAAAGGGTTCCATATTCCTGAAGCTGCTGTTCGCAAGGGGCTTAAAGCAGCTCGCTGGGCAGGAAGGCTGGAATTAATGGGTAAAGATCCTCTGCTGATTCTAGATGCTGCTCATAACCTTGATGGGGTGAGAAGTTTAAAAAAAGCTCTGCAGGATCAGGTGAAGTATGAAAAGCTGGTGCTGGTAATAGGGATTTTAGGGGATAAAGCTCTGGATGAAATGCTCAAGGAAATTATACCTCTAGCAGATAAAATAATTATTACTAAACCAGATAGTCCCCGAGCGGCTGAACCGGAGGCCGTTGCTGATGTGGCGGAAAAATATGCCCGGTATCCTATGATCTTAGAGGACTCTATTCCCCGGGCTGTTAACATAGCTATGACTTTGGCGGAGCCGGAAGATTTGGTTTTAATATGTGGCTCACTTTACACTATATCTGAAGCTAGAAAAGCCGTACAACGGCTGCCTGCTTTATAAATTGTTATTTTGTTTAATCTCTTTTTTTAGGGTATAAGGCCCCCACCTCTAAGCATTAGCGTAGGTGGGGCTTAAAATCAGGTGGAGAAGAGTCTCCACCTGATTCCCCGATTTTAAAGCTTGCTGAAACGCGTTCACTGATTTTTAGATTTGACCTGGGGTAACATATTTTTCTTTATGCCCTAATATTATAATTAGGGTGACAATACTTCATGAAAATTATTTAAAAAGATAAAAGGAATTTAAACAGATACCGTCGAAGTTATCCCTTACGGTTTTTTTTGAAAGGAGGTGAAATAAAATGAAGTTACATAAGATTGGCATTTACTTCTTGGTAATAGCCTTGATAGGAGTCCTGGCTCTTGGATGTGGTGATGATGCTGCGACTGCTGATGGAGATGTTTACACCGGAGAAGCACAGGGTTTCGGAGGAACAATTAAGGTTGAAGTTACCATGGACGAGGGGGAAATCGTTGATATAAAGATTGTTGAGGAGAGTGAAACCGCCAATATTGGTGACGCCGACTCTATGGCCGGGCTTCTAGATGATATTATTGCTGCTGGAGGCACTGGTGGTGTAGATATTAAGTCTGGGGCAACAGTTACTTCTGAAGCTATATTTGCTGCTGTAGATGATGCTTTGTCCAAAGCAGAATAAAAGAAATTTCATAAAATTTGCATCAGGGATGATTATCGAATCATCCCTGATGTTATGTAACCCGCTTTTTATCGAAAGCAGTTAAAGTTTTTGGAGAAATACCGAACTAAAAAGCAGGATTTTATTTTATATTCACGAATATTTATTTAGTTGTGTGTAAGTAAATCTTTTATAAAAGGGGTGAAACAGTTTGACCACTAAAACCTTTAAGGGTGGCACGCATCCTCCCCACGACAAGCCTGCAGCAAGCAAGCCTATAGTAACAGCTACGGCACCTTCGCGGGTAGTTATTCCTCTGAGCCAGCACTCTGGCGCGCCTTGTGAACCATTGGTTAAGGTAGGGGATGAGGTAAAGATGGGCCAAAAAATTGGCGATGTCAAAGCCTTTATTTCTGCACCCGTCCATTCCAGTGTATCAGGCAAAGTTGTTGAAATAGCTCCCTATTTTAACCCGGGCGGAAGCTCGCCAATGTGTGTGGTGATTGAGTCTGATGGTAAGGATATTTGGGCTGAAGATGTAAAGCCCAACAAACCGCTGGAGGAACTTACCGGAGAGGAAATCATTAAAATTACTAAGGAAGCCGGTATTGTAGGTCTTGGAGGGGCAGCTTTTCCAACACATGTCAAACTAATACCACCGGAGGGTGGACTGGAAGCGCTGATTCTAAACGGCGCGGAGTGTGAACCGTATCTTACCTGTGACCACAGGCTGATGGTGGAACGGGCGGAGGATCTGATTTACGGTACAAAAGCAATGATGAAAGCGCTTCAAGCCCGGAAGTGTTACATTGGGATTGAAGTAAACAAGCCTGATGCTATTGCTGTAGTCAGGGAAGCTATTGGTGGAGATTCCAGCATCGAAGTTGTTGAACTGGAGGTTAAGTATCCTCAAGGTTCTGGAAAACAGTTGGTTACTGCAGTTATGAATGGTATGGAGGTGCCTTCGGGCAAGAGGTCTACTGATGTGGGTGTTCAGGTGTCAAACACTGGAACAGCCATAGTAATTGCTGATGCCATTAAGACGGGGCGGCCTTTAATTGATACCGTGATTACCGTCGCCGGGTCCGGTGTTAATGAAAACGCTAACCTACTGGTAAGAGTGGGTACCATTTTCACAGAGATTGTGGAACAGTGTGGAGGAGTAAAGGACAATGCTGCTAAGATTATTATGGGTGGGCCCATGATGGGCGGCGCGGTACCTTCTCTGGATTTCCCCATCTGTAAGGCTACTTCAGGGGTTTTGATTTTAACCAAAGAAGAATCTGTAATTCATGAAATATTACCCTGTATCAAGTGCGGCCGCTGTGTTAATGTTTGTCCGGCTTTCATTATGCCCAATTTCATATCCAATGCCGGAGAACAGAACAATTATGCAGCTGCAAAAAAATTCAATGTAGATGAGTGTATAGAATGCGGTTCATGCGCCTTTGTATGTCCGGCCAAAAGGCCTATTGTACAGTGGATCCGGTTATGCAAAGCAGAAATAAGGGCCATGAGCAGTAAATAACAGGCGAATGGAGGGATAAAGAGATGGAAAATTTAGCCGTTGAAAAAAGATTTGTTGTATCTTCCTCACCCCACGTAAGATCTCCTGAAACCGTACAGAAGATAATGATAGATGTATTAATTTCCTTAGTGCCCGCCGTAGTCGTTGCAGCCGTATTTTTCCGTGAACAAGCAATTATACCTATCGTAATCTGTCTTGTAGCAGCTATGGCTACCGAATTTCTTCTTGTGCGTAAAGGGATTTTTAGTGATGGAAGTGCAGCCGTAACAGGTGTTCTTTTGGCTTTAACCCTGCCCCCCGGGTCAGCCTGGTGGATGTGCGTGATTGGGGCAGTATCAGCAATTATTTTGGGTAAATATGTGTTTGGAGGCCTTGGAAGCAACATCTTTAACCCCGCTTTGGTGGGCCGTGCTGTTTTATTGGCTTCCTGGGGAGGCAGGATGACAGATTGGTTGAGCCCAGTAGACTTAAAGAGTGCTGCTACTCCACTGGCAGAACCAGGTCAAGCCGCTCTGGTGGATCTTTTTACCGGTAATGTGGCAGGTAGTTTGGGGGAAACCTCAGCCATCGCTTTGTTGATTGGAGCAGCATATCTGCTGTATAAAGGCCATATTAATTGGAGAATTCCCGGCGGTTATATTGGGTCCGCCCTGATTATGGGGACGCTGCTTACAGCCGGAGGATTTGGGTTTGATATAAACATGGGATTGTTCCATGTACTGGCCGGCGGTTTACTGCTGGGGGCTCTGTTCATGGCCACCGACATGGTAACCTCACCGGTTACTCCCAACGGTCAATTGATTTTTGGTATTGGATGCGGTGTATTGACGATGCTGATCAGAATATATGGGAACTTCCCCGAGGGAGTTACCTTTGCCATTTTGATTATGAACGCTCTTACACCAATTATTGATAACGCAACTCGGCCTCGTTTTTATGGGGAGGTGAAAAAATAATGGGTGATATTATTAAATTATCCGTTGTGTTGGCTTTAATCTGTGTGGTAGCCGCCGGTTCCCTGGCTTTTATAGAAGGTATAACCACTCCGGTTATACTACAGAGGGAAGCGGATGTACTGGCAGAGTCATTGGGGCAGTATGTGCCTGATGCCGACAGTTTCGAGCCTGTTGAAGTAGAGGGCAAAACATTTTATAAAGCTCTATCAGGCGGACAGGAAATCGCCTACATTATGCCCGATTCCAGAGGTGCTGGATACGGTGGTGACGTAAGAGTAAACGTAGCTACCGATGCGGATGGAAATGTAATAGCTGTAGATGTAGTAGGACATACTGAAACCCCGGGTCTTGGAGACAAGATTGAAGCTGAGAGCTGGTTAGCTCAGTTTGTTGGGAAAGGTATAAGCGACGCTGTAGCTGTTGGGACAGATATTGACGGTATTGCCGGAGCTACTGTTTCGGCCCGGGCGGCTGCCAATGCTGTGCGGAACGCTTTAGATGAAATCGGAGCCGCTTTCCTTGGAGTAGCCATGGCGGAATTTGACCTGGCTTCTGTGGAAGATGGAACTTACAGCGGAGTTGGCACCGGATTTGGTGGAGATATAAGTATCGAAGTTACCGTATCTGGAGGCAAGATTACCTCGATTGAGATTCTGGATCATAGCGAAACTGCAGGTCTTTCTGATCCTGCCTTTGCAGCTACACCCCAGGATATTATAGATGCCCAGGACTACGAGGTTGATGCAGTCAGTGGTGCTACCATGACCAGCAAGGGAATCATGGATGCGGTATTTAACGCATTAGCCAATTAACCATAGAATATGGGAGGTGAATTGTATGAGTATTGCCAAAGAATTTTCTAAAGGTATTATTAAAGAGAACCCTGTTCTGCGGCTGCTTTTAGGACTTTGTCCGGTTTTAGGGGTTACCACCGCAGCCATGAACGGCTTGGGAATGGGCTTAGCTTCTACCTTTGTGCTGACCTGTTCCAATATTGTTATTTCACTGTTAAGAAATGTGATCCCGGCCAAGGTTAGGATTCCCTGCTTCATCGTAGTCATCGCCACCTTTGTAACTATAGTGGATATGTCTATGAATGCATTTATTCCTGACCTGCATGCCAATCTAGGTCTTTTCATACCGTTGATTGTAGTAAACTGTGTTATCTTAGGAAGGGCTGAAGCTTTCGCTTCTAAGAACAGCCTGCCCTATGCCATCGCAGACGGTGTAGGAATTGGCTTGGGCTTTACCCTTACCCTGGTGATTTTAGGTTCCATACGGGAGATCCTTGGAGCCGGAGCCATTTTCGGATATGTCTTTACTCCGGAAGCTTTTGAGCCCTTTGGGTTGTTTGCTTCACCTGCCGGGGCTTTTATCGGATTAGGATTCCTGCTGGCAGGGATGAATCTGCTTTCTAAGAAATTAAAGCTTGACTGATCGATTATTTTCGAAAAAAGGAGGGTAAGAAATGGGAGAATATTTTGCCATATTGTTTGGCGCCATCTTTATATACAACTTTGTATTGACCCGTTTTTTAGGCATCTGTCCCTTCCTGGGGGTTTCTAAAAAAATTGAAACCTCTATCGGAATGGGCGCTGCGGTTATCTTCGTTATGACCTTGGCAGCCATTATAACCTGGCTCATTGAATTTTATATTCTAGAACCTATGAGTCTGGAATATCTGAGAACCATTGCCTTTATTCTGGTTATTGCCTCGCTGGTGCAGTTTGTAGAAATGGTTATTCAGAAGGTCAGCCCGGCTCTTTATGAAGGGTTGGGAGTGTTTCTGCCTCTGATTACAACAAACTGTGCAGTTTTAGGTATGGCTATCTTGAATATACAGGAAAAATTTAACATTATTGAGTCCATCGTCCATGCCATCGGGGCAGCCCTTGGTTTCACCCTTGCGCTGGTCATATTGGCAGGGATTCGGGAGAGGCTGGAGTTGGCTCCTCTTTCCAAGTATTACAAAGGTGCGTCAGTTGCATTAATTACAGCCGGTATATTGTCTATCGCATTCCAGGGTTTTCAGGGAATGATGTAAAACAGATTTTTTTAGGAGGTGAAATGATAAATGATTCAAGCGATTGTAAGCTTAGGTGGATTGGGATTAGTCTTCGGCGGAATCCTGGCCTTTGCCTCCAAGAAGTTTGCCGTGTATGTAGATCCTAAGGTTGAGGCTATCCGGGAAGTCCTTCCGGGAGCTAACTGTGGGGCCTGTGGTTTTGCTGGATGTGCAAACTTCTCTGACGCGGTTGCGGCGGGAGATGCCGGTGTAGCAGACTGTATCCCCGGTGGTTCAGATTGTGCTGGTCAAATAGCGGATATTTTAGGTATGCCCAAACCTGAGGAAGGGGTCAAGTTGGTTGCCCAGGTCAACTGTATAGGTTTTGGGGAGGCTGCAGCGGACAGCTTTATATATGACGGAGTATTGACCTGTACTGCGGCAAATGCTTTTTTTGACGGTTATAAAGAATGTAAATATGGTTGTTTAGGACTGGGGACCTGTGCTCAGGTCTGTCCCTTTGACGCCATTACTATGAAGAACGGTAAGCCCATTGTAGACCCTGAACTATGTAAAGCCTGCAACAAGTGCGTAACTGAATGTCCCAGGGGAGTTGTCAGTATCGTAAACTATAACCCCCAGGCTTATGCAGTGCTCTGTAATTCTAAGGACAAGGGCAAGCAGACAAAGATATTTTGTCAGGTGGGATGCATCGGCTGCGGCGCCTGCGCCAAAGTATGTGAAGCCAATGCTATTGCTATGGAAAAAGGCAAGCTGGCCACTATTGACCCGGCTCTTTGCACCGTTTGCGGAAGTTGTGTTGAAAAGTGCAAGAGGGACTGTATAGTAGTCCCTTAATATGTAATGGTAAAAACTTTATGGTGCGGATTCATCCGTACCATAAAGTTTAACTAATGTACATGAGAATACAGTAACTATCAATAAGCAGTTGTTTAACTGTAATGGAGGGGTATCATTGTCCTCAGACAAATTTACACACTTCAATCAGGAAGGTCGCGCCCGGATGGTGGATGTGACCGATAAAGTTGACACCGTCAGAGAGGCTGCAGCCCATGGAAAAGTGTGTATGAAGCCGGAGACATTACGATTAATCAAAGATCACGGCTTTAAAAAGGGTGATGTTTTAGGTGTAGCTCAGGTGGCCGGGATTATGGCTGCTAAGAAAACAGGGTGGTTAATTCCTATGTGCCATCCACTGTTTCTAACGGGTGTTGATATCAGGTTTTCATTAAAAGATGAAGGCACCGTGGAGATTATAAGCAGGGTTAAGACTACGGGAAAAACCGGTGTGGAAATGGAAGCCCTTACGGCGGTTTCCGCTGCAGCATTAACGATCTATGATATGTGTAAATCTGTGGATAAGGATATGGAAATAAAAGATATTTTTTTGGTTGAAAAGACCGGCGGGAAAAGTGGACACTATCGCCGAAACAATGATGAAAGACTAGACGGGTAAAGGAGTTATAAAATGAAGGCTGGAAATTTAAGTACCTATGTAGGGACAACGTTTATTTTATTTCTTTTCTGGCTTTTAATCACCTGGAGTTTGCATTACCAGCAGTTGATTGCCGGTTTGCTCTGTTCAGTTCTTGTGGTTATATTCTGTAAAGACATTTTAATTTATCAAGAAGAACGGTTTATCATAAAACCTGTAACTTTTATAAAACTATTTAAATATCTCATTGGATTACTCGTTGAAATTTTCAAAGCAAATATTCAAGTAGCTATGATTGTGTTAAATCCTAAAATGCCTATTTCTCCTACTTTAATTGAATTTAAAACAAACCTAAAGGATGATTTAAGCCGGGTTATATTAGCGAATTCTATCACCTTAACACCGGGGACACTTACTGTTGACTTAGAAGGAGATGTCTACTTAGTCCATGGCCTGACCAGGGCTAACGCTATTGATGTTGTGGACTGGCATATGGCTATTAAGCTCTTGGATATTGAGGAGGGAAAATAATGCTGCTCTTTGCTTTTACGGCTTCTTGTATATTCTTAGTGCTTATGATTTTTTTGTGTTTATATCGAGCTTATGTTGGCCCAACCGTGGCAGACCGGGTCATTTCTATCAATGTAATCAGTACAAAAGCAGTAGCCATAATGACTTTAGTGTCAATTATTTATCATAAGGAGTACTTCCTGGACATTGCACTTGTTTATGCCTTAATATCTTTCCTCGCAACCATTGGGGTAGCAAAATATCTACAAAAGGGTGTCCTGGAATAAGGAGGGGTTACGTTGGTAATGGAGATTATCAGTTTTATAGTTTTGATCTTTGGAATATTCTTTTTCATGGTGGGTGTAGTTGGACTGCTTCGCTTTCCCGATGTTTATACCCGCCTTCATGCTACAACCAAATGTGATACCCTGGGGATAGGTTTAATTCTCTTTTCTATTATGCTGTATCAGGGTTTTACCGGCCCCAGTGTTAAGATTGGGATAATTATTATATTTATTTGGCTTTCCAATCCTACTGCAGCGCATGCCATTGCCAAGGCTGCTTATTCCGTAGATATTCCCATGATTAAGGGGACCGTCTTTGCAGACCAGTCTAAGGAGGAGAGCAGCTCATGGTAATTATGACAAATATTTTAAATATGCTTTTGCTGTTATTTCTTATTGTTTGTGCTATTAGTGTAGCCAAAACCAGGGATCTGCTCAGTGCAATCATTATTTTTGCTGCGTACAGTCTAATTATGGCGGTGGTGTGGCAGCAGTTGGAAGCCCCGGATATTGCTATTACTGAAGCAGCCATTGGGGCGGGAGTTACAACACTGCTCTTAATTGCCACAATTAGTAAAACAAGGAGGGAAGAATAAATAATGAGACTTATTCTTACCTTGATTTTTTTAGCTCTGATAAGCGTAGTTATGGTAGCCACGGTAGTAGAGATGCCTCCTTTCGGTAATGCTGACAACCCTACCAATAATGAAGTGCCTCAAAAATATATTAATGATGCCGTTGAGGACACCGGGGCTCTAAATGTGATTTCTAGTATAATTATTGACTATCGGGCATTTGATACCTTAGGGGAGGCCACAGTGTTGTTTGTAGCCATTGCGGCAGCTCTATCGTGCCTGAAGGCTCATTCTTAAGATAACGGTGAGGTGATAGACAATTGGAAGATATAATTATACGCATGATCAGCAGAATCTCGGTACCCTTTATTATGGTATTTGGATTATATATTATTCTACACGGTCATTTAACCCCGGGGGGGAGTTTTTCCGGGGGTGCAGTTCTAGGTTCTAGTATGATTCTTTTTGCCCTGGCTTTTGATCTAGAAGAGGGGCACAAAAAACTATCCCATGAAACTTCGACATTAATAGAAACAGGTGGTGCCTCCTGGTATGTTCTTTTAGGGTTTGTAGGTCTTTATGCAGGCTCAGGTTTTTTAGCAAACAAGGCAGGAGGTTTTCCCATGGGTGTTCCCGGTGAACTGGTCAGCGGTGGAATGATTGCGCTCATTACCCTGGGACTGGGATTAAAGGTTGCCAGCACGGTAATCACGCTGTTCTATAATCTTATAGAAGGTGATGCTCATGACTGATATTGCTCTGAAGCTATTTGACAATATGTACTACTTGGTGTCCATGGTGCTTTTTATTATCGGGTTTCATACTATGCTTACTCATTCTAACCTGATAAAAAAAGTCATAGGTATGAATGTTATGGATACAGCTATATTTCTTTTCTTTGTTTCTACCGGATATGTCACTGGAGGAGTCGCACCAATTATAGAGCCCGGAGTAGAACAGACCTATATTAATCCTCTTCCAACAGCTCTGATTCTGACTGGAATAGTAGTGGCGGTGAGCGTAACTGCTTTTGCACTTGCTCTCATTGTAAAGTTATATCACCATTACGGCACCATTGATGCCGAAGAAATAATGCGGATAAGGAGTACTGAATAATGACGACCGCTATTAATATAATTCAAGGACATTCACCGGCTTTAATTGTAGTAACTTTTTTACTGTTTTCCTATCTTACCCCGGTGCTGGATATTTGGAAAAAAAATTGGTGCGCACCCCTGGCTATCGCAGCTCATGTTATAGCACTGATATTTACCGGTAACCTGGCATGGAAGGTTTTTACTACAGGAACTGTGGTCTACCATATGGGTAACTGGGCTCCCCCATGGGGAATTGAATTTGTGGTCGACTATCTTGCAGTATTTATGTTAATAACCATTACAGTTGTCAGCCTGCTGATTTTAATTTTTGCCACTAAAGACCTGGGACATGAACTAAAAGATAAGGTGAGAAGTTGGTATTACACTCTTTATCTCTTGTTGGTTGGAGCGATGATTGGCCTGACCATAACAAATGATTTTTTTAATATGTTTGTTTTTATGGAAATTGCGGCAATGGCTGCTTGTGGAATTATCGCTATTAAAGAGGATAAGGAATGCGTGGAAGCCAGTTTAAAATACCTGATATTAAGTGCTGTGGGAACCGGCTGTGTTTTACTGTCGGTGGCAATGCTTTACATGGTAACGGGACATCTTAACTTTACCTTTGCTGCAGAAGCACTGATACCAGCATTAGAGCTTTATCCTAATAACATTCTGGTGGCTTTAGCGTTATTTTCTGCTGGGTTCATTGTTAAGGCGGCTCTGTTTCCCCTTCATGTATGGCTTCCCGATGCACACTCATCAGCGCCATCCCCTTCCAGTGCAATCCTTTCGGGTCTGGTCATTAAAATTTATGCCTACGCTTACCTGAAGCTGCTTTTAAAGGTGTTTCCCGGGGACATATTCAGCATAGTTCCTATCTATGATATGATACTAATTCTAGCTTCTCTATCAATTTTCTTTGGTTCCGTCTTTGCCATTGTGCAGGAAGATATTAAGAGAATGCTGGCATTTTCCAGCATCGCGCAAATTGGTTATGTTTTTTTAGGAATAGGCTTAGCCAATCAAGCCGGGCTTACCGGAGGAGTACTTCATATCTTTAACCATGCTTTAATGAAATCTATGCTATTTTTGTCTGCTGGAGCAATTATTTACTGCACAGGAATTAGAAAGATTGATCAATTAAAAGGTATAGGGGCTAAGATGCCCCTGGTGATGGGTGTATTTTCAGTTGGGGCCATGGCCATGGTAGGAATACCTACCACTAATGGCTTTATAAGTAAATTGTATTTGGCGTTGGGGACACTGGATGCAGGGAAGCCTTTTTATCTTGGGGTTATCTTGTTAAGCAGTTTTTTAAATGTGATATATTATTTTCCCATTGTGATTAACGCTTTCTTCGGGGAGCCCGAAGGAGAGGAAGGCAATGAAATTAAAGTTAAGAATTTGCCGCTGCAAATGTCTATTCCTCTATTGATTCTGGCTGCCGGAGTTATGTTCTTCGGCGTGTTCCCCAAACATATGCTGATTTTGGTTGAAAGAGCTGTTGCTATGTTTTAATAAACGGTTAAATCAGTATGTGCAGAAGGCGGAGATAGAAAAAAGGAGTGATAAAGGTGGAAAAAACAACATCGATTCTACCAGTATTTGCTGCATTATTCCCAATGGTTATGACTTTTGTAATATATTATGTTCAGAGAGAATCCACTAAACTTAGAAATAACCTTTCAGTGCTCACTTCCATAATAACATTTATTTCTGTGGTTGCTATGTACCCAATAATTGCCGATGGAAAGATTATTGTATTTGAGCTTTTTGAAGTACTGCCGGACATGGGAATAGTAGGGACATTCAGAGTGGATATTTTAAGCTTTTGTTTAGCCTTGGTTGCATCTTTTGTTTGGATGTTAGCCACCATTTTTTCCATAGACTATATGAGCCATGAACATGCTCAAAACCGTTATTACCCAACGCTTATATTTACTCTAGGTGCGTGCATCGGAATTTTTGTGGTAGGCGATCTATTTAGCTTTTTCATATTTTTTGAATTAATGTCGGTAATATCTTATGTTCTGGTGGTTCATGAAGAATCAGAAGAAGCTTTGAAGGCTGGTTATAAGTATATTATTATGACTATTATAGGTGGTTTGAGTTTACTGTTAGGGGTTATTAATACCTATGAGATTTCCGGTTCGGTCAGCCTGGATCAAATTGGGTTGATTACTGAACCGACTGGGCTGGCATTGGCAACTTTTATTGCTTTCTTGATAGGCTTTGGAATGAAAGCAGGGATGTTTCCCTTACATGTTTGGCTGCCTGATGCTCACCCGGTGGCTCCCGCTCCAGCCAGTGCCCTTCTTTCAGGAGTAATGCTGAAAACTGGAGCCTATGGATTGATTCGGGTATTTTACAACGTATTTACCCCAGAATTTTTACAGGAAACCGGATGGATCATGATTGTTACCGTTCTGGCTGTTATTACTATACTCTTAGGGTCTGCGGTAGCCCTTACACAATTTGATTTGAAGCGGCGGCTGGCTTATTCCAGTATTGGGCAGATGGGATATATTCTTTTAGGCCTATCTTTATTTACCCATACAGCCCTGGTGGGCGCAGTATTCCATATTTTTGCCCACGCAATTATGAAGGGTTGTCTCTTTATTTGTGCCGGAGCTATCATTGTAAAAACCGGCCAAAGGGATATTCGAGAACTTAGCGGCATTGGATTTAAGATGCCTGTGACTATGATTGCCTTTACTACAGCATGCCTTGCTATGATCGGAATTCCACCCTTAAATGGTTTTTTAAGCAAGTGGAACTTAGCGCTGGGCTCATTAGAAGCAGGTGTGCCGTTATTTGTAATAGTGTTGTTGATCAGCAGCTTATTGAACGGCCTCTATTATTTGCCTATTATCATCAGCGCCTTTTTTGGACAAGAGGCACAGGAGAAGAAATTTAAGTTTGATGAAGTGCCATTTAAGATGCTGTTACCTATTACTATATTGGCATTGCTGTGTTTAATTTTTGGAGTATCTCCCATTAATTTGCCCTTCGATTTATCCAAGTTAGCTGCAGATATGTTACTCGGAGGAGGAATCTAAAGAATGTTTTTTGCCGCTGAGGAGTTGAATCAGGCAAGTCAGGTTATTGTATCCAGTAAACTGGCATGGATTGTGTTAGTTCCCATGATCTGTTCCATTATTATTTACATGGTTGGATGCAGGAACCAATTAATGAGAAATTTATTAAGCGTTGCTGTTGCTGCTTATGTGCTCAGGGAGGTAGTTTCTCTTTATCCCCTGGTTCAACAGGGAGTTGTGGAGACCCAGTATCTGGTTCTTCCGCTCATCGAGTACTCTTTGAGCTTAAGAGTAGACTTTCTAAGTTTCGTGTTTGCTGCTCTCATGTCTTTTATATGGTTTTTGGCCACTATTTTTTCCTGGCCGTATATGGAACATGAGGTGTGTGTAAGCAGATACTTTGCATTTTTTATATTTACCCTGGGAGCCTGTCTGGGAGTGGTAATGTCCGGTGATTTAATCGCTTTCTTTCTGTTTTTTGAGCTGATGACCTTCAGTTCATATGTACTGGTCATTCATAAAGAAGATAAGGAAGCTATGTCAGCGGGGCTGCTGTTTCTGGTCATGAGCATTGTGGGGGGATTGATCCTTCTTTGGGGGATCTTTTACATCTTGTTTGGCACCGGAACTGTGGAAATCATGCCTTTATTACAGAAAATCAATGAAGCAGGTTTAAATCAACCGCTGATTATTACACTATTCTTGATTGGGTTTGGAGTTAAAGCGGGTATGGTTCCTTTACACATATGGCTTCCAAGAGCCCACCCTGTGGCTCCTGCCCCGGCCAGTGCCCTTCTTTCAGGGCTTATGATTAAGGTGGGGGCCTACGGAATACTCAGGGTAATCTTAATGATTTTTACAAGCACAGAAATTCTTGAAGGGGCCCAGCGTTATGCCAACTGGAGCAATACCTTTGGGTATGTTGTGATTTGGATTGGTGTAGTGACCATGTTCCTGGGGGCTTTCTTGGCACTGCAGCAGACCATGGCCAAAAGAATTCTTGCCTATTCCAGTGTCAGCCAGATGGGTTATATCTTAATGGGAATTGGTTGTGCAGCGTATCTTGGCGCCGACGGAGCTATGGGATTTGTGGGAGCCTTATACCATATCATCAACCACGCTTTGTTTAAGGCGGGACTTTTTATGATGGTGGGAGCGATTTATATACACACCCATGAATTGGATATTGAGAAAATTGGTGGGATGATTAAAAAGTTTCCTTTTATTGCCGGGACCTTTTTGGTGGCTGCTTTCGGTATCGGGGGTATACCAGGCTTTAATGGTTATACCAGCAAAACTTTAATTCACCATGCTATAGAAAAAGCGTACCATCTGAACCATGACCCTACACTTTTTATTGCAGAAAAGATATTTGTTTTAACCAGTGCCTTGACTGTCTGCTATTTCATTAAACTTTTTCGAGGGATGTTCCTGGGAGAAGTACCTGAGAAATATGATAAGGAATACAAGCCTTCAATTTTAGAATATATTCCTTTGGGTGTTTTTGCAGGCTGTATAATGTTTATTGGGTTGTTCCCGCAGGTGCTTTACCAGAATCTTATTATTCCTGCCATGAGTGGATTTACCTTCGATCCATACAATATAGAAAAGTATATATTGGATTTGAATTTTTTCACCTGGCCGGATATAAGGGCTATTTTAATTGTTTTAGTGCTGGTGGCTATTATTTACCCATTGGGAACCAAATTTAATCTGTTTAAATTAAAGTTTCCTGTTTGGGTCAGCATGGAGTACTCTATCTTTAGAGTTATGGCATCCGTTGGTTGGAAGATATGCGTATTTGCTCAGAAGTACCTGGATGGTGGTGTTAACAATTTTTACATGGTCAGTTCCAGGTCAATGCGTAAAGCTGCTGATATGACCGGTAACTTTGAAGGAAAGCTGATGGATTTTTATGAAGGAACTTCGGATATCTCCCGCAAAGCTACAGATTTTGCCGGTGACTTTGAAGGAAAGCTGATGGATATATATGAAGGAACTTCGGATATGTCCCGTAAAGCTACAGATTTAGCCGGTGACTTTGAAGGAAAGCTGCAGGACATATATGAGGGAACCTCAGATATTTCCGCAAAGGCCAAGGCGGCAGAAAGAAACTACAGAAAAAGAAGAGTTTTGGGCTGGAATATTAAGAATATTAACATCGCAGGGATGATCATGGCCTTTTTAATCAGCTTGTTTTTGTTTGTATTCTTTATTTATTCCAGGTTTAGATAATTTTAAAAATATTACATAAGTGAATTAGGCTTTTATTACCTTTGTGAATAATTTAAATAACTAAAAATGAAGGGCGTCCTTATTAAAAGAGGCGCCCTTCATTTTTCTTGCCTTATAATAAATTAAGTGTTAGTATTGAATAGGATATGCTTCATTTAATTACTGTATATTATATATACTTTTAAACGTACGGTGGGAGGGACAACTGTGAGGTTACGAAAAGCAGTGGAAGTGCTGGCAGTAATTATAATATTGGCAATTATTGCTTTTTCCATTTTTAAGATATATAACCAGGAAAGCATTCAGAGGTACAGTAAAACAGAACTTCTTTTAGATACTGTTTTTGAAGTTGCTGTATTCACCGAAGACGAAGCAGAGGGAAACCGTCTGCTTCGGGAATCTTTTAATGAAGTAAGGGCTTTGGAAAAAGTTTTGAGCCGTTTTGTTTCCGACAGCGATGTAGATATAATAAACAACCATGCAGGCGTAGAACCTGTTGAAGTAAGCAGTGATACGTTAGAGGTAATTAAAAAGGGGTTATATTTTGGGGAATTGTCTGATGGGGGTTTTGATGTTACCATTGCACCCCTGATGGACCTCTGGGGGTTTGGAACTGGTGAACAGAGTGTTCCTTCATTGGAGGAGATAGAACAGACGCTGCCTTTTATAGATTTTAGAAAAATACAAGTAGATGAACGAAGAAACACTGTATATCTGGCCGATGAACAAATGGCACTGGATTTAGGCGGAATAGCCAAGGGTTATATTGTGGATCGTATCGTTCAATTCTTACAGAGCCAAGGGGTACAAACTGCCTTTGTAAATGCCGGAGGGGATATCAGGGTAATAGGCAGTAGAATAGACAGTACTCCCTGGAGGATAGGGATAAGGCATCCCCGGGAACGAGATAGTCAGGAGATTATAGCAGTGATCCCAGTGGTGAATCAGGCGGTGGTAACTTCCGGGGATTATGAAAGGTATTTTACCAGCGATGGTGATAAATACCACCATATCCTTGACCCTCATGACGGCTTTCCGGCATCCGGGGTTATTAGTGTTACTATTGTTGCCCCGGACTGTATAACGGCAGACGGTCTGTCTACGGCTGTTTTTATCCTGGGCCCTCAAAAGGGTCTTGAACTGTTGGAAAGGCTGCCGGAGGTGGAGGGTGTAATTATAGATAATCAGGACAAGCTTTATGTTTCTTCTGGCTTAGAAGACATAATAGAAATCAGGTGATGGTATGTTTTCTCGTTATGATATTTTAATCTGGATAATTATTGTTGCACTGGCCCTGGGGGGCATGTTTTATTATTATAATATTGCTTCCAGTGGAGAGCATTTTGTTAGCATAAGTGTAAATAGTATAGAGTTTGAACCTATTCCACTGACGGAATCTAACAACAATTTCCGAAAGGAGATTGAGGGAATTAATGGTCTGACTATAATTGAAATTCTAGACCAACGGGTCAGAGTTATTTCTTCTGCTTGTCCGGATAAGCTTTGTGTTCATTCCGGGTGGATTGATAAACCGGGTCAGTTATTGGTATGCCTCCCAAACAAGGTGGTTGTTAGAATTATCAGTGATGAACAGCAGGATATAGATTTTTATACCAATTAAACGTTCAGGATAAAAAGTTTATACAGGATTTGTCAGCTGTTTTGAAGAAAGGTTCTAGTAAGAAAAATAGATGTTTTGGGAAAGTTAGAATAGTGAACCCATAGAATTTTTTAGGTGCTTTACGTAAAATGATATTTTAGGAAGGAAGAGCAGTATGAGCAGTACTTCAAAACTTGTTTACCTGTCTCTGTTAATTACCTTTGCAGTAGTAATTCATACTATTGAATCGCTGCTGGTAATCCCTATTCCTGTTCCCGGGGCAAAATTAGGCCTGGCCAATATCATTACTCTCTTAGCTTTGATGCTTTATGGTTTTAAAAGTGGAATGCTTGTTTCAGTTATGCGCTCTACTATCGGTTTTCTTATTGTGGGAAACGTAGTAAGTTTTTCCTTAAGCATTAGTGGGGCTGTTTTCAGCACTGCTGTTATGGGCCTGGCCTTTGTTTGTTACAGGAAAAAATGGATCAATATATTAACAGTGAGTATCTTGGGGGCTGTATCCCATAATGTTGCTCAGATTGTCATGGCCAGTTTCGTGGTTAATCAGTTTCATTTAATTACTGTTTACCTTCCGGTACTACTGCTGTTGGCTATTCCCACAGGAGTATTTACAGGTCTTTCTGCCATGTACCTTCATAAAATTATAGTAAAGAATATTACCATAAGTCATTCCATCAGTGAATAATTATACAAATTAAGGAGTTCATATATGTCTCAACTTATTCTTGCTTCCGCCTCTCCACGAAGAGCATCCCTCTTAAAACAGGTGGGCCTGGAATTTCAGGTAATTCCCAGTAACTTTATTGAAGACAATACGTTACAAATGACAAAACATATGCTGACCGTCTTTTTTGCTCGTTCCAAAGCAGAAGAGGTGGCTTCCAGGGTAAATGATGGTATTATTATTGGAGCTGATACCGTGGTGGTATCGGAACATGAGTTTTTGGGCAAGCCTGGTTCTGCCGAGGAAGCCTTTGTTATGCTGAAGAAGTTAAGCGGAACTTCCCACCAGGTCACTACGGGCCTGGCGGTATTAGATAAAAAGAGCGAAGTTATTAGGACCTTATATTCTACAACCAATGTTTGGTTTAGAAAGTTGAAGGATGAAGAAATAAACTCATATATTAAAACTGGGGATCCTTTAGACAAAGCAGGAGCATATGGCATACAGGGGAAAGCAGCGCTGTTTGTTAAACGAATCGAGGGATGTTACTTCAATGTGGTTGGACTTCCACTGTCTGAGCTGGCTGGGATTTTGACGGAATTTGGAATAAAAATATTTTAACCAGCATAAGAAAGGTGAAAGGTTATGAAGTTCAAAAAGGACCACGTCACTATTAAGGAATTGCCGGAAGAGGAGAGACCCAGGGAAAAAATGATTAGATTTGGTGCCGAAAGAGTTTCTAATGCTGAGCTTTTGGCTATCATTATCAGGACCGGAAGCAGGAGGGAGTCGGCCATTGCTCTGGCAGAAAAAATTCTTTCTAAGGCGGAAAGCTTGAGGGAACTTCCTCTTCTCACCATTGAAGAGCTGATGGAACTAAATGGTGTTGGTTTGGCCAAAGGAGTCCAGATTAAAGCGGCACTGGAGTTAGGCCGCAGGATGGCTTCCTCCATAAAACAAGAAGATAAGAATGTTTCTTCGCCAAAAGATGTGGCGGACTATCTTATGGAAGAAATGCGATACTATCAAAAAGAATATTTTAAAGTAATTTTATTGAATACAAAAAATCAGATAATCTCTACTGAACTAATCTCTATAGGAAGCCTTAACTCTTCTATCGTTCATCCCCGGGAAATATTCTCGGTTGCCATAAAGAAGGTTAGTGCTTCAGTGATATTAGTACATAACCATCCCAGTGGAGACCCTACTCCCAGCAGAGAAGACATAGAGGTTACCAAAAGAATTATACAAGCTGGGGATATCATTGGAATCACAGTATTGGATCATATGATTATCGGTGAAGGAAGATATTACAGCTTCCGTGAAGGCGGTCTAATATAGGTAGAATAAAGTGGTATATTATTACTGTTTCAGTTAAAAAAAAAGACTGATATAATGTAAAGGTAGTTTAATTCACATAGGCATATTCAAAGTAGAAAGGGGTAATTTCATTTGAAATTCATACTAAGATATTTCTCCAGAGATATAGGAATAGACTTGGGAACAGCTAATACCCTGGTTTTTGTCAGGGGAAAGGGAATTGTTTTACGGGAGCCCTCCGTGGTAGCAATCCGCAGAGACACAGGAGGTATTTTGGCTGTAGGGGATGAAGCAAAGAGAATGATCGGGAGAACCCCTGGCAATATTGTTGCTATTCGTCCCATGAAAGACGGAGTAATCGCCGATTTTGACGTTACGCAGACAATGCTCAGGCATTTTATATTAAAGGCTTACCGAAGAAAATCAATTCTTAAACCTCAAGTGGTGGTATGTGTCCCATCGGGAGTAACCGAAGTTGAAAAAAGAGCCGTATTGGATGCAACGAATCAAGCGGGTGCCAGAGAGGCTTTCTTAATAGAAGAGCCCATGGCTGCAGCCATTGGAGCAGGTTTGCCGGTGGAAGAGCCCACAGGCAGTATGATTGTGGATGTTGGTGGTGGAACTACTGAAGTTGCAATAATTTCATTGGGAGGAATCGTCACCAGTAGATCTATTCGAGTGGCTGGAGACGAAATGGATGAAGCTGTGGTCTTTCATATTAAGAAGAACTATAACCTGTTAATTGGAGAAAGGACCGCGGAGGAAATTAAAATTACCGTTGGAACTGCATTATTAAACGAAGAAAAAGATCAGGAAACCATGCAGATCAGGGGAAGAGATCTGGTCACGGGACTTCCTAAAACTCAGACCATCAATGCCAAGGAAATTGAAATTGCTCTGGCTGATCCGGTAAGCAGTATTATAGAAGCTATAAAAGTCACCTTAGAGAAGTCTCCTCCTGAATTAGCTGCCGATATTATGGACAAAGGGATTGTGATGACAGGTGGAGGAGCCCTGCTTCACGGCTTAGATGCATTGGTCAGCAAAGAAACCGGAATGCCAGTAATCATCACAGAAAATTCATTGGACTGCGTGGCCCTGGGAACCGGGAAAGTGCTGGGAGAGATAGAGCTTTTAAAAAGAGTTGCTATTTCTCCTAAAAAAATCATATAGTAGAAAGGTTATAAAACAGTGCTTACCCCCCTTTATAAGAAAAAAAGAGTATTGACATTTATTCTTATTTTAATATTTTTGATTATAATTATGAACCTATCTCAATGGGAGAGAGAAAAGGTGACTTTGGTTGAGGACGTGATTTTAACAGTGGTCAGTCCTTTTCAGCACGCAGTAACTGGAATCAGCACAGAAGTCAGGGATTTTTTTGAATATTTTAAAGATCGTCATGATCTGGCCAGTGAAAATGCTGAGCTGAAACAGTCGCTGGGTGACTATCAGAGGATAACTAACCAGTTGGAGGAGCTGAACCAGGAAAATATGCGGCTGAGGCAAATGCTGGATTTTCAAGAAAAAAGTGCCTACACCCTTTTGCCGGCCAAAGTGACTGCCCGGGACCCCAGTGGGTGGTTTAGTGTAGTTGTTATTAACAAAGGATATGCAGATGGTGTGTCAATAGATATGTCCGTTATTAATAACGATGGTTTGGTTGGACACATTCTTAATGTCTCCAGAAATTCTTCAAAAGTACTGCTTTTGTCTGATTCCAGCCGGGCAGTCAGTGGCGTAGTGCAGAATTCAAGAGAAACTGGAGTGATTGGGTTTGTGGAGGGTTCTGTAGAACAACCCGGTTACTGCCGAATGATAAATATCCTAAGGGAGTCCGAAATAGAAAACGGCGATGTAGTCGTCACCTCAGGGTTAGGGGGAATTTTCCCCCCAGGCCTTGTTATAGGACAAGTTATAGAAGTAGGTGATGACGAATATGGATTACTTAAGTATGCATTAATTGATCCGGCGGTAGATTTTAGCAGGCTGGAAGAAGTATTCGTGGTAAAAAGCACACATACTTGGGTTTATCCGGAGGATGAGGCTTTGGAAGAGGAAGAAAGCCTGGAAGAGTGAAGGACAGATGCTTATGGGCAGGATTAACATCATATTAATCACGGTAATTTCTTTAATAATTCAAGGAAGCCTGTTGGTTTTATTTACTTTTAATGGCAGGCAGCCTGATTTATTACTGATTGTAGTAGTTTGCTTTAGTATAATGTGGGGCAGCAGAGAAGGTGCCCTGGTTGGTGTTACAGCAGGACTTATACAGGATATCCTTTTCAGCCGATTTCTTGGGGTTTTCGCACTAACTAAAATGTTGGCCGGGTATTTGTCGGGATTTACGGAAAAGAATATATATCGTGACTTTGTGCTGGGTCCAATGCTGGTTGTTTTAGTTATGACACTGCTTCAGGAAGGGCTGGTTTATATTTTATCAGGAGAATTGACTCGTCTTTCCTTGGGAACTGTTTTTATGCAGATAATTCTTCCCAAAGCATTGTACAATTTTTGCCTAACTCCTTTTATCTATCTCTTTATTTATTTTGCCAACGAAAAAAAATTTTTTAGACCATTTAGATAAGTGTTGGAGGTACCTGTATGAGTAAGACTGTAATAAAAAGGCTTCGATTTTTTTTGGCTGTTACTTTATTAATCATGCTGGTGTTGGTTTTTCGATTAGCACAGCTGCAGATTGTGTATGGCGAGGATTATGAAAAGCGCTCAGAGGATAATATGCTTAGGGTATTACCTATAACAGCTCCCCGGGGAGAAATATTTGACTCTAATGGGGAGAGGCTGGTATCCAACCGCACTGGTTTTACTGTCTCTTTGGGGGAAATCCCAACCAAGGACCGGGAGAGTGTTATTAAACTTCTCAGTGAAATATTGGATCGAGAGGTGGAGGATATTGAGAAGGACATTAACAACCAGCGCTATCGAAGGTACCAGCCCATCAAGCTTAAGACCGATGTGGATATGGAGACTGTCGCCCGGATTGAGGAGAGAAGGCTTGATTTACCTGGGGTGATGATTGAAGTGGAACCCATTAGATTTTATGTAGACGGTTGGTTTGCTCCCCATATTATGGGTCAAATATCCACAACTCCAGCTCAAAAAAGTGATATTGAGAGGTGGGCCTCTGAAGGTTATGAGTATAAAATAGGGGACTCAATCGGGCAGGATGGAATTGAGCGGGCTTGGGAGCCATATTTAAGGGGAAATAACGGAGAAATCCTGGTAGAGGTGAATGCCTGGGGACGAATGGTGGGGGTTCGGGATAGAAGGGAACCGGTGCCGGGCAATGACCTTTATCTTACATTAGATTCCGATTTACAGAGGGATGTCCAGAGATTTTTAAGAGAAGGACTGGAACTGAGAGAGCAGCAGGGATATAAAAATCTCCGGGGGGCTGCGGCAGTGGTGTTGGAACTTAATTCCGGAAGGATATTGGCCATGGCCAGCGTACCAGATTATGATTTAAGTACTTATTCCCAAGATTTTAATGAATTAAGTCAGGATACTTATCTGACTCCCCTGGTGAATCGAGCAATCAATGGCCTTTACCCTGGGGGCTCTACTTTTAAAATGGTTACTGCTACGGCAGCGCTGGAGGAGGGGAAGGTGACCCCGGCAGAAGTCATTCGCTGCACTGGAAGTCTAACCCGTTATGGTTCAACCAAGACATGCTATATGGGTTCTGTTCACGGACCAACGAATCTTTATAGAGCGTTAACCCGTTCCTGCAACGTCTATTTTTATGAGATGGGGGTTAGGGTGGGGATCGACAGCCTGGCGTACTATGCAGGAGAGTACGGATTTGGAAGACGTGCCGGACTAACAGATATTATTCCCAGGGAGAGCGCCGGTAAGGTAGCCAGTCGGGAGGTTAAGTTTGAAACTTATCCAAATTTACCTTGGTACGGTGGAGAAACCATGGATGCTGCCATCGGACAGGGGTTTCACCAGTTTACCCCACTGCAGTTGGCAAACTATGCGGCTATTATCGCTAACGGAGGCCTGCACTACAAGCCTTACCTGGTGGAACAGGCCAAAACATACGAGGAAGAAGTAGTTTGGCAGGCCAGTCCGGAATTTCATAAGGTAAATGTATCTGATCAGACCCTTCAACTGCTGCGCAATGCCATGGAGGGGGTTTGTCAGCCTGGTGGCACCGCAGGTTTTTTGGCACGTCTGCCTATTCCAGTGGCGGGCAAGACCGGTTCTGCACAGCACGGTATTAGGGGGCTGGAAACTCACGGAGTTTTTATCGGTTATGCCCCGGCCCATAACCCGGAAATCGCTTTTGCTGTGGTGGTGGAATATGGGGGAACCGGAGGCGGGGCTTCTGCTCCTATTGCGGAAAGAATTGTTCAGAGTTATTTTAACCTTCTGGAGGAAGAAGAACCTGAAGAGGGTGAGGAACATGAGGATTTTTTAGAAGAGGAGAACGATGAAGAATCTACTTTAAATTAGGAATAAAGTAATATTTTCTAAAAATTTATTTTCCAAGCAGGGAAGAGGCGGGATATTAATTGTTTGACCCCAAACTATGGCGAAACTTTGATTATCTTCTGTTATTAACTGTGATAATTATTTCTTTATATGGACTGGTAGTTATTAGCAGCGCTACCAGTAACTTTAGTGCAGACCCCTGGTATTATGTACAAAAACAAGCCATCTGGATTGCCGCTGGTCTGATTGGCCTTTTTCTGGTTGTCTGCATAGATTATTCTAATTTTTCCCGTCTATCCAATTATATTTATTTAATTAATTTGGGGCTTTTGGTTTTGGTAATGTTTATAGGAAGAGAAACAGCAGGATCTCAGCGTTGGATTGATTTGAGATTTTTTGATCTGCAGCCTTCAGAAGTTGCAAAACTGGCTATCATTATAACCCTGGCTAAGCTTTTGGAGCAAAGGGAAGGGGAAATGGATAACCCAAAAAACCTTCTCCTTGCTTTTGTTCATGTAGCTGTGCCCATGTATTTTATTTTCAAACAACCGGATCTGGGTACATCATTGGTGTTTCTAGCTATTTTGTTTGGTATGCTCTTTTTGGGGGGAGCAAAAATAAAACACCTGCTGATGACTGTAATAATGGGGGTGGGTGTGGGGTTCCCACTACTGTGGCTGAATCTGAAGCCCTATCAAAAGATGAGGTTGGTTATTTTCCTTAATCCTGAACAGGACCCTTTGCATTACGGCTATCAGTTAATCCAATCGGTTATCGCCATTGGTTCCGGGCGGATTTGGGGTAAGGGGCTTTTTGAAGGGACTCAAAACATTTATGATTTTTTGCCTGCACAACATACTGATTTTATTTTTTCTGTTTTGGGAGAGGAATTAGGCTTTGTGGGTGCTGTAGCCCTGCTTTGTTTATATTTATTTTTAATATATCGAATTTTAAAGGTTTCCAGTGCTGCAAAAGATACCTTTGGCCTTTTACTTTGTGTGGGAGTGGCCTCCATGCTGGTGTTTCAAGTTCTCGTCAATGTAGGTATGGCCATCAGTATTATGCCGGTTACCGGTCTGCCGCTGCCCTTTATGAGCTATGGCGGAAGTTCTTTTTTAGTAAATATGCTGTCCATAGGTATAGTGTTGAATGTGGGGATGAGAAGGCATAAGATTATGTTTTAAAAGTATTTACCCCTTATGCATAATTTAGTAATGTCCGCAATAAATATAGTAGAGGACAAACTATTGGTAAGGGGTGAAGTTATGACCAGGAAAAAGAAGAGGGGGGATTTTCCCCGCTTTAGCCTCAGGGAGAAGATTCAAAAAAGGAAAAAAGAAAATAATCAAGAGGAGCATAACTGGGATTGGGATTATGAAGAAGATTATAGGGAACCTAAAGATCTATGGACCAGATTTCCGTTGAGCAATCTGGTCTATATGCATAAATATCTTTGGGAAAAAACTCTCGCTATAGTTGTATTATTGATATTTGTTTACCTTCTAAGTTTTTTTAGTTTTCCTTTGGCTGTTACCGTAAGAGAAAAGATATATGATACTACCACTGAGCATATGAATTTACCTGGTTATTCCCGGCATCTTGAATCTGTTTTCAAAGGAATGAGTGAAATATATCCTTTCGGTTTCTTGGAGGAAAAGACTCCGGAAGAACCGGAAGCACTGGAGCAGGGGAAAGAGAAGCAATTAGATTTTGTTCTTCCCATACAGGGAGTGATTGCTGGAAAATTCGGCTTACGGGATGATCCTTTTACGGGAATTAGCCAGATGTACTATGGGGTTGATTTAATGGGTCCATCAGAGGGGACGGTTGTTTCTGTTGAGACAGGGAAGGTAAAGGGTATTTATCAGGATAACATATATGGCCAAACTGTGGAAGTAGAACATCAGAAGGGTTTTAATTCTGTTTACTCTGGCCTGGGGGAAATTATAGTTGATGAAAGTGACCCGGTGGAAAAGGGACAAACCATAGGTTTTTTAAAGGAAGAAGACAATCCTTTATTACATTTTCAAATTAGAAAACTAGGGCATCCTGTAGATCCCCTGGATTATTTCCCCGGCACAAGTTAGGCCGGGGACTTTAAAAATAATGCAAATTGGCCGAATTTTTGGAGTTAAAATAGTTTTTAACTGGCTTTTTTTCTTCTTCCTGTTTTTTTATGCTCTAATGGGTCGTCTGGCGGAATCGGTTACCTTATTTACAGTGGTCCTGCTGCATGATTTTTTTCATCTTTTAGTAGCACGGGGATATGGCTTAAGGGTTAAAGAAGTGGAACTATTCCCTTTTGGGGGAATGGCTCATATTGATGATTTGTTGGAATATGATCCAATGGTAGAAAGTAGGGTAGCATTGGCGGGCCCCCTTTTTAATATTTTTATGGTTGGGGCAGCCATTATTGTATATACAAACTCTCATATTCTAGCCCAGGAACTGCTTTTATTTTTTATAAGGTGCAATCTACTCATCGCTTCTTTCAATCTGCTTCCCTTACTTCCTTTAGACGGTGGCCGGGTGCTCCGGGCAAATCTCTCTAAAAGATTTGGATACCGAAAGGCTACAGAACAAGCAGTATTGATCAGTAAAATCATGGCGGTTATTTTCTTTACGGTAGGCATATTGGGATTTTATTATGGGGCAGTAAATTATAGTTTATTATTAATTGCACCTTTTATATATTATGCTGCCCATAGGGAACAAAATCAAGCAGCTTATGTCTTTGTGCGTTACCTGAACCGAAAACACCGGGAACTGGACCGGGAGGGGATACTAAAGGCTGGATACATAGTAGCATTGGAAGATACCCCACTGAAGGAAATTATAAAACAGTTCACCCATAAAAATTATCAGATGGTCCTGGTAATTTCCCCGGGTTACAAAATTAAAGGAACGGTAACCGAAGGACAAATCATTGATGCTGTTTTTAAAAGAGGGTCGCACCTACCCATAAAAAACTTATTATAGGTTGTCAAGAGTTGTCAAGTTTCAACCTCATTTAATCCCTCATCCCCTCTTTAAACTTTGTTAAAGGAAGTTTATTGTAAAAAATTAATAAAGTAAAAGAATTATTAATAGATAATTTTGGTATAATAATATTTGTATTATGTTTAACTGGGGTATATATGTTCAGCAGTACAATGTTTGTTTAAATAATTTTACTTGATTGGAATAAACTAAGGATTGTGGACAGGAGTTTTATATGAACACACTTAGAAAAAAGCTACATGAGATTTTACTCCAGGTGGAGAAGCCTGCCCGGTATATCGGTGGTGAGTGGAACTCTTCAGAGAGTATTCCCAAAGAAGGTGACGTAAAAATTGCCCTGGCGTTCCCAGAAGTTTATGAAGTAGGAATGTCACACCTGGGGTTGAGAATTTTATACGGCCTGATAAATTTGCGAGAAAATACTGCAGCGGAAAGGGTATATGCACCATGGCCTGATATGGAGGAAAAAATGAGGGAAAATGGCCTTCCTCTTTTTTCATTGGAATCTACCTCCCCCATTAGGGAGTTTGATTTTTTAGGTTTTACCTTTCAGTACGAATTGACTTATACTAATGTTTTGAATATGCTGAATCTTGCAGGTATTCCTATAAAAAGCAAAGACCGGAGTCTGGAGGACCCATTCGTGATTGCTGGAGGCCCCACCGCTTTTAATCCCGAGCCCATGTCTGCTTTTATTGATTTTTTTGTGTTGGGGGATGGAGAAGAGGTCATTTTAGAAGTTTTAGATTTATATGAGCAGTGGAAAGATGCAGAGGATAAAAATCGCCTGGACTTCTTATATCAGGTTATGGAGATTCCAGGAATTTATGTTCCTTCTCTTTACGAAGATTTTTATAAATCTGAGGGATCTTTTTCTAAAATTGTTCCTCTGAATAATGAAGTTCCTATGGTTGTTAAACGAAGAATAGTTCAGGATCTGAATGAAGCATATTTCCCTACTCGTTGGATGGTTCCCTACATAAATATAGTACATGATCGAATTATGTTGGAACTGTTTCGGGGTTGTACCCGGGGCTGTAGATTTTGTCAGGCAGGTGTATTATATCGCCCGAGACGGGAACGGACCCCGGAAAAATTAACGGATATTTGTTTTAAGGCTGTAGAACATTCAGGATACGATGAGATTTCTCTCAGTTCCCTAAGCAGCAGTGATTATAGTAACGTTGAGTCTTTAATACAAAGGTTACAGAAAAAATTACATCATCAGGGAATTAGCTTGTCACTGCCTTCACTTAGGATAGATTCATTTTCAGTTCAATTAGCCCAGAATCTTCAGGAATTAAAAAGAAGCGGTCTAACCTTTGCCCCGGAGGCGGGCACTCAGAGGCTTAGAGATGTTATTAATAAAAATGTTACAGAAGAAGATTTGCTAAATACCGTAACTGAAGCATTTCGGGCAGGTTGGAACAGTATAAAACTTTATTTTATGATAGGCCTTCCTACGGAACAGCAGGAGGATCTAGAGGGAATTGCTGCGCTGGCCAAAAAGGTAGTTCAAAGATTCAGAGAAACAGTTGAGGACAAAGGACGTTGGGGAAGATTAAAAATTACTGTCAGCACCTCCACTTTTGTTCCCAAACCCCATACTCCGTATCAGTGGGAACCGCAAATTTCTTTAGAGGAGATTAAAAGCAAGCAGGCATTTCTTAAAGAAAGGCTTAGGGGAAGAAACCTGGCTTATAGTTGGCATGAACCCGAGGCCAGTTTACTGGAATCTGCAATCTGTCGGGGGGACCGCAGGATTTCAGAAGTGATTTTTAAAGCCTGGCAGTTGGGCTGTAAGTTTGACAGTTGGTGGGAAAAAATGGATTATAAAAAATGGCAGGAAGCTTTTTCCCTCTCTAGCTTATGCCCCGAATCATTTGCTAATCGAACTTTCCATCCCCAGGAAGTACTGCCCTGGGATCATATTGATACCGGGGTAAGCCGTAAATATTTAATGAAAGAGCATAATCTGTCTAGAGAGGGCAGGACAACCCCTGATTGTAGGGAAAACCGTTGTCAGGGCTGTGGTGTCTGCAATTTTGAGGGCTTAAAGGATATGGGAGGAAGTGTTAGTGAGACTACTGTTTAATTTTACCAAGGAAGGCGTGCTAAGATTTATATCTCATCTAGATTTACAGCGGTTGTTCATTCGGGCCTTTAGAAGGGCGAATCTTTCTATAGCTATGAAAGGAGGGTTTAATCCTCAACCCAAGCTTTCTTTCGCTTCTGCTTTACCCTTGGGATACACCAGCGTTTGTGAATACCTTGAGGCTGAAATTATGGAGCCGTTGACTCCCCAGGAGGTAAGAGAAAGACTCTTATCTCAGCTGCCGCAAGGAATTTGTATTAATCATGTAGAGGAAATATCTCTGGAAAAAACATCTTTAATGTCCAGGCTCAACTCGGCTGAATATTTAATTAAATTTAAGACAGCAAAGCCCTTGGATAAAAAAGACCTGGAATATATAGTAGAAAAGTTTTTAAAAAAAGAGGAAGCCATTATAACCAGGCGCTCCAAGAAGAAAATAAAAAAGATTAATGTAATTCCTTTCCTTATAAAAATTGAAGTGCTTTCCATGGACAGCAGCTACCTGGGAGAAATAAGGGCGCACATAAAAGCCGGTCCGGGGGGCAGTGTAAAACCGTTAGAAATACTGGACCTGCTCATGGAAGAGCATTCATTGGAAATATTGGAACGGAAGGCACATCGAGAAAAATTATTTATTCAAAACTGATAAGACTCATTTTGGCTGGTGTGAGTTTATTTAGAGGGCAAAAAAATTAGGATAGGGGAGACAGTGGATAAGAACAGGAGTTGAAACAAATGAACAATAAAATTATTGTAAACTGTGACAATCGGGAGACCAGGGTTGCTGTATTAGAACAGGGTGAACTGGTGGAAATATATATAGAGCGTCCAATTCATCAAAGGGTTGTTGGCAATATTTATTATGGAGTGGTGGCCAATGTGCTGCCGGGAATGCAGGCAGCTTTTGTGGATATCGGGTTGGAGAGAAATGCTTTTTTATATGTTGATGATGTGCTTTTAGAAGATAGTGATGAGTCAAGTCAGGGCAGCCGCAACAAGTCTATCGAGGAACTGTTACGGGTAGGTGATAAAATATTAGTGCAGGTTATAAAGGAACCCTTTGGAAGCAAAGGAGCCCGGGTTACCTGTCAGATTACCTTACCGGGTCGTTACCTGGTATTAATGCCAACAGTGAAGTATATCGGGGTTTCTCGGAAAATTGAAAAACCTGAGGAAAGACAGCGCTTAAAGAATCTTGGAGATACCATAAAATCTGAGGATATGGGCTTGATAGTGAGAACCGTGGCGGAAGGAAAGAAATCGGAACATTTAAGTAACGACATGGAGTTCTTGCGGAAAATGTGGAAGAAGATTCAACAAAGGATGACGTTAAAAGATGCTCCAGCCTTGGTTCATCAGGACTTAAATCTTATTTACCGCATTGTGAGGGACTTGTTTAATGATGATATTGACCAGTTATTAATCGATACAAAATATGAATATGAAAAGGTTTTAGAAATTCTAGACTATATATCGTGCTCTCTAAAAAATAAAATTTTTTATTATCGGGGAGAAAAACCTATCTTTGAGAAGTACAACTTGGAAAATGAAATTGAAAAGGCTTTAAGAAGGACTGTTTGGTTGAACTGTGGAGGGTATCTGGTGTTTGACCAGACAGAGGCTCTCACGGTTATTGATGTAAATACCGGTAAATTTATCGGCAGCACGAATCTGGAGGACACAGTCTTTAAAACCAATATGGACGCGGCCAAGGAAATATCCCGACAGATCAGGCTTCGGGATATCGGAGGAATTATTATTATTGATTTCATTGATATGAGTAACGAGAAACACGAAAAAATGGTAATTCAGGTGCTGGAAGATAATATAAAGAAAGACCGTACCAAGGCTCATGTATTGGGAATTACTAACCTTGGATTGGTTGAAATGACCAGAAAAAAAGTAAGACAGGGGTTGGATGCTGTCTTAATGCAGCCCTGTCCTTACTGTGACGGCAAAGGTAAAATTTTTTCCATGGAAGTAATGAGTGGGAAAATTGAAAGGCTGTTGAAGAAAATGCTTACGGAAGAAGAAGGAGAGGCCATATTGTTAGAGGTTAACCAGAATGTAGCGGCCATGTTAATAGGTAGTAATGGAATCAATTTAAAAAAGCTGGAGGAGGAAACCAACAAATCTATTTATATTCGCGGCTCTGATATCATGCATATCGAAAAATTTAAAGTGGTCATGATTGGAGAGGAAAAGGAAGTTTCCAGGCTGGCCTCTCCGGTTAATATAGGAGAGGTTTACCTGATGAAAATTGAAGAGCCCCACTTGAATAATCCTTACGATGGTATTGCCCGGATTCAAGGTTTTGTGATTGATGTGCAGGCGGGGGGTGCTTATGTGGGAGAGGAAGTACAAGTAGAAATAACGGACGTGGCTAAAACTTATGCAAAAGCTAAGGTGATGAAACAATAACAAAATGTAAGTTCAACCGGAAAAAATAATATTTGACAAATTAATGATACTATGTTATTGTTGTTAATTGCTTAACAAAAATGATTTTTACTCGTTTTCTGGTATAATATTCATTCATAAAGGAAATGTTATTTTAATATTATCCTTTTTTACCAGAATTTTTCTATTTACTTATTATAAGGTATAAAAAAATTTTAGGGTGGGTGAAGCTTTTAATGGCAAGTATCTTAAAGGTGGGTAAAAGAGAACGAAGAAATTTTGCCCAAATTAACGAAGTATTAGACCTGCCGGATTTGGTTGAAGTGCAGAGGAGCTCTTATCAGTGGTTTTTAAATCAGGGGCTTCAGGAGATGTTTCATGATATTTCTCCAATTAAAGACTTTACGGGAAATTTAATACTAGAATTTATTGGTTACACTTTGGGAGGGCCTAAATACTCTGTGGAGGAATGTAAGGAAAGGGATGTAACTTATTCCGTCCCCCTTAGAGTGAAGGTACGGTTAATCAACAAGGAAACAGGAGAGGTAAAAGAACAGGAAGTGTTCATGGGGGATTTTCCCCTGATGACGGAAAACGGCACCTTTATTATTAATGGCGCCGAAAGGGTAATTGTCAGCCAGTTGGTTCGCTCTCCAGGAGTATATTATAATTCTTCCTGGGATTTGAGCGGGAGACTACTATTTACAGGAACAATTATACCTAATCGGGGTGCATGGCTGGAATTTGAAACTGATGCCAACGATGTGATTTTTGTCAGGGTCGATAGAACCCGGAAAGTTCCTGTAACGGTGCTTTTAAGGGCTATTGGTTATGAAACGGATCAGGATCTGAAAAAACTTTTTGACATGGATTCCAGGATAGACAGTACCTTAGAAAAAGACCATACAGATTCCAGTGATTCGGGACTTTTAGAAATTTATAAAAGGTTAAGGCCCGGTGAGCCCCTAAATGTGGAAAACGCCCGGTCCTTATTCCAGTCCCTCTTTTTTGACCCCAGGCGTTATGATTTTGCCCATGTGGGCCGTTACAAAGTGAATAAAAAGCTTTCTTTGACCAGCAGGATTATAGGTAAACTGCTGGTAGAAGACGTTGTGGATCCGGAGACCAGGGCAGTATTGGTTGAAGCAAATACCAGGGTAACGGAAAAAGTATGCGATCTTTTAAAAGAAAAGAAGATTAAAAAGGTTAAAATATATGGTAATGAAAATAAAGCATGCACCGTATTTACCAACGGTGGAGTAGATTTAAATATTAAAAATTTAACTAAAGAGGATATTTTGGCTGCCGTGGGTTACCTGATGAACTTAATGGATGGGCTGGGCAACACAGATGATATTGACCACCTGGGTAATCGCCGCCTTCGTAGTGTAGGAGAACTGCTGCAGAACCAGTTTCGTATCGGGCTTTCCCGTATGGAAAGAGTGGTAAGGGAAAGAATGACCATTCAGGATGTGGATGCCATTACTCCCCAAGCCTTAATTAATATACGGCCGGTCATTGCCGCCATTAAAGAGTTTTTTGGTTCAAGTCAGCTTTCCCAGTTTATGGACCAGACAAACCCTCTGGCTGAGTTGACTCATAAAAGAAGACTGAGTGCCCTGGGCCCCGGAGGTTTAAGCCGGGAAAGAGCAGGGTTTGAAGTGAGGGATGTTCACCATTCTCACTACGGCAGGATGTGTCCCATCGAAACCCCTGAAGGTCCTAATATTGGACTGATTGGTTCTTTGAGCACCTACGCTAGAATAAATAAGTACGGTTTTATTGAGACCCCATATCGAAAGGTGGACAAAGAGCAGGGTATTGCTACTGAAGAGATTGTATACCTTACTGCAGATGACGAGGACAATTTTGTTGTTGCTCAAGCTAATGCTTTGTTGGACGAGAATGGCTACTTTTTAAGCAGCAGGATCAGCTGTCGTTTTAAACATGAAGTTTTGACCAAGCCTGCTCAGGAAATTGACTACATGGATGTTTCACCAAAACAATTGGTCAGTGTGGCTACTGCGCTGATTCCATTTTTGGAAAATGATGATGCCAACCGGGCTCTTATGGGTTCTAATATGCAGCGGCAGGCAGTTCCTTTGATGCAGACGGAGGCACCTCTGGTAGGAACAGGGATGGAGTATAAGGCGGCCAAGGATTCTGGTGTGGTGGTTATATCCCGTTCCAATGGAGAAGTATTCAGAGTCACTGCAGATGAGATCGTTATTAAAAGGGATGATGAACTGGACTCCCGGATCATCAACGGGAGGACGGGAGAAATATTTGACAGTCCAGAGTTAACAGCCCGGTTAGGCAAGGGGCTGGATATGTATAAATTGCAAAAGTTTAAAAGGTCTAACCAAGGTACCTGCATGAACCAGAAGCCCTTTGTACGAAAAGGCCATCGGGTAGAGGAGGGCGATGTGATTGCTGATGGCCCCTGCACCGATTTTGGAGAACTGGCATTAGGCCGGAACATCTTGGTTGCTTTTATGCCTTGGGAGGGCTATAACTATGAAGATGCTATTTTACTCAGTGAAAAGGCTGTAAAAGAGGATGTGTTTACCTCCATACATATTGAAGAATACGAGGCGGAAGCCAGGGATACCAAACTGGGGCCGGAGGAAATAACCCGGGATATTCCAAATGTGGGGGAAGAAGCGTTGAAGGACTTGGATGAGAGGGGCATTATCCGCTCTGGAGCGGAAGTCAGGGCTGGAGATATTCTGGTGGGGAAAGTGACCCCCAAGGGAGAGACGGAACTTACTGCCGAAGAAAGGCTGCTGCGGGCCATATTTGGTGAAAAGGCCCGGGAAGTCAGGGATACCTCTTTGAGGGTTCCCCATGGTGAATCCGGTATGGTTGTGGATGTGAAGGTGTTTGCCCGGGAAGCAGGAGACGAACTTCCCCCCGGAGTAAATGAACTGGTCAGGGTTTACGTAGCTCAAAAAAGAAAAATATCAGAAGGGGATAAGATGGCCGGCCGCCATGGCAACAAAGGGGTTATCGCCAGAATCATGCCGGAGGAGGATATGCCCTTCCTACCTGACGGCAGGCCTGTGGAAATCGTGTTGAATCCATTGGGAGTGCCCTCCCGGATGAATATAGGACAGGTGTTGGAAGCACACCTGGGTTGGGCGTCTAAAGCCCTGGGCATTCATATGGCCTCTCCGGTTTTTGATGGTGCCAATGAGGATGACGTGTTTGAATGTCTGAGAGAAGCTAAATATTCTGACACCGGAAAAACTACTCTCTATGACGGTAGGACCGGTGAACCATTTGATAATGAGGTTGCTGTAGGTTATGTTTACATGCTCAAACTGGCTCATTTAGTGGATGATAAAATACACGCTCGTTCCACGGGGCCATATTCCCTGGTAACCCAACAGCCCCTGGGCGGGAAAGCTCAATTTGGGGGCCAGAGGTTTGGAGAGATGGAGGTTTGGGCTTTGGAGGCCTACGGTGCCGCCTATACCCTACAGGAAATACTGACGGTAAAGTCTGATGATGTAATAGGCCGGGTGAAAACTTATGAGGCCATTGTAAAGGGAGAAAATATTCCGGAACCTGGAGTTCCGGAGTCATTTAAGGTTTTAGTAAAGGAACTGCAGTCCCTGGGAATGGACGTTAAGGTATTCAGTGAAGAGGCCGGAGAAATTCCTATCCGTGAGGAGGAAGAGGAAGAAATAACTGATTTGAAAGAAGAACTGGAAATTGATATTGAGGGTAAGGAACGGGAAGACCAAGAAGATGATGACCATGAAGACATAGATAATCTGGAAGACGAAGATAGTACAGAGGAAGAAATAGATGATGCTCTTATTAAAGTGGTATCCCTGGATGATCCAGAAATAACCAATGAGCTGGATGATGTAGAATTTGATTTGGATGATGAAGATTCATTTGATATACCTGAGGATGATGAAGACGAAGACTATCTAGTTGAACCACGACGAAAGAAGAAAAACAGATTTAAAGAGGAATATATAGAAGATAAATTGGATGAAGATCTTGATGAAGATCTTGATGAAGATATCGATGAAGATGAAGATTTTGATGAAGATGAAGGCCTGGAAGAAGACGAAGATATTTAATTAAATTTGGAAGGGAGAGTAATAGCCCTTGTTCGATGTTAATAACTTTGATGCTATAAAGATTGGGTTGGCTTCCCCTGGGCAGATCAGGGAATGGTCCCGGGGAGAAGTTAAAAAGCCGGAGACCATTAACTACAGGACCTTAAAGCCGGAACGGGAGGGGCTTTTCTGTGAGAAAATATTTGGCCCTCAGCGGGATTGGGAATGTCACTGTGGTAAATACAAAAGGGTCCGATATAAAGGGATTGTGTGCGATCGGTGTGGGGTAGAAGTAACCCGGTCTAAAGTGCGTCGGGAAAGAATGGGACACATTGAACTGGCTGCACCTGTTTCCCATATTTGGTATTTCAAAGGGATTCCCAGTCGCCTCGGCCTCCTTCTGGATATGTCTCCCCGGGCTCTGGAAAAGATTTTATACTTTGCAGCTTACGTGGTTATAGATGCCGGTGAAAGCGGTTTGACTAAAAAGCAGCTGCTTACAGAGACAGAATACCGGGAACTTTTAGAACAGCATAGTCAGCTGATTAAGGCAGGCAAAGGGTTCAGGGCTGAAATGGGAGCAGAAGCTATTAAAAAGCTTCTGGAAGAAATTGATTTAGAACAGCTTTCCAAAGAGCTTCGGGCAGAATTGAGGTCAACCACCGGGCAGAAGAGAATCAGGGCGGTGCGCCGCCTGGAGGTGGTAGAGGCATTCCGTAAATCGGGCAACTCTCCATATTGGATGGTCCTGGATGTTATTCCGGTTATTCCACCGGATCTGCGGCCTATGGTTCAGCTGGATGGAGGTAGATTCGCTACTTCAGATTTAAATGACCTTTACCGCAGGGTGATTAACCGGAACAACCGCTTAAAAAGATTGTTAGATTTGGGTGCCCCGGATATTATCGTGCGCAATGAAAAGAGGATGCTTCAAGAGGCTGTGGATGCCTTGATCGATAATGGCCGCCGGGGAAGGCCGGTAACAGGGCCGGGAAATCGTCCCTTGAAATCTTTAAGCGATATGTTAAAAGGTAAGCAGGGCCGCTTTCGTCAGAATCTGCTGGGAAAACGGGTGGATTACTCAGGACGGTCCGTAATCGTGGTGGGGCCGGAATTAAAGATGTACCAGTGTGGTTTGCCTAAAGAAATGGCTCTGGAGTTATTTAAACCTTTTGTTATGAAAAAATTGGTCAATGACGGTTTAGCCCATAACATAAAAAGCGCTAAGCGCATGGTAGAAAAGGTTAAACCTGAGGTTTGGGATGTCCTGGAGGAAGTTATTAAGGACCATCCGGTGCTGTTGAACCGGGCGCCTACACTACACCGCTTGGGGATTCAAGCGTTTGAACCGGTGCTGGTTGAGGGAAGGGCTATCCAAATCCATCCTTTAGTTTGTACTGCTTACAACGCTGATTTTGACGGAGACCAAATGGCCGTTCATGTTCCTCTGTCTGCAGAGGCTCAGGCGGAAGCCAGGCTTCTTATGCTTTCCGCCCATAATATCTTGAATCCCAAGGATGGTGCTCCGGTGACCACCCCTACACAGGATATGGTTTTAGGTTGTTACTATCTGACCATAGAAAAAGAAGGGGCTAAAGGTGAAGGTAAGCGTTTCCTCCATCCTCAGGAGGCTATTTTGGCCTTTCATACGGGAGTAATTGACCTGCAGGCCAAAATTTGTGTTAATATTCGAGACTATAATAAAAAAATACAAAATATGAGCGATTCTTTAAACCAGGGAACTGCTCCGATATACTTGATTACTACGGCGGGAAAACTGATTTTTAACGAAATTTTCCCTGAGGATTTTCCTTATATCAATTCCCATAATTTGGTTCAGGCTGTTTCTCAAGATGATATAATCTCTGAAAAAGGAGTAGATATCAGGGAAATAATTAAAATGAGGGAAACCAGGGATACTGTTAAAAAGGAGTTGTTAGGTAAGCTCATTGCCCTCTGTTTCCGCAAATATGGAAGTACTCGGACAGCGGAAATTTTAGACCATATGAAGAAATTGGGCTTTTCCTACGCTACTAAGGCCGGAGTTACCGTGGCTATTGCTGATATCATAATTCCGGAGGAAAAACCTGCTATAATTGGATCTTCAGAACAGGAGGTTCAAGTGATTGAAAAGGAGTTCAGGCGGGGCTTAATTACCGAGGATGAGAGGTACTCCCGGGTCATTTCTGTATGGACCAGGGCTCGGGAAAATGTTACCGAAGCTTTGATGAACAATCTAGATCGTTTCAATCCTATATTTATGATGGCTCATTCCGGGGCTCGGGGTAATGTTGGACAGATTTCTCAGCTGGCGGGGATGCGGGGACTTATGGCAGACCCTACCGGTCGGATCATTGACCTTCCTATTAAGGCTAATTTCCGAGAGGGCCTGACGGTGTTGGAATATTTTATCTCTACCCACGGGGCCAGAAAGGGACTGGCGGATACAGCTCTTAAGACGGCTGACTCCGGATATTTGACCCGAAGGCTGGTGGATGTATCCCAGGACGTAATTGTCCGGGAAGAGGACTGCGGCACTGAAAACGGTATAGAAGTCATGGAAATCAAAGACGGAAATGAAATCATTGAAGAGCTGGGTGAACGGTTAGTGGGTAGATATGTCATTGAGGATATTATTCATCCCCAGACCGGTCAGGTTATTGTGAAGAAGAATCATTTGATAGACGAAGAAAAAGGCGATGAAATTATAAAAAGCGGGTTGAAACAGCTGAATATCCGCTCGGTTTTGACCTGCCGCTCCCGATATGGTGTGTGTGTTAAATGCTATGGCCGGAATCTGGCCACCGGGATGATTGTGGAAATCGGTGAATCCGTAGGGATTATAGCTGCCCAGTCTATTGGTGAACCGGGGACTCAGCTTACCATGCGTACCTTCCATACCGGGGGTGTAGCCGGGGATGATATTACCCAGGGTCTCCCCAGGATTGAAGAACTTTTTGAAGCCAGGAAACCAAAAGGATTGGCTATTATCAGTGAGATCGAAGGGACTGTGGAAATCAGAGAGGCCAGAAACAAGAGAGAAGTTAAGGTGATGCCTCAGTATGGTGAGCCCAAAGTATATAATGTCCCTTACGGAGCCAGGTTGAAAGTTGCTAACGGAGATAATATCTCTGCCGGGACGGAATTAACAGAGGGCTCCATCAATCCCCATGACCTTTTGAAAGTAAAAGGGCCCCGGGGTGTACAGCTTTATTTGCTGCAGGAAGTGCAGAGGGTTTACAAGTTCCAGGGAGTGGATATCAACGATAAGCATATTGAAATTATAATCCGGCAGATGCTGAAAAAAGTGAAGGCAGAGGATTCCGGGGATACAGACCTGCTGCCGGGAGGTCTGGTGGATGTCTTCCAATTTGAGGATGTGAATCGGGAAGTAGAGGAGCAAGGAGGTCAGCCTGCTTCAGCCCGTTCGGTTCTGCTGGGTATAACCAAGGCGTCTCTGGCTACGGATTCTTTCTTGTCAGCTGCCTCATTCCAGGAAACCACCAGGGTGCTCACCGAGGCTGCCATCAAGGGCCGGGTAGATCCCCTGTTAGGGTTGAAAGAAAACGTGATTATAGGTAAACTGATTCCAGCAGGGACAGGGATGTCCAGGTACCGGAATATTCGAATCAGGATACCTGAGCAGGAACAGGATGTGTTGACGGAGGTAATTCCAGAAGAAGAAACTGTGGAAAGCCCTGCAGAAATGGTTGACAACACGACTGTGTGATGGTAAACTAATGGAGTGTGTATTTTTGCTTTCTGTTACTTCCTTAGTAAGGTTACAGTTTTAAGGAGGGAAAGAAATGACATTGGAACGTTTGCAGGGGGCCGTCAAAACAGTAATTGGTACCAAGCAGACAATGAAAGCTGTTAAAAACCATGAAGCTAAATTAGTTTTTGTAGCTCTAGATGCGGAAAACAGGGTCACCAGGCCTGTTCAGGATCTATGCAATGAACATAATATTGAGATTGTAGAAATACCCCTGATGGATGAGCTGGGAAAAGCCTGTGGTATTAAAGTGGGCGCAGCTATGGTTGCTATTTTGAGAGATTAGGCATCCAGGGGCCGAAATATCAGGCCCCTTTTATATTTAAGCTTTTGTCAAGAATTTTAGTTTACTGGAAGGAGGTGCATTATGCCTACCATAAGTCAACTGGTAAGAAAGGGAAGACGGGTGATAAAGAAAAAATCAACGTCTCCGGCTTTAGAAGAATCCCCCCAAAAGAGGGGTGTATGCACCAGGGTATCCACAACTACTCCCAAGAAGCCTAACTCTGCTCTGAGAAAAATCGCCAGGGTTCGGCTCACCAACGGAATGGAAGTGACTGCTTATATCCCCGGTGTGGGCCATAACCTGCAGGAACACTCAGTGGTCTTGGTAAGGGGCGGAAGGGTGAAAGACCTGCCTGGAGTTAGATACCATTTAGTCAGAGGAGCCCTAGACTCTGCCGGGGTTGAAAACAGGGCAAAATCCCGCAGTAAATACGGTACCAAATTAAAGAAATAGTGGGAAGGGAGGTAATGCTAAGTGCCTAGGAAAGGATCTGTACCAAAACGGGATGTATTAGCTGACCCTATTTATAACAGTAAGTTAGTTACCCGGTTTATTAATAAATTAATGTTGGATGGGAAAAGAGGCAAAGCCCAGGAAATTTTTTACTCTGCCCTGGATATTATAAAGGAAAAGGCAGGAAGGGAACCCATTGAGGTTTTTGAAGAAGCCATTAAGAATGTTGCACCCGTTTTGGAGGTAAAACCCCGAAGGGTGGGTGGAGCCACTTATCAAGTGCCCCTGGAAGTGAGTCCAGACAGAAAAATGATTCTGTCTATACGCTGGTTGGTAGGGTATGCACGGGGTCGAGGGGAGAAAACCATGGCCCAAAGGCTGGCTGGGGAACTAATGGATGCCGCCAATTCCATGGGAACATCCTTTAAAAAGAAAGAAGACACCCATAAAATGGCTGAGGCCAACAAGGCTTTTGCCCATTATAGATGGTAGAATATTTCATACTTTTTTAGAAAGGGGGGATACTAGATGCCAAGGCTGTTTGCACTAGAAAAAGTTAGAAATATAGGAATTATGGCCCATATTGATGCCGGAAAGACCACCACAACGGAACGCATCCTGTTTTATACAGGAAGGGTTCATCGTCTGGGGGAGGTACATGATGGAGCAGCTACCATGGACTGGATGGTCCAGGAGCAGGAAAGAGGCATTACTATAACCTCAGCCGCTACCACCTGCATATGGAAGGATTTTCAGGTGAACATTATTGACACACCAGGCCACGTTGACTTTACTGTTGAGGTGGAAAGGGCTTTGCGGGTCCTGGATGGGGCCGTGGGAGTGTTTTGTGCTAAAGGCGGAGTTGAACCGCAGTCTGAAACCGTTTGGCGTCAGGCAGATAAGTATCGTGTTCCCCGAATTGCTTATATCAACAAGATGGATATCATGGGTGCTGATTTTTTTAGTGTTCTAAATGCCATGCGGGAAAAGCTTAAAGCGAAAGTGCTGCCGCTGCAGATACCCATTGGAAGCGAAAGCTCTTTTAAAGGTTTTGTAGACCTTATTCGCTTAAAAGCCATCATTTATGTAGACGATTTAGGAACCAAAAGTGATGAATCGGAAATTCCTGAAGAGCTGAAGGAGTTGGCTTTGGAACACCGGGAAAAGATCCTGGAAACCTTGGCCGAACTGGACGAAGATATTATGGATAAGTATCTGGAGGGCAAAGAAATTTCCATAGAAGATATTAAAAAAGCGATTCGCAAAACCACCATTGCCACACAACTGGTGCCGGTGCTCTGCGGTTCCTCTTATAAAAACAAAGGGGTACAGCCTCTGTTAGATTCGGTGGTAGATTATCTTCCATCTCCTGATGATATCGATGCTATCAAAGGATTTACCGAAGATAACCAGGAGGAAACTCTGCGGAAATACTCTGACGATGAGCACTTTTCAGCTCTGAGTTTTAAGATTATGACTGATCCGTATGTAGGGAAACTTACTTTTATAAGGATTTATTCCGGTAGGCTTACTACAGGTATGACCATTTACAATTCTACCAAGGGTAAAAAAGAAAGAGTTGGTAGAATATTGAGGATGCATGCCAACCACAGAGAAGAGGTAAAAGAAGTTTATACCGGGGACATAGTAGCCCTGGTGGGAATGCGCTTTACTTCTACAGGGGATACCCTGTGTGATGAAAAGGCACCGGTGCTTTTGGAAAATATTCAATTCCCCGAACCGGTAATCGATGTGGCTATAGAGCCTAAGACCAAGGCAGACCAGGAAAAAATGTCCATATCCCTGCAGAAACTGTCGGAGGAGGATCCTACTTTTAGGGCTTATACCGACGAGGAAACAGGTCAGATAATTATTTCCGGCATGGGTGAACTGCACCTGGAAATCATCATTGACCGCCTGCTGCGGGAGTTTCATGTGGATGCCAATGTGGGCAAACCCCAGGTAGCTTACAAAGAAACTATCCGAGGAAAAGTTAAGGTGGAAGGAAAGTTTGTCCGTCAATCCGGTGGAAGAGGCCAGTATGGCCATGTCTGGCTGGAACTGGAACCGCTAACAACGGGAAAAGGGTACGAATTTGAAGATAAGATTGTTGGGGGGAAAGTTCCCAGAGAATACATTCCTTCAGTGGATACCGGTGTAAAGGAAGCCATGACTAATGGTGTCCTGGCAGGTTATCCCGTGGTGGACGTTAAGGTTTCTTTGGTAGATGGTTCTTACCATGATGTGGATTCTTCAGATATGGCATTTAAAATTGCTGGATCTATGGCCTTTAAACAGGGGGTCCTAAAAGCAAAGCCGGCTCTTTTAGAGCCTATGATGAAAATTGAAGTGGTAATTCCTGAAGAATATATGGGGGATATTATGGGGGACGTAAGTTCACGCCGGGGTAGAATTGAAGGAATGGAGCCCCGGTCAGGATCCCAAGTAATTAAGGCCTTTGTTCCCCTGTCTGAGATGTTTGGTTATGCCACCACACTTCGTTCAAAGACCCAGGGAAGGGGAACCTATTCAATGGAATTTTCCTATTATGAAGAGGTGCCCAAATCTGTGGCCACAGAAATCATTGAGAAATACGGTTCTTAAGAATGACAATCAATAAGGGTTAAATCCCTAACTATAATTCAATTAAAACCAAAAATAATATTTGGGAGGTATTAAAAAATGGCAAAGGAAAAATACGAAAGGACAAAACCCCACGTAAACGTGGGAACAATCGGACACGTTGACCATGGTAAGACTACTCTTACCGCAGCTATTACTCACTGTCTGTCCAATCAGGGATATGCTAAAAGGACGACTTTTGACGAAATTGACAAGGCTCCGGAAGAAAGGGAGCGGGGAATCACTATTGCTACCGCTCATGTTGAGTATGAGACGGAAACCCGTCACTATGCCCACGTTGACTGTCCTGGACACGCCGACTATATCAAGAACATGATCACTGGTGCTGCCCAGATGGACGGTGCTATCATCGTAGTATCCGCAGCTGACGGCCCAATGCCCCAGACTCGGGAGCATATTTTGCTGGCCCGTCAGGTGGGGGTTCCTTACATTATTGTATTCTTGAACAAAGTTGATATGGTGGATGATGAAGAACTAATTGAACTGGTAGAGATGGAAGTCAGGGATCTCTTAAGCGATTATGAATTCCCTGGGGACGATACTCCTATTGTTCAAGGTTCTGCCCTTAAGGCTCTGGAATGCGGCTGCGGCGAAAGAGAATGTAAAGATTGTAAAGCAGTTTGGGAATTGATGGATGCCATCGATTCATTTATACCAAATCCTGAAAGGGATGTTGATAAGCCTTTCTTGATGCCTATTGAGGATGTTTTCACTATTACCGGACGGGGTACCGTTACTACCGGTAGAGTTGAGCGTGGCGCAGTAAAAACTGGTGATGAAGTAGAAATTGTAGGTTTCGCCGAACGTTCCCGTAAGACTGTGGTAACCGGCGTGGAAATGTTCCGCAAAATCATGGACTATGCAGAAGCTGGCGATAACATCGGGACCCTGCTTCGGGGTATTGACCGGGAAGAAGTAGAAAGAGGTCAGGTTTTAGCGAAGCCTGGTTCCATTAACCCTCATACCAAGTATAAGGCGGAAGTGTATGTGCTGAAAAAAGAAGAGGGTGGAAGGCATACCCCGTTCTTTAATGGATACCGTCCCCAGTTCTACTTCCGTACCACTGACGTGACCGGTGTTACCACTCTGCCTGATGGCGTGGAAATGGTAATGCCTGGGGATAATGTAAATATGGATATAGAATTGATTACCCCCATCGCCATCGAAGAAGGGCTGCGCTTCGCCATTCGTGAAGGCGGCCGTACCGTAGGCGCCGGGGTGGTAACCGGAATCATCGAATAATATAGCTAAAGCTAGATACGACTGAAGAGGTATAAGAAAAGATAATAAATCCAGCGGAAATACGTGATGAAGTAAAAGGTTGCCGTCCCTTCCCTAATGGAATAGGAACGGGTAATTTTTACGGAGCATGTCCGTTAATAAATCGGGCGATAAGGAGGAAAGAGATGTCCAGGCAAAAAATTAGAATACGATTAAGGGCTTTTGACCATAACATTCTGGACCAGTCCGCCGGAAAAATTGTTGAAACGGCGAAAAAAACCGGGGCTTCAGTTTCAGGTCCAGTGCCGCTTCCCACGGAGAAAAGCATATACACGGTTATTCGTGCCCCCCATAAATATAAGGATTCCCGTGAACAGTTTGAAATGCGGACCCACAAAAGGCTTATAGATATTATGGAACCTACACCGGGCACCATCGACGCACTGATGAGGTTGGACCTGCCGGCAGGGGTAGATATTGAAATCAAGCTGTAGCTAATTCTCTAAATTAATCTTGACTGGGGAGGTGTACAAAATGGAAAAAGCTATACTCGGCACAAAAGTTGGAATGACCCAAATATTTGACCAAAAAGGTAATGTAATACCGGTAACGGTAATTAAGGCAGGACCCTGTATGGTAGTTCAAAAAAAGACCGAAGAGACAGACGGTTACAAGGCTCTTCAGGTGGGGTTTGAGGACCAGAAGGAAAAAAGATTGAACAAACCCAAATTAGGGCACTTTAAAAAAGCTGACGTAACTCCTAAGAAATATCTTAAAGAACTGTCTCTCAGCAGTGTAGATGAATATGAAGTAGGACAGGAAATTAAGGCTGATATATTTAAGGCAGGAGACCTGGTGGATGTGACCGGAATTTCCAAAGGAAAAGGTTTTACCGGTTCTATAAAAAGGCACGGTCAAAGACGTGGACCTATGAGTCACGGTTCTCATTACCATAGAGGCCCTGGTTCCATGGGCTCTGTTGATGCTGCCAGGGTTTTTAAAGGTCGGCCGCTGCCTGGAAGGAAGGGCGGGGATCGGGTAACGGTCCAAAAGCTCTCGGTTGCCAAAGTTTACCCGGAAAAAGATCTTATTTTAATTCGAGGTTCAGTACCGGGTCCCAAGGGAGTTCTCCTGGTGGTAAAAGATACGGCAAAGAAGGACGGGTAACAACTTCAGGTAGGAAAGGAGGAATACATCATGCCTAAGGTGGCGTTATACAATACACAAGGGGATCAAGTGGGAGAAGTTGATTTGAACCCGAGTATTTTTGATGTAGATGTAAATGAAACATTGATGCACAACGCAGTTTTAATGCACCTGGCCAACCGGCGGCAGGGCAATGCTTCCACCAAGACCCGAGCAGAAGTGCGGGGCGGTGGGCGAAAACCCTGGCGGCAAAAAGGCACGGGCAGGGCACGGCACGGTACTATTCGTTCTCCCCTCTGGGTTGGCGGTGGAATCACTTTCGGCCCTCATCCCAGAGATTTCGGCTATACCATGCCAAAGAAGGCTAAAAGGCTGGCCATTAAGTCAGCTTTGACCTCTAAAGTAAAATCAGGTTCATTAAAGATTCTGGAACAGTTGGGTTTTCAAGAACCTAAAACCAAAGAGATGGCCCAATTGCTGGGCAATTTGAAAGCACCAAAAAAAGTTTTGGTGGTAACCGGGGAACCAGACAACATGGTAGTTAAGTCAGCCAGAAATATACCCGGAGTCAAGATACTTCCGGCTTATCAATTAAATGTTTACGACATCTTGAATTGTGAGAATTTGATTTTAACCCAGGAGGCCGTAAATAGAGCTGAGGAGGTATTTTCTTGATGCGGGATGCCAGAGATATTATCATAAAACCCATTGTAACAGAAAAAAGTACCATTCAAATGGAAGAAAGTAAGTATACCTTTAAGGTTGACATCAAAGCCAACAAAATAGAAATTAAAAAAGCCCTGGAGGAAATATTCGGGGTGAAGGTAAAAAGTGTAAACACCATGAGGATGAAGGGGAAACCCAAGAGAATGGGTGTTCACAGGGGATATACCTCCGACTGGAAAAAAGCTATAATCACCTTACAGCCGGACAGTAAGCCCATTGAAATATTCGAAGGACTGTAAAGGAGGGATATAAATGGCTGTCAAAAAATTCATTCCTACTTCCCCTGGGAAGAGACATATGACTGTTTCAACCTTTGAAGAAATTACCTCCACTGAAACTGAAAAGTCCCTGACTGCTCCTCTGAAGAAAAAGGCTGGACGTAACTCCTATGGTCGTATCACGGTGAGGCATCAGGGGGGAGGACACAAGCGGAAGTACAGAATTATAGATTTTAAAAGGGAAAAGGATGGGATCCCGGCAAAAGTTGTACAGATTGAATATGATCCCAACCGTTCTGCTAATATAGCCCTTCTTAATTATGCCGACGGAGAAAAAAGATATATTTTGAGTCCCATAGGCTTGAAGGTTGGTATGATCATAAGTTCGGGTCCGGAAGCGGAGATTCGTTCGGGCAACTGCCTTCCTTTACGAAACATGCCGGTGGGTTCCGTGATACACAACATTGAGATGAAGCCAGGCAAGGGCGCACAGTTTGTTCGTTCTGCCGGAACCTCTGCCCAGCTTTTAGCGAAAGAAGGCACACATGCTCATATACGGCTTCCATCGGGAGAGGTAAGGCTGATTCCAGTGGGGTGTAAAGCCACTCTGGGTCAGGTGGGAAATGCTGATCATGAGAATATTACCATCGGCAAGGCCGGCCGCCAACGTTGGAAGGGGATTAGGCCCACAGTTCGAGGGGTAGTAATGAATCCTACAGATCACCCTCACGGCGGTGGTGAAGGAAAAGCACCTATCGGACGGAAGAGTCCGGTGACACCCTGGGGTAAACCTACCCTGGGCTATAAGACTCGGAAGAAGAACAAAGATTCTGATCGATACATTGTTAAAAAAAGAAAGTAAAGGTTAACCGTTGAAGGGAGGGATAGTCAAGTTGAGCAGGTCCTTAAAAAAAGGTCCCTATATTGAAGCAAGATTATTTGAGAAAATAGAAAAAATGAATGCAAAGGGCGAAAAGCGGGTGATTAAAACCTGGTCCAGACGTTCAACCATTTTCCCGGAAATGGTAGGCCATACCCTGGCGGTGCATGACGGCCGCAAGCATGTGCCTGTCTATATTACGGAAGATATGGTGGGACATAAGCTGGGAGAGTTTGCCCCCACCAGGACTTTCAGGGGTCATGGTCACCACACCGAAAGGTCATCAGCCCTGAAATAATTGGCGAAGGGGAGGGATAGTCATGGAAGCAAAAGCAGTAGCCCGATATGTCCGAGTTACACCCAGCAAAGTGCGTCTCATTGCTGACCTTATCAGGGAAAAAAATGTGGATCAAGCACTTTCTATATTAAAGTTTACGCCCAATAAAGGGGCCAGAGTACTGGAAAAAGTTTTAATTTCGGCCATAGCAAATGCAGAACACAACTATGAGATGGATGTTAACGCTCTGTTCGTGGCCAAGGCCTATATAGACGAAGGTCCGACATTAAAGCGCTGGCGTGCCAAGGCCATGGGCCGGGTAGGTAGGATTAGAAGAAGAACTAGTCATATTACCGTAATCTTACAAGAAAGGGAGGGATAGAACACAGTGGGGCAAAAAGTACATCCCATAGGGATGCGTCTGGGCATAATTCGTGACTGGGATGCCAGGTGGTATGCCAAAAGCAACTATAAAGAATTATTACACGAAGATCTGGCTATTCGGGATTTCATTAAAAATAACCTGAGCCAGGCTAGTGTATCCAGGGTAGAGATAGAAAGAGCTGCTAATCGGATCAGATTATCCATTCATACCGGTAAGCCAGGTATGGTAATAGGAAGAGGCGGATCCGGTGTGGAACAGCTGCGAAAAAACCTGGAAAAACTAACTGGAAAACAAGTGCATGTTAATATTTTGGAGATTAAAGTCCCTGAACTGAATGCACAGCTGGTGGCTGAAAATATAGCATCACAGCTGGTGCGCAGGATTGCTTTCAGGAGAGCCATGAAACAGTCGGTGAACCGGACCATGAGGTCTGGGGCTAAAGGGATTAAGGTAGGCTGCAGCGGTCGTTTGGGCGGTGCAGAAATTGCCCGGGCTGAAGTTTATCACGAGGGGACTGTTCCCCTGCAGACCTTACGGGCAGATATCGATTATGGCTTTGCAGAAGCAGATACTACGTACGGCAAGATTGGAGTTAAAGTTTGGATCTATAAAGGAGAAATTTTACCTGAGGCAAAGAAAATTCCAGGTAAAAATGTAGGAAAAGAAAGGGGCGACTAGTATGTTGATTCCCAAAAGGGTAAAATATCGCCGCCAGCATCGCGGACGCATGAAAGGCATATCAAAAGGTGGCAACACCATTGTATTTGGTGAATTTGGCTTACAAGCCCTGGAACCGGCCTGGATAACCAGTCAGCAGATTGAAGCAGCTCGTGTTGCTATGACCCGTTTTATTAAAAGGGGAGGGAAAGTTTGGATTAAAATATTCCCTCATAAACCTGTTACGGAAAAACCTGCTGAAACCCGGATGGGAAGCGGTAAGGGTTCACCGGAATATTGGGTGGCTGTAGTGAAGCCTGGCAGAGTCCTGTTTGAACTGGCCGGTGTGGATGAAGAAACTGCTCGGGAGGCCATGCGCCTGGCTGCTCATAAACTACCTATTAAAACCAAGTTTATCAAGAGGGAAGAATTGGGTGGTGATACGCGTGAAAGTTAAAGAAATTCGTGACATGACTGATACAGAATTACAAAATAGGGTTGGGGAACTGAAGGAAGAATTGTTTAACCTGCGTTTTCAGATGGCTACAGGCCAGTTGGAAAATCACATGCGTATTCGTGATGTTAAAAAGAGTATCGCCAAAGTAAAAACCATTATCAGAGAACGGGAGTTAAACGGCTAAATCCAAGGATTTAGTTTTTAGAGAAAGGAGGCCTGTAGTTTGGAAAGAGGAAAAAAGAAGGTCCGGGTTGGCAGAGTTGTCAGCGATAAAATGGATAAAACCGTCGTAGTAGCGGTAGAAAGAATTACCCGGCATCCGTTGTATGGAAAAACTATGCGGAAGACCAAAAAGTTTAAGGCTCATGATGAAAACAATGCCTGCCATACGGGCGATAAAGTAAGAATTATTGAGACACGGCCTTTGAGCAAGGATAAAAATTGGCGGGTTTTAGAAGTCTTGGAAAAATCCGAGCTGTAGTGGCGGCTAGCGTAGGAAAGGAGGGGCACCAATGATTCAGAGTGAATCTTATCTAAATGTTGCAGACAACACTGGAGCCCGAAAAATTATGTGTATCAAAGTTTTAGGCGGTTCTGGACGGAAATTTGCCAGTATCGGTGATACCATTGTCGCTACCATCAAAGAGGCTAATCCCGGCGGCATGGTGAAAAAAGGTGATGTGGTCAGGGCTGTAATTGTCAGAACTAAAAAGGGACTGAATAGAAACGACGGATCTCATATTAAGTTTGACGAAAATGCGGCAGTAATTATTAATGATCAGGGAAACCCCAGAGGAACCCGTATATTTGGGCCGGTGGCCAGAGAACTGAGGGATAAGGAATACATGAAAATTGTTTCCTTGGCACCGGAGGTACTTTAGGAATCAACAGTAATAGTTTTATTGAGCAATAAGGAGGTGGAAGGATGACAACACCTAAGCTGCATGTGAAAAAAGGAGATAAGATAATCGTTCTGTCCGGAAAAGACAAAGGTAAAAAGGGAAAGATTATTTCCTGCCTCCCTAAAGAAGGAAAAGTTGTGGTGGAAGGGGTAAACATTGTTAAGAAACATACCCGTCCTACACAGAAGTCTCCCCAAGGAGGGATTAAGGAACAGGAAGCCCCAATCAGGAGTTCAAAAGTTTCGTTAGTGTGTCCTTCCTGTAAAAAGCCAACCAGAGTAGGTAAAAAAATATTGGCTGATGGAACAAAAACTAGACGCTGCAGTAAATGCGGAGAAACGATCTAACGCTAATTTGGGCTGAAAGGAGGTAGGGGTTTTGTCCGGACTTAAGGATAAATATATTAACGAAATTAGAAATGAAATGGTTCAGAAGTTTGATTATAAAAATATTTTTGAAGTGCCGCGATTAGAGAAAGTGGCAATAAACATGGGCGTGGGTGAAGCCAAGGAAAACCCAAAGCTTTTGGATGCTGCCGTTAGAGACCTCTCAATCATTTCCGGCCAGAAGCCAGTGGTTACCAAAGCCAAGAAATCAGTAGCTAACTTTAAGTTGAGGGAAGGTATGTCCATCGGCTGTAAGGTAACCTTGCGAGGCATGAGGATGTATTATTTCCTTGAAAAATTGATTAATGTAGCACTACCCCGGGTAAGAGACTTTAGGGGCATTTCTCCCAAATCCTTTGATGGTAGGGGAAATTATTCCCTGGGATTAAAGGAACAGTTAATTTTTCCGGAAATAGACTACGATGATGTGGAAAAAATCATGGGTATGGATATAACTGTGGTTACGTCCGCTAAAACAGACGAAGAAGCCAGAGAATTGCTTAGGCTTTTTGGAATGCCGTTTAAGGTTTAAGAAATTTGCATTTAGGGAGGGAAAAAGGTGGCCAAAAAATCGTTAATTGCTAAAGCAAAGCGGGATCCAAAATTTAAGGTAAGAGGATATTACCGCTGTATGATTTGCGGACGTCCCCATGCTTATCTGCGAAAATTTGGCATGTGCCGTCTATGCTTTCGCAAGCTGGCCCATGAAGGTAAAATACCTGGAGTTAGAAAAGCCAGCTGGTAAATAGTATTTGTGAAAGGGGGTATCCTTGTATGAGCATGACGGATCCGATTGCAGATATGCTCACCAGAATAAGAAACGCCAACAGAGTTCATCTGGACCAAGTAGAAATACCATCGTCTAAGGTGAAACTGGCCCTGGCAGAGATATTGAAGAGTGAAGGATTCATTAGGGAATTTGAATATCGAAAAGATAGCAAACAGGGGATAATTCGAGTTTATCTGAAGTATGGAGCGTCTAAAGAGAGAGTTATTACCGGTTTAAAGCGAGTCAGCAAGCCGGGATTAAGGGTATATGTTAATAACGATGAATTACCCAAGGTTTTAGGGGGTCTAGGGATTGCTGTTGTCTCCACGTCAAAGGGATTGATGACCGATCGAGACGCCAGGAAAACCGGAGTCGGCGGAGAAGTATTATGTTACGTATGGTAAAAGTAATTTTTGTGATTGGAGGGCTTAAGTAATGTCCAGGATTGGCAAAAAACCTATCAACATTCCCCAGGGCGTAGAAATCAAGGTTTCCGATAACCTGGTCACGGTAAAAGGTCCTATGGGACAGCTTCAGAAAATGATTCCTAAGGACATGAGTGTTGAGATTGAAGAAAACATCCTGACGGTAACCCGTCCTTCAGACAGCAGTCAGCATCGTGCTCTGCACGGCCTGTCCCGAAGCCTGATAAATAACATGGTGGAAGGGGTTACCAAAGGCTTTGAGAAAACCCTGGAACTGGTGGGTGTTGGTTACAGGGCCACCAAGCAGGGAAATAACGTAAACATTGCTATCGGCTATTCTCATCCTGTGCTGGTTGAGCCTAAGGAGGGACTTGAACTGGATGTTCCGACGCCCAATAAGATTGTAGTAAAGGGCATCGATAAGGAAGCGGTAGGATTGTTAGCTGCTAATATACGGGATATAAGGAGACCGGAACCCTATAAAGGCAAAGGAATAAAATATTTGGATGAGAAAATCAGGCGTAAAGTTGGTAAAGCCGGTAAGTAGTCTGTTGGAAGGGAGGAATAATATTGTTCCGGAAAGAAAGCAGAAATCTTTTAAGAAAGAAAAGACATATGCGTATCAGATCCAAAATATCTGGAACAGCTGATCAGCCCCGCTTAAACGTTTTTCGCAGTTCCAGTCAGATTTATGCCCAGATTATTGATGACTTGAGCGGAACAACTGTAGTCAGTGCTTCCAGTCTTGATCATGAATTAGCTGGAAAACTGGAGGGTCTGGATAAAAAGGGTAAAGCAAAAAAAGTCGGAGAATTACTGGCCCAAAGAGCTCTGGATAAAGGTGTGCAAACCGTAATTTTTGACCGGGGAGGATATCGATATCACGGCAGGGTGAAGTCCTTAGCCGACGGAGCCAGAGAAGTGGGGCTTAAATTTTAAATAAATATGGAAAATTGTTAGCATTATATTTTCTGATAAAGGAGGGAAAAGCTTGCAAAGGGATAAACGACGCAAAGATCCTAAAGAATCCGAATTTATAGAAAAAGTAGTTCAAATAAACAGGGTAGCTAAAGTGGTCAAAGGCGGAAGACGTTTTAGTTTCAGTGCCCTGGTGGTGGTAGGAGACGGGAAAGGCAAAGTAGGTGCCGGTCTTGGTAAGGCCGGTGAAGTACCGGAAGCCATCCGAAAAGGCATTGAAGACGCTAAGAAAAATATGATTCTTGTGCCCATCGTGGAAGATAGTATCCCCCATGAAATTATGGGAAGATTCGGTGCAGGGAGAGTACTTCTAAAACCTGCTTCCAAGGGAACCGGGGTGATCGCCGGCGGTCCTGTGAGGGCAGTGTTGGAGGCAGCAGGGATCAAAGATATCTTGACCAAGTCCTTGGGTTCTGCCAATGCTATTAATATGGTAAAGGCCACCCTGGAGGGTATTAAGGGAATGAAGAGAGCAGAAGAAGTAGCCAAACTTCGAAACAAATCAGTTTCTGAGCTCTTTAGTTAGGAGGGTAAATATGAAAACGCTGCGGGTAACCCTGGTTAAAAGCTCTATTGGATATGCAGAGGATCAGAAAAATACTGTAATTAGTTTAGGGCTTACCAAACTGAACAAAAGTAAAGATCACAATGACACACCTCAAATAAGAGGGATGATAAATAAAGTAAAACATTTGGTTAAAGTTGAAGAAATTGGTTAAATTTAGGAAGCAACCATGAAAAGGAGGTGTTCAAGATGCGCTTGCATGAGCTTAAGAGTTCACCGGGAGCTAGACAGAAAGCCAAAAGAAAGGGCCGTGGTTTGGGTTCAGGGCTGGGAAAAACAGCCGGTAAGGGCCATAAAGGGCAGAAATCTCGCTCTGGTGGAGGTGTAAGGCCGGGTTTTGAAGGTGGACAGATGCCTCTGCAGCAGCGGCTTCCCAAAAGAGGTTTCACCAATATATTCAAAAAACAAATTGCTGAAGTAAATATAAAGGTTTTAAATTGTTTTGAAGATGGCACAGAAGTTACCCCTGAACTGTTGATGGAAGAGGGTATTATTAAATCAGTTAAAGATGGTGTTAAGATATTAGGGGACGGAGATTTGAATAAGAAATTAACAGTAAGGGCGCATTATTTCAGTAAAAACGCAGTAGAAAAAGTCCAGGCTGCAGGCGGCAGGGCTGAGGTGATATAAGTTATGTTGGATATAATTCGGAGCGCGTGGAGAATAACTGAGCTTCGTACCCGAATTCTCTTTACACTGGGGATGTTTATTGTTTTCCGATTGGGTTCCCATGTCCCGGTTCCAGGAATCGACGTAGCTCAGCTGCAGGAATTCTTTCGGGGCGATAATTTGTTTGGCTTTTTGAATGTAATCGGAGGAGGCGCTCTCAGCAACTTTACAATCTTTGCCATGAGTATTACGCCTTACATTAATGCCTCCATTATTATGCAGCTTTTGCAGGTAGTGATTCCCAAGCTGGAAGAGTTGGCCAAAGAAGGGGACGAGGGCAGAAAGATTATCAATCGATATATCCGTTATCTTACAGTGGTATTAGGTTTTATTACGGCCACAGCCATGACTTTCGGACTTATCCGAGGGGCCATCATTAATCCCGGTTTCCTTTCTTACGTTACCATCATCTTTTCCCTGACTGCGGGAACAGCATTTTTAATGTGGTTAGGGGAACAGATTTCCGAAAAGGGAATCGGTAATGGTATTTCACTGATTATATTCGCCGGAATTATTGCCAGTTTTCCTGAGGGAGCCGCGGTGATGTTTGAAAGGATCAGGGTAGGAGAGACCTCTATCCTGTCAGTTTTAGCTATCGGTTTGTTTTTCTTAGCTTTAGTTGTTTTTATCATTATGCTCACCCAGGGAGAACGCCGTATTCCGGTACAGTATTCAAAAAGGGTTGTGGGGCGCAAGGTATATGGCGGCCAGTCAACGCATATACCGCTTAAAGTGAATCAGGCCGGAGTGATTCCCGTAATTTTCGCTTCATCTATTCTCATGTTTCCACCCACCCTCGCACAGTTTGTGAATCACCCCATAACCATACGTATTGCGGAGGTGTTGGATTGGGGTTCTCCAATTAATACGATTTTATATTTTGCGTTCATTATCTTTTTCACTTACTTCTATACGGCAGTTCAATTTAATCCGGTGGAAGTATCTCAAAATGTCAAAAAGCATGGTGGTTTTATTCCGGGATTGCGGCCCGGCAGGCCTACGGCAGAGTATTTAGAGAGAATCATGTCTAGAGTTATACTGGTGGGGGCTGTTTCCCTGGCAGCAATCGCAACGTTACCTATTATTTTACAGAATGTTACGGATTTAAATCTGATTTTCAGCGGAACCGGACTTATAATCATAGTAGGTGTATCTCTGGAGACAGTTAAACAGATTGAAAGCCACCTTTTAGTCAGGCATTATCAAGGTTTCTTAAAGTAACGGGGGTTTTGGGTGATGATTACTTTAAAGTCTGATCATGAAATTGAACTTATGAGGGAAGCAGGCAGAATAGTAGCCTTAACCCATAAAATTTTGGCACAGGCTGTGGTGCCGGGAATTACCACTGCTGAGCTGGATTTTATTGCAGAGAAAAACATCAGAGCCCATGGGGGTGAGCCTGCCTTTAAAGGATATAATGGTTTCCCCGCCAGCATTTGCACTTCCATCAACGAACAGGTGGTGCACGGTATTCCTAGTATTCGTAAACTTAAAAGTGGAGAAATTATCAGTATTGATGTGGGTGTATGCTACAAGGGATATTATGGGGATGCCGCAGTTACGCTGCCGGTGGGAGAAATTAATGATTCCGCAGCTGAGCTGTTGGAGGTAACCCGGGGGTCCCTGTACAATGCTCTCCAGTTTGCCAGGATCGGCAATCGGCTATCTGATATTTCCCATGGGGTCCAGACCTTTGCTGAAGACAGGGGCTACCATGTAGTCAGAAATTACGTGGGCCATGGAATAGGCACCAGCATGCACGAGGAACCAGAAATACCAAATTTTGGAAGGCCGGGTCGTGGGCCTAAACTACAAAAAGGGATGGTTCTGGCCATTGAGCCCATGATCAATATCGGGACTTGGGAAGTAGAGACACTGGAGGACAACTGGACAGTGGTGACCAAGGATACCAGCCTTTCTGCGCACTTTGAGCATACTGTGGCTATAGGGGAAGAAGGAATAGAAATTCTTACGGAATTGAATGGCGGCTGATTGGCAGGCCATGGATAGAGGAGTGTTGGTTATGAATTCAGTTGCAGTCATAGGCCAATTAGTTTGTTCAAATGCCGGAAGAGACAGGGGAAGTTATTATATTATAACCCGTATTATCGATGATAAGTTTGTGGAGGTAGCTAACGGAAGCAGCCGTAAGATTAACAGCTCAAAACGTAAAAATATTAAACATCTTAAAATTTACCCTTATGTAGACCTTGAGTTAGGGAAGGGGCTGGACTTAAACCAGTCAAAAGACCATGAGCTGGTTAAAACATTGAATAAGCTGCTGCAGAAGAAAACCAGGCAGCATTGAAAAGGGAGGTTTTTACTACCTGATGTCCAAAAAAGACGTGATTGAAGTTGAGGGTACTGTGGTGGAACCTTTACCTAATGCCATGTTCAGGGTAGAAATCGATGGGGGACACAAAATATTAGCCCATGTATCCGGTAAAATAAGAATGCATTTTATTCGAATACTACCCGGGGATAGGGTTTTAATGGAGTTATCACCATATGATTTGACCCGGGGCCGCATCACTTATCGTTATAAATAAGGAGGCATAGGGATGAAAGTCAGACCATCCGTTAAAAAAATCTGCGAGAAATGCAAGATAATCAAAAGAAAAGGAAAAGTCATGGTTATTTGCGAAAACCCTAAGCATAAACAAAAACAGGGTTAGCTGCTAATAATTATGTATATTTTATGTTAAAAAGGGGTACTTTATTAATTTGTCTACTTTTATAACTAAAAGGAGGTGGAAATGTGGCAAGAATAGCCGGAGTGGATTTACCAAGAGATAAAAGGGTGGAGATTGCCCTTACCTATATATATGGGATTGGGAGGAAAACTTCTCAAGATATCTTAAGTGAGACCGGGGTTAAAGACAGTACCCGGGTTAGGGATCTTACGGAGGATGAAATTGCTCGACTCAGGGATATAATTGAGAAACAGCACAAAGTCGAAGGAGACCTTCGTCGGGAAGTAACCATGAACATAAAAAGGCTCATTGAGATTGGAAGTTACCGGGGCATTCGCCATCGCCGGGGGTTACCGGTAAGGGGACAAACCACAAAAAATAACGCCCGGACCAGAAAAGGCCCTAAGCGTACTGTAGGAATCCGGAGAAAGAAAATATAAAGGGGGGACAATGAATGGCCAAAAGAAGAACCGCTCGACCCCGTCGTCGTGAGCGTAAAAATATTGAACATGGGGTGGCTCATATCAAGTCAACCTTTAATAATACTATAATATCTATTACCGATTTGAAGGGTAACAGCATATCCTGGGCCAGCGCAGGGACGGTAGGATTTAAAGGTTCCAGAAAGTCTACACCTTATGCCGCCCAGATGTCAGCTGAAGCCGCAGCCAGGGCAGCTATGGAGCATGGATTGAAAGAGGTAGAGGTTTTTGTGAAGGGGCCCGGAGCAGGTCGAGAGGCTGCCATCAGATCGCTGCAGGCAGCAGGTCTTGAGGTTAATCTCATTAAGGATGTAACACCTATACCTCATAATGGATGCCGGCCGCCCAAGAGAAGAAGGGTATAAATAGAAATATCTAAGGAGGTGCAACAGTAACGTATGGCGAGATACAAAGAGTCTGTTTGCAGACTTTGCCGCCGTGAAGGACTAAAACTCTATTTAAAGGGTGAAAGGTGCTACACAGATAAGTGTGCCGTTGACCGGAGAACATATGCCCCCGGTCAGCATGGACAGTCCCGGCGGGGCAAAGTATCAGAATTTGGACTACAGTTAAGGGAAAAACAGAAAGCCAGAAGAATCTATGGAGTTTTAGAAAAACAGTTTAGAAACTATTTTAAGAAAGCTGAGCGAATTAAAGGGGTAACCGGGGAAACTCTGCTGCAGATCCTGGAAAGCAGGCTGGACAACGTAGTTTACCGTTTGGGTTTTGCCGGCTCTAGGAATGAAGCCAGACAGATGATTACCCACGGCCATTTCCGGGTAAATAATCATAAGGTGAATATTCCATCTTATTTGGTAAGCCCTGGGGATGAAATCTCTGTACGGGAAAAAAGCCGTAACTCCCCCAGATTTAAGGAGCTTTGGGAAATTGCTGAACAAAGGTCCCAGCCGGAATGGTTGGAATTGGATGCAGAAAACTGGAAGGGCAGGGTAGTTCGTCTGCCTATTCGAGAGGAAATTGATATTCCTATCAGTGAGCATTTAATTATCGAACTTTACTCCCGTTAAAAATATGCCCCTCAGAAGGTTTTTATGAACTTATTAGAGGAGGTTTGATTGAATGATTGAAATTGAAAAACCGAGAATTGAGTGTGTCTATACGGACGAGAGTAACTCTTATGGTAAATTTACAATAGAGCCTTTGGAGAGAGGATACGGAATCACCTTAGGGAATTCCCTGAGAAGAATTCTTTTGTCTTCCCTTCCTGGATCTGCAATAACTTCCATCAAAATTGAGGGTGTTCTGCATGAGTTTTCAGTTATCCCCGGAGTACTGGAGGATACTGCTGAGATTATCCTCAATCTAAAAAAATTGTCCATGAAAATTAGTGATTCCGAACCACAGACTTTAATTGTGGAAACGGATCGGGATGGGGTTGTTACTGCTGGGGATATTAAATTACCTCCCTCGGTGGAAATATTGAGTCCTGATCTGGTCATTGCTACTCTGGAAAAAGGGGCCAGTCTCTATATGGAGATTGTGGCAGAAAATGGAAGAGGGTATATCCCGGCGGAAAGGAATAAAAAACCTAACCAGCCCATTGGTATCATTCCCGTTGATTCCATTTTTACTCCTATCAGCAAAGTAAATTACCAGGTAGAAGATACCCGAGTAGGTCAGATAACCGACTATGATAAGCTTACGGTAGAGGTATGGACCGACGGAAGTATCCGACCGGACGAAGCCATCAGCCTGGGCGCCAAGATACTCAACGAACATTTCAATCTCTTTGTAAACCTCACCAAGGAAATTAACGATGTGGAAATAATGGTGGAAAAAGAAGAGGATGAAAAGGGCAAAATTTTAGAAATGACCATAGAGGAACTTGACTTGTCAGTTCGTTCTTACAACTGTCTGAAAAGGGCAGGCATTAACAGCGTACAGGAACTCATTCTTAAAGCCGAAGACGATATGATGAAAGTACGTAACCTGGGTAAGAAATCTCTAGAAGAGGTACAGAACAAACTGGCAGAGTTGAACCTGTCCTTAAAGGCCAGCAACGAATAAGGAAAGGTGGAATGAAAATGGCTTACAGGAAATTTGGCCGCAGCAGCAATCAGCGGAGGGCAATGCTTAGAAATATGGTTACCTCCTTGATACTTGCGGAAAGAATTGAAACTACAGAGGCCAAGGCAAAAACTGTTAGAAGAATTGCTGATAAGATGATTACCCTGGGCAAGAGGGGCGATCTGCATGCTCAGCGCCAGGCTTTAAGCTATATGCTGGACGAAGATGCCGTATATAAATTGTTTCACGATATTGCGCCCAAATATGAGGACCGTCAGGGTGGCTACACCAGAGTGTTAAAAAAAGGGCCCCGCAGGGGAGATTCTGCCCCTATGGCCATCCTTGAATTGGTGTAATTTAAGATTCAATAGAATAAGGTGATTAAATTTGCAGGAAATAATCCAGTTTCAAGGGGTTAGTTATATCTATAATCAAGGCAGGGAAGATGAGGTTTTAGCCCTGGAGGATGTCACCTTAAAAGTTGAAGAAGGGGAGTTTTTGGTGGTGTTGGGACATAATGGTTCTGGAAAGTCCACACTGGCCAGACTAATAAATGCCCTTCTAATCCCCTCCAGGGGCAGAGTAATAGTGGACAACTTGTCCACGGATAATCCCCAAAGCCTTTGGAAGATCAGACAAAATGCAGGGATGGTATTTCAAAATCCAGACAATCAAATTGTAGGCACCACGGTGGAGGATGATGTGGCATTCGGTCCGGAAAACTTAGGGCTTCCTTCAAAAATTATTAGGGAACGGGTAGATGAAGCCCTAAAAAGAGTAGGAATTCCAGAGCTAGCAAAACGGCCTCCTCATTTTCTGTCTGGGGGACAAAAACAAAAGGTGGCTATTGCCGCAGTAATCTCTATGCGCCCTCGGTGTTTAGTTTTAGATGAGCCTACGGCACTGCTGGATCCAGAGGGCCGACTGGAAGTGCTTCAGACGGTAAAGGAATTGAATGAGAATGAAAATATTTCCGTGGTTTATATCACGCACTTCATGGAAGAGGCCGTGACTGCTGACCGTATTGTGGTTATGGAGCAGGGAAGAATTGTCATGGAGGGGTCTCCCAGAAAAATTTTTCCCCAGGTAGAAAAATTAAGGGAACTGGGTTTAGATGTCCCCCAGGTAACCGAATTGGCACTTCTCTTACGAAAGGAACAGGGATTTCATGAACTGCCGGAAGATATTTTAGAAACTGAGGAACTGGTGAACTATTTATGCTCATCCAGGTAAAGGATTTGACCCATATTTATATGTCCGGAAGCCCTTATGAGCATTGGGCTCTGAATAAAGTAAACCTGGAGGTCTGCCAGGGGGATTTTTTAGGCCTGATCGGCCGCACCGGTTCAGGAAAAACTACATTGGTGCAGCACCTGAACGGACTTTTGAAACCTACGGAGGGAACTGTACTGTTTAAGGGCAGGGATCTTTATGGGGAGCAGGAAGTAGACTGGAGAGAAATTAGACAGAAGGTTGGATTGGTATTTCAGTATCCTGAAGAACAGCTCTTCGGCGAGACGGTGTTTGAAGATGTGGCCTTCGGCCCCAGGAAAATGGGCTTGAAGGAGGAAGAAGTGGAACGAAGGGTAGAAAAAGCACTGAAGATGGTTAACCTTGATTTTAAGGAGTTTAGCGGACGTTCTCCCTTTAACCTCAGCCGGGGTGAAATGAGGAGAGCTGCCATGGCAGGAGTATTGTCCATGGAGCCGGAAATCCTGGTCATGGATGAGCCTTCCTCCGGGCTTGATCCCCGGGGCAGGAAAATGCTTCTGGAGCAGGTGAAACAATTCCACCGACAAGCTGGCATAACGGTGATTTTTGTTTCCCATAACATGGAAGAGGTAGCCCAGTTGGCCAATCGACTGGTGGTTATGGAGAAGGGTCAAATTGTAATGGATGGAAGCCCCGCGGAGGTTTTTAGAGAAGCAGAAAAATTAATGTCAATAGGGCTAGGGATACCTCAGGTCACCCGACTGATGCTGGAGCTAAAAAATAAAGGCAAAGGAGTCAGGACTGAGGTTTTTAGTGTAGAGGAAGCCAGGAGAGAAATAGTAACGGAGTTTCTGGAAAAGCAGGGTGAAAAACCATGATTAAAGATATTACCATGGGACAGTATTATCCGGCAAAATCTTTACTGCACGACCTGGATCCACGCATGAAAATAGTGTTATTGTTTTTTTATATGGTGTTAATATTTTTTGTGAAGACGTTCTATGGGTTTTTTTTCATTGGGATAATCACTTTGGGGATGATAAAGGGAAGTCGGCTTCCCGTAAGATTTTTTTTAAAAAGTTTAAGACCTATATTAATTATTATCAGCTTTACTCTTTTCCTTCATGCTTTTTTCACTAAGGGAGGAGAGGTATTATTGTCCATAGGACCCTTAACTGTAGAAGCCGATGGGTTAGTGACCGGCCTATTCATGACACTGAGGTTGATAATACTTGTAATCACTACTTCCTTATTAACCTTGACTACCTCGCCCATTGCCTTGACTGACGGGATTGAGTATCTGCTGAGCCCGTTGAAAAAAATTGGGGTGCCTGCTCATGAGGTGGCTATGATGATGACTATTTCACTGCGCTTTATACCTATACTGATTTTAGAAAGTGATAAGATTATGAAAGCGCAGTTAGCCAGGGGAGCAGACTTTAACCGGGGCAGCATTGTGGAGAGGGCCAGGAACATGATCCCACTGATGGTGCCGCTGTTTGTAAGTGCATTTAGAAGAGCTGATGAATTGGCTTCAGCCATGGAAGCCAGATGTTACCGGGGTGGGGAAGGTAGAACCAGACTGCATAATCTGCAGCTTTCCCCCAGGGACTACTATGCATTAACCTTTGTGGCCAGTGTTTTTATGCTGTTTATCGTGACTGGGCTATAGTGGATGCAGCCGGTAGTATGTATTTATTATCTGTTGGTTAAGGGGTGGAAGGGATATGTTGAATGTGAAACTTACCCTGGCCTATGACGGTACCCTCTACCATGGATTCCAAAGGCAGAGAAACGCCATAAGTATTCAGGAGGTTTTAGAGAGAGCCCTTCATAGAGTCTATGGTGATGTTACTCCAGTAACTGGATCTGGAAGGACCGACTCCGGAGTTCATGCCCGGGGTCAAGTGGCAAATTACTATGCTCCCTTTGAAATTCCCATAGACCGAATTTCCTATGCTCTAAATTCTCTGCTTCCAGGTGATATCAGGGTCTTAACGGCGGAAATTGTTTCAAAAGAATTTCATGCTCGGTTTGATGCCAGGAGTAAAATATATTCATATCTTGTAGATCAGGCAGAATTTCATTCAGTAATGAATCGTCTTTATTCATATCATCTGCCAGGACCCTTGGATGTCAGTAGTATGGACCAGGCTTCGAAATATTTTTTGGGGAAACATAATTTTTCAGCTTTTTGTTCATCTAAAAGCTGTGTAAAAAATAAAGAGAGAGAAATAAAAAAAGCTTTTTGGGAAGAGGAAGGCCATATGCTGCGTTTTGTTATTGAAGCGGATGGATTTCTCTATAATATGGTCAGAATTATTGTCGGAACCCTTTTGGAAACAGGTAAGGGTAGAATGAGTCCCCGGGATGTTTCTTTAATTATTACCTCGGGGCACAGGCAGGCAGCTGGTCCCACAGTGCCGGCCAGAGGGCTTTGTTTAGAAAAAGTATACTATTAGATAAAATTAAAGTGGATAAATGTAGTCATTTAAAATGGCTTCTACTTGACAGTTAAGGTTAAATTATAATAAAATACGTTTGTGTGGATTAAATTATAAAAACATTACCCCAGCTAAAAGCGGTGTTAAAGGAGGGATAATATATGCGTACTACTCAAATGGCAAAAGCACATGAAGTGGAAAGAAAATGGTACATCATTGATGCTGCAGGCAAACCCTTGGGAAGAGTTGCTACTGAAGTTGCCCGGCTTCTAAGAGGCAAACACAAACCCATATTTACGCCCCACGTGGATACAGGGGATCATGTAATCGTGATCAATGCAGAAAAAGCACTGTTGACAGGAAGTAAACTGCAGCAGAAAAAATACTACCGTCATACCGGATATCCCGGCGGATTAAAGACGATAGGGTATGATGTTCTTATGAAACAAAAACCTGAACTGGCCATGTATAAGGCTGTTAAAGGAATGATTCCCCATAATCGTCTAGGAAGGGCGATGTTAAAGAAGTTAAGAGTGTACCGGGACGACAAACATACTCAAGAAGCTCAAAGACCTGAAGTCTGGAGCTTTTAGATGACCTTTTAGATTTCTCAAGAAAGGAGGAGAGAAATGGCACAGGTACAGTATTATGGAACTGGAAGAAGGAAAAGATCAGTTGCCAGGGTCCGGTTGGTTCCCGGCGACGGTCGCATAATTATAAATGATTTACCCCTGGATGAATATTTTGGATTGGAAACCCTTAAACTTATTGTAAAACAGCCCCTGACTTTAACAAAAACAATTGATAGTTTTGATGTAATCGCCAAGGTTGAGGGGGGCGGAAACTCCGGTCAGGCAGGTGCAATCCGGCACGGAATTGCCAGGGCCCTTTTGTTAGCGGATCAGGACATGCGTCCCATGCTAAAAAAAGCAGGTTTCTTGACCCGGGACCCCAGAATGACGGAAAGAAAGAAATATGGACTAAAAAAAGCTCGACGAGCCCCTCAGTTTTCCAAAAGATAAAGAGAAAAATACCAGTGAGCGCTGGTATTTTTTTATTGTACTTATTTTGAAAAAATTACTTGTTTTTCGAGATTTTTGAGGCATAAAGTGAAATTGCCATAGTAGTTATAAACCATACGATACCACCCACAAGGCCTATCCAGGAATAACTCCCATCTCTCAAGTAATTAAAGTAAGTTGCAGAAATAGCAAAAGTGGCACCCCCTGCTATGCCAAAAATAAGTCCGCACTGGAGGGGTTCAATTTTTTTGGGGACAGTCATATCCAGTCCTCCTTTCTTTAGAAAAATTAATCATACTAAATATAGCAAAATCATTAAAACAGAGCTTTTTCTTAGATGTTTTTGAAAGTGAAACCTTAAAGGCCCCACCTCTAAGCACATGTGTAGTAGGAGGTTCAACCGTATAATATAAAACCCGCAACGCCGGCTGCCATGATGATTAGTATGGGGTTAAGACGGGTTAAACTTAATAGTAAAAAACTTCCTAGAGCGATGAAAACGCTTCTCAGGTCTTCCAGGGTAACAGTGGACTGGATAATAGTGATGGCTGCCAGGCTGATCAAAGCAATGACAGCTGGCCTAAGCCCTTTAAAGGCTGCCTGGACTAAAGGGAGCTTATAAAACTTCTGTAAAAACCGGGCAATAATTAGGATAATAACGAAGGAAGGGAGGACTACCCCCAGGGTTGAAGCCAGGGCTCCAGGGATGCCGCCAACCCGAAAACCTACAAAAGTAGCCAGGTTAATGGCGATGGGCCCTGGGGTCATCTCTGCTATGGCAATAATATCTATGAATTCATTATAGGTGAGCCAGGCGTTTGTCCGAATCACTTCTTTTTCAATAAGGGGCAGCATTACATAGCCTCCTCCAAAACTGAACAAACCTACCTTTAGAAAGCTCATAAAAATATTTAAAAGCAGCATAAACAATCCCCCGTGCTATTCTTCATTTCGATAAAATAATAAACCGGTGAGGACCCCTATTACAATGATTAATATAGGATTGAACTCTAAAAACAGGGCAATCAGTAAGAACGAGATAATAAATGCCAGGCTTTTTATATTGGTTACAGTGGGCCTGCCAACTTTAAAGACAGCAGCGGCAATAAAAGCTCCCACTGCCGGGCGAATCCCACTGAACACCGCTTCAACCCCGGGAAGATTCTGAAACTGCAGGAAGAAGGCAGCAATTATTAAAATAACTGTAAAGGAAGGGATTGCAGCACCTAGAACAGCTGCCAGTGAGCCAAAAGCACCCATAATCTTATAACCTACATATACTGCACTGTTTATAATGATGGCACCTGGAGCGGTCATGGCAACGGCCACAATGTCCACAAACTCTTGGGGGGATACCCATTTCTTTTTATCTACAATCTCCTGCTTAACTAAAGGCAGCATAGCCAGTCCTCCCCCAAAGGTAAAGGCACCTATTTTAAAAAAGATAATAAAAATATGTAGAAACTTCTTGTAAACACTTTCCTTTTCCTTTTGTTCAGATGATAATTCCCTGTCTTGGGACATGTTTGTTCTCCCTGAAATTTATCTCTTTTTAGGATATAGGACCCCCACCTCTTAGCGTTCGCGTAGGTGGGGCTTAAAAACTGGTGGAGTAGAGACTCCACCTGATTCTCCGATTGTTTCAGCTTGCTGAAATGAGTCCACCATTAATTATAACACTAGGGATATATGTTTACAAAGTCAGGTATTATTCTCGTTTTCATATAATAGATTATAACAAAGAATTTAGTTAAGGTGGGGATGGAGTAGAGTGAAAATAGTATATTTCTTTTCTCCAAAAAAGCGTTCCAAAAAATTGGCCATTATTTTATTATTTATTTTAATGATAGGCAGTTCAATGGTGTGGAATTTTGCTAAAAAAAATATTGAATCGGCAGTCACTTTTTTGCCCCTGCAGGGCAGAACAATTGTGGTGGATCCAGGACATGGTGGATACGATCCGGGAGTTGGAAGGAATGATTTTGCAGAAAAGGATGTTAACCTGGCGATTTCTCTGGTTTTAAGGGATTACCTTCAGCAGGGTGGAGCCCGGGTGGTGATGACCCGGGAAATTGATATGGATTTTTTACAGGCTGCAGCAGGCCCAAAAAAGAAGCTGGACATGAAAAATCGTCTGGTTATTATTGAAGAGAGCAAAGCTGACTTAATTATCAGCATTCATTCTAATGCAATATCTTCTAGTTATTGGTCCGGTGCCCAGACTTTTTACCAGGAGGGGGACGAAGAGGGAAAAGCTTTGGCTGAGCTAATCCAAAAGGAGATGATCAGGGTTCTTCAGAATACGGATAGAATGATAAAGCCCGGTGATTATGTTCTTCTTCGGGAATCTTCTATGCCTGGAGTTGTAATCGAATTAGGCTTTTTGTCTAATCCTACCGAAGCCAGGCTTTTAATGGACCCAGAATACCAAATAAAATTGGCCTGGAGTATTTACGGGGGTCTGGTGAATTACTTTGAGTCAGATTAATTTCTTTTTTTTTACATCTTTTTTAAAAAAGGAATACTGTCCTGTAAATGTATAGAAAAAATTCTGGAGCGGCAATTAGCCGTTCTTTTTTAAGTTAAATATATGATTCACTTCAAAACTTGCACCAACCATTTTTTGTATATATAATGGGTCTAACAATGCTGGGGATAAAGCTGATTAAAGACAATTCAACCCTTGCATAACAAGAATTAAGGGGAGGTTTATATGAATAATATTGTAATGGTTGGGATAACCCCTCATCCACCTTTAATCATCCCTGAGGTGGGGGGATTAGAAGCGGAGAAAGTACAGAACACTGTAAAATCTCTTCAAGAACTGGCAGCTCAAGTTAAAATAAGTAAACCGGAAACTGTAGTTATTATTACTCCTCACGGACCTGTTTTTAGGGATGCGGTGGCTGTAACCGGTGAAGATGAATTAACAGGTTCCATGGAGCAGTTCGGGGCTCCCCAGGTCATAATTCAAGTGCCTAATGACCTGGAAATGGTTAAATATATTATAGAGGAAGCAGCTAAGGAACAGGTGCTGGGGATTGAGATGGATAAACAGCAGGCTAAAAAGTATGATCTGTCTCTGGAATTGGACCATGGGGCCTTAGTACCCATGTATTTTCTTAAGAAGCAGCTGGTTAAAGCTTCATTTGTACATATCACTATTGGTTTTTTAAGTTATCCGGAACTATATTCCTTTGGGAAGGCGATTCAGATGGCAGCGCATAGGGCAGACAGAAAAATTGCGGTTCTGGCCAGCGGGGATCTGTCTCACTGTCTCATTCCCGGGGCTCCGGCCCAGTACCATCCTGCCGGTCAGGCATTTGATCAGAAGCTTAAGAAGCTGTTGGAGGAATACCGGGTGGAGGAAATTATTTCCATGGATGATAATTTGGTTAAAAATGCTGCGGAATGTGGGTTAAGGCCAATTATCATGGCACTGGGATCATTGGATGGATGTAAGGTAGAGTCTCATATTATATCTTACGAAGGACCCTTTGGGGTAGGCTACCTGGTAGGTATTCTTAAGGCCGGTCAGTTTAGAAAGGAAAATGAAGCGGGGGACCGTTACTATAGGTTGGAGCAGGAAAAGTTGAAAGTTGTTCATGATTGTGAAAGCATTTATGTAAAGCTTGCCAGGGATACATTAGAAAAAGCTGTGCAGAAGGGTGAAAAACCTCAAGCGCCCAGTCCACTGCCGGAGGAACTGAAGGATAAGGCCGGTGTTTTTGTATCTATCAAAAAACAGGGACAGCTTAGGGGTTGCATCGGTACCATTGAACCTACCCGGAAAAACATTGCCGAAGAAATACAGCAGAATGCTTTGAGTGCAGGTTTATCTGACCCTCGTTTTCCTCCTGTCAGTCCCGAGGAACTTCCCTACTTAGTAATTTCTGTAGACATATTAATGCCTCCGGAACCGGTGACGGGACAGGATGAACTGGATCCTCAAAAATATGGAGTAATCGTAAAAAGTGGTTCTAAAAAAGGGCTGCTGCTCCCTCAACTTGAGGGGGTGAATACGGTAGATGAACAGCTGGCTATAGCCCGGGAAAAGGCCGGGATCACATCCCGGGAGCAGGTTGAGCTATACCGTTTTGAAGTGAAAAGACATTATTAATTATTACATCAATAACAGGGAGGAATTATTTATGTTTGGGGAAAAGCATGTCAAAGAAGCCGGGTTTTATTTCTTCGACCAGAAAAAAGAATCGGTATTCTGTCGTTTATGTCCCCATTACTGTCGTATTAAGGAAGGCGAAAGGGGAAAATGCAGAGTCAGGGGTTGTAAGGATGGAAAGTTGTTCAGCCTGAATTACGGGGTCTGTGCTTCTTACTGTTTGGATCCTATAGAAAAAAAACCTCTCTATCATTTTTACCCCGGAAGTCATATTTTTTCTATAGGTTCAGTGGGCTGCAATTTTACCTGTCAATTCTGCCAAAACTGGAATATTGCCCAGCAGTTTGAGGCGGCCAATACAGTTATGGTAACCCCTGAAGATATTACGGAAATTATGGAGAAGAGGGTTCCCGTGGAACAACGGCTGGGAGTAGCATTTACTTATAATGAACCTGCGGTCTGGTACGAATTTATCTACGACACCTCCCGGTTGATTCAGGAGCAGGGATTGAAAAATGTGCTGGTCACCAATGGTTTTATTAATCCCGAACCCCTGGAAAAGCTGCTTCCTTACATAGATGCTATGAACATTGATATTAAAGGGTTTACAGAAGAGTTTTACCAAAAATACTGCGGCGGCAGCCTGAAGCCGGTAATGAAGGCGGTGGAACTGGCAGCATCCCACTGTCATGTGGAAGTCACCAACCTGTTGATTCCGGAATTAAATGATTCCCATGATGATATTCAAAGGATGGTTGAATGGATTGCTAAAATAAGCCCGGATATTCCCCTTCACATTTCCCGTTATTATCCAAGCTACCGCATGGAGAAGGAAGCCACATCAGAAAAGAAATTAAAAAAGGCTCGGGAAATTGCACTGGAAAAGCTCCGCTATGTTTATATCGGTAATCTATTTGAAAGCGACTATGCCAGCACCTATTGTCCCAGGTGCGGTTTGCTGTTGATTAACAGAAGGGGCTTTTCTATAAAAAATCAGGGGATTGATGATGACCATAAATGCAGGAAGTGTGGTGAAAAAATATTAATTTTAGGGTAAGCTAAAAGCATAGTCATATAAAAAATAATGAAATATGGCCGGAGAAGAGCAAGTATTATATCAGGGGATTAGGCATAGAATTTGAATAGATATAAATGAATTCAAAGGAGATCAGTTTGAAATGAAAAATCCGGCCTTCTCCATGTTAGAATTGTTTGCTCATATTCATCAGGCGTTAAATGAAATTGTATGGGGTATGCCTCTTATTATTTTAATATTGGGTGCCGGGGTTTACCTATCATACCGCACCGGTTTTATTCAGGTGACAAAAATCGTGCTTATAGCTAAAAGTATTGTTTCGGGGTTTATATATCAAAAAAAAGGCGAAGGGGACATTTCACCGTTTCAGGCCTTGACTACAGCACTGGCGGCTACTGTGGGCACAGGTAACATTGCCGGTGTAGCTACGGCAATTTCCTTGGGAGGGGCAGGTGCCATGTTTTGGATGTGGTTTTCTGCTTTTTTTGGAATGGTAACCAAGTACAGTGAAATTGTTCTGGCTGTTCATTTTCGGGAAAAGAAGCCCGGTGGCCGCATTGTAGGCGGCCCTATGTATTTTTTGCAAAAAGGGTTAAATAGCCGCATTTTGGCGGTGCTCTTTGCTTTTTTTGGCTCCCTGGCAGCCTTTGGTATTGGGAACATGGTGCAGGCCAATTCGGTGGCGGATGCTGTAAATTTGGCTTTTGGCGTTCCTCCCTTTATGACGGGTATAATCCTGGCGGTGATAGCGGGAGCGGTAATTTTAGGAGGAATTAAGAGAATCGCCTCCTTTACGGAGAAACTGGTGCCTGTTATGGCTCTGATATATGTACTGGGGGCAGTCACTATTTTACTATTGAACATGGAATTTATTCCCAGAGCATTGGCCAGCATCTTCAACCTGGCTTTTACTCCGGAAGCTGCAGCAGGCGGTTTTGTGGGAGCTGGAATAAGGGAGACAGTAAGATTTGGGGTAGCCAGAGGTATTTTCACCAATGAAGCGGGGCTTGGCAGCGCTTCCATCGCCCATGCCTCCGCCAGGACGCACCATCCGGCAGCCCAAGGGGCTTGGGGCATTATAGAAGTGTTTATTGATACCCTGGTAATCTGTACCCTGACTGCTTTGGTTATTTTGGTGACCGGTTCTATAGAATCAGGACTGGAGGGGGCTGCCCTGACTACAGAAGCTTTTAACCGGGGGCTGCCTGGTCCTGGAGGCCTAATTGTAGCATTTGGGCTGATCTTTTTTGCCTTTACCACTCTTTTGGCCTGGTCTTTTTACGGTGAAAAGTGTTTTGAATTTCTTTTTGGAACCAGAGCTTCCCTGAGATATCGGCAGGTTTGGATCCCTTTTATCCTGGTGGGTGCAGTGGGTGGTTTGAGGGGGATTTGGAATCTGGCTGATACCTTAAACGGCCTCATGGCTGTCCCCAACCTGGTGGGACTGGTGGGCCTTAGCGGTTTAGTAGTAAAGCTTACCAAGGAATATTTTAAAAGATAATCAAAAATTTAAAAAACTTCTTAATATTTAACAGAAACTTTAACAAATTGCAGAAGGTTTTTTCAAAATCTTAGTAGAAATATTAAAGGATAAAGAGATATAGACGGGGGTCAAAACATAATGCTGGAACAAATCCAGGTTATTGTTATGCAATTTGGGTGGCGGGATGTTTTAGATATTGCCATTATTGCTTTTATTGTTTATAAATTGATTATTTTAATCCGGGGGACCAGAGCGGTTCAGTTATTAAAGGGTTTAATTCTTCTTCTTATCGTCACTGTAGTGGTACGTCAGCTGGGGTTGACCGCAATAGACTGGGTGCTGCGGCAGGTTATGACCATTGGGATAATTGCCATACCCATCGTTTTCCAGCCTGAATTAAGAAGGGGGCTGGAACAGTTGGGTAGGGGCAAAATTTTTGTACGGACCTCTTACCAGTGTGGCGAAAGGGATGTAGAACAGACCGCAGAAGAAATTATAAAATGTATTCAGGTATTGGTTAAGAATAGAATAGGGGCTTTGATCGTCTTGGAAAGGCAGACGGGTATTAATGAATTTATTGAAACCGGAATTCGTATTGACAGCCTGGTATCTGCAGAACTGCTAATCAACATTTTTATGCCCCGAACCCCTCTTCATGATGGAGCAGTAATATTACGGGGAAACCGTATAATGGCCGCCGGCTGCTATCTTCCTCTGACTGAGAATCCTCACCTGAGTAAGGAGTTGGGTACTCGTCACCGGGCAGCGTTAGGTATATCGGAACAGTCCGATGCCGTTTCCATCATTGTTTCCGAAGAGACTGGAGCAGTTTCCTTAGCCAACAATGGAAAATTGACCCGGTATTTAGATAATAAAACACTGGTAAAAATGCTTTTAAACTTTTTTAAGCCCCCTTCTAATAGTACTTATTTCTGGCAGTGGAGGTCCTCTTAAATGATTGACCGCCTATTACAAAACAACACAGCGGCAAAAATATTAGCAATCTTTTTAGCTTTTATAATATGGTTCTACATTACCGGGGATACCCGTGATGCAGCCGGTAATGACCTCAGCAGGCCTTTTGCAAGGGTTCCTATTGTGGTTCACAACCTGGCGGAATATCATGTGATAACGGAGATGGAGCGGGAGGTAGACTTTATGGTGCGGGGCAGTTCTGAGGCATTGGCAGAGATTGCACCGGAGGATATGGAAATATTTGTAGATCTCAGTGGGCTGAAGGAAGGAGAGCATGTTGTGCCGGTAAAAAGTACTGCTCCTCCTGATTTAAGAATTCAAAAGATTAGCCCCTCCAGAGTTACTGTAGTTATAGAAGAGGTAATCACCAGCCAGATGGAAGTGGTGCCGGTACTGACGGGGGAACCGGTTGAAGGATATGTTACGGGAGAAGTTATGGTGGATCCTCAAAATGTACTGATAAAAGGCAGCCGGAGCAGGCATTCCCTGGTGGATGAAGTCATGGTAATAATAGATGTAGAGGGTGCTGATTCGGATATTCAGAAGATACTTCCTCTAAAGGTAGTAAATGCTCAAGGGCGAGAAATTGAGGGCCTGGAGATTCAGCCGGCGGAGGTGGAAGTTTACGTAAATGTGCATTTACCGGAGGAACAGTTTCCCATTGAAGTGGTTATGGAAGGGGAACTACCGGAAGGCCTGGAGATTATAGAGGTGACGGCATATCCCCAAACTGTATTTCTTGTAGGGCTCAAGACAATTTTGGAAAATTTTGAAACAGTGAAGAGCCTACCGATAAGCCTTAAAGGTAGGGAGGAGAGCTTTACTTATGAAGTGGAACTGGAGGTTCCTCTTGGGACAAGCTTAAAAACAGAGAGTAATATTTTGGTAAATGTTGTAATAGGTACCAAAGATGAATAGTTATATGATATAATAATGGAAGTTTGAGGAGGAAGCTTTTATGGGGAAACTTTTTGGAACAGATGGGATCAGAGGGGTAGCCAACAGTGAACTTACCCCCGAACTGGTCTTTAAAATATCTAAAATAGCAGCTTATTATCTTACTTTGGAAGAAGAAAAACCCTTTATGGTGGTAGGTAAGGATACCAGAATATCCGGGGATATGCTGGAAGGTTCCATTATTTCAGGGTTGACTTCACTGGGGGTAAATGTCTATACGGTGGGGGTTATATCAACTCCTGGGGTGGCTTACCTGATTAAACATCTGAAAGCAAATGGAGGGGTTATGATTTCCGCTTCCCATAATCCCTTGGAAGATAATGGGATAAAGTTCTTCAATGCCCAGGGATTTAAGCTAAGCGATAATCAGGAAGAAAAAATAGAGGCATTATATTATTCTAATACCGATGAACTTCCTCGTCCTATAGGGGAAAAGGTGGGTCGAGTGTATCCCCTTGAAGATTCAGTTCGTTATTACATAGACTACTTAAAAAGTTCTGTAAAAGTAGATTTAACCGGTTATAAAATAGTTTTGGACTGTGCCAACGGGGCTGTTTACAATACTGCACCATTTCTTTTTAGGGAACTGGGAGCAGAGGTAATTGTCCTCAATGATTGTTCAGACGGCAAAAGCATTAATGTGAACTGTGGTTCTACTCACCCTGAAAGGGTGGCGGAAGCGGTGCAGGCCTTTGGGGCACAGGTGGGTTTTTCTTTTGATGGTGATGGAGACCGGCTGATTGCTGTAGATGAAAAAGGCAGAGTAGTTGATGGCGATTATATAATGGCCATTTGTGGTAAACATTTAAAAGATCAAGGGAAATTGGACAAAAGCACCATTGTGACCACTGTCATGAGCAATCTGGGGTTGGATATAGCTGCGGAAAAAGTGGGTTTACAGCTTGTAAAAACCAGGGTAGGGGATCGTTATGTCCTGGAAACTATGCTAAAGGATGGTTATAATTTTGGCGGGGAACAGTCGGGACATATTATTTTCTTAGATTATAATACTACCGGCGACGGTATTCTAACTGCCCTGACATTAGCTAGAATCTTGGTTTTGGAAGGAAGGCCCTTTTCTCAGCTGACGGAAATAATGTCCAAACTGCCCCAGGTATTAAAGAATGCCCAGGTAAAGAAAATAGGGTATCTACCGGATAATCCTAGAGTTAACCAAGCTGTTTTGGCAGCAGAAAAGAAGTTGGGTAACAAAGGTAGGGTTCTGGTTCGTCCTTCTGGGACTGAGCCCTTGGTCAGAGTTATGCTGGAGGGACAAAATGAGCAGGAACTGCATATAATGGCAGAAGAGATTATTAAGGTGCTGAAGGAAGAGTTTTCTCATTAGTGAATTCGTTTCAGCAAGCTTTAAAATCGGGGAATCAGGTGGAGACTCTACTCCACCTGATTAAAAGCCTCACCTGCGCTAACGCATAGAGGTGGGGAGGTTATACTATAAAAAAAGAATAAATCCAGGGGGTGACTATAAGACGAATAAATATACTAAAAGTCCAGGAGTTTATGGTAAGGAAACATTTTCCGGGTTGTTTAATTTATGTTTTTTAAAAGCGCCTGAACATGTTTTATCAACATGTTGACGAGGAGGAGGTTTATCGAGTTTTCGGCGGGTGCCTCCCGGTCTGCCACGACCGTTAAAAATTCTTTAAAGCTGTGGAGAAATCTTCAGGACAAAGGGAATTGGGTGGATGAATCCGGAAAAACGCTCATTTTAAGTAACATTTAATGTTATTTGGGGTGGTCGTATTTTGGATTTTTTTTATACTTAATGGCTGGTGAAAAGTGAACTGGTTTCAGCAAGCTTTAAAATCGGGTAATCAGGTGGAGACTCTACTCCACCAGATTTTAAGCCCCACCTGGGCTAACGCTTAGAGGTAGGGGTCTTATATCCTAAAAACAAAGAATAAATAAAAATCGGAGGTAGTAAATATATGTGTGGAATCGTCGGGTACATTGGGACGCAGCAGGCATGTCCCATTCTTATAGAAGGTTTAAAAAAGCTTGAGTATCGGGGGTATGATTCTGCAGGAGTTGCCCTTCTAAACGGTGGAAATATAGAAATTGTAAAATCGGTGGGAAGACTTCATGACCTGGAAAAGAAATTGAACGGATATTCTCCCTGGGGTAGTATTGGTATTGGCCATACCCGTTGGGCTACCCATGGCCGTCCTTCAGATGTTAATTCCCATCCCCACAAAGCCTGCAGTAGTGATTTTGCAGTGGTCCATAACGGGATTATTGAAAATTATCTGCAGCTGAAGGGCTGGTTGGCTTCAGAGGGCCATATCTTCTGCTCTGAAACGGACACCGAGGTGCTGGCCCATCTGGTGGAAAACTTCTATCAGGGTGACCTGTTGGAAGCCGTTAGAAAGGCAATTTCTAAAGTAGAGGGTTCATACGCCATGGCGGTCATGACAGACCAGGAAGAGGATAAAATTGTCTGTGTTAGAAAAGAGAGCCCTCTAGTAATTGGTTTAGGTAAAGGGGAACAGTTTATTGCTTCAGACATTCCAGCCATACTCAACCACACCCGGAAAACGTATATTATGGATGATCATGAAATAGCGGTGGTAGAAAATGAAGATGTTTCAATTTTTAATGGAACCGGAAAGAAAATAAATAAAAGCGTATTCAATGTGAATTGGGACCAGCAGGCAGCGGAAAAAGACGGCTTTGACCACTTTATGCTTAAAGAAATATATGAACAGCCTCCAGCCATAAAGGAAACCCTAAAAGGCAGGTTAGACATTGAAAACTATCGGATCCAGTTAAACGATATTACTCTAGAAGCAGAATATCTGAAAAATCTAAGCAAGATAAACATTGTAGCCTGCGGCACTGCGTATCATGCAGGACTGGTGGGAAAACATGTTATAGAAAAGTTGACCCGTATACCCGTTGAAGTAGAACTGGCCTCAGAATATCGTTACCGGGATCCCATTGTAGACCCGGAGAGAAACCTGGTGATGGTAGTCAGTCAGTCTGGGGAAACAGCAGATACCCTGGCAGCTATGAAACTGTCTAAGTCCATGGGAGCCAAAGTTCTGGCGGTGACCAACGTTGTCGGCAGCTCCGTGTCCCGGGAGGCAGACTCTGTTATTTACACCTGGGCAGGCCCGGAAATTGCCGTGGCCTCTACCAAAGCTTATATCACCCAGCTGGTGGCTATGTATCTTTGGGGTCTTTATATTGCTCAGTTGAAGGAAAGCCTGTCTCAAAAAGAGACTAAAGAAATTATGGATGGGCTGAGGTGCATCCCCAGCCAGGTGCAGTGTATTCTGGAACAGACATCAAAAATAGAAGACATTGCTAGAGTTGTCTACCAAAAAGATGACCTGTTCTTCATTGGGAGGGGCTTGGACTATGCAGTAGCTCAGGAGGGTTCTTTAAAGCTAAAAGAGATATCCTACATTCATGCCGAATCCTATGCAGCAGGGGAACTTAAGCACGGCACCCTTGCTCTGGTGACTGAAGATACCCCGGTATTGGCAGTGTTGACTCAAAAAAATATTTATGAAAAGACCTTAAGCAATATCAAGGAGGTAAAAGCCCGGGATGCTTATGTTATTGCGGTGACATTAAAGAGCAACAAGTCTATAGAAACTGAAGTAGATAAAGTGTTCTATGTCCCCGAAAACCTGGACATTTTAATGCCGCTTTTGACCGTGGTCCCTCTGCAGCTGCTCTCTTACTACGCCGCCCTGATGAGGGGCTGTGACGTTGATAAACCCAGGAACCTGGCAAAAAGTGTTACGGTTGAGTAAGTGAGTAAAGGGTCAGCCTTGAATGAATGAATGATGAACTCAATTTCAAGAACGGTTAATACCAGTTATTCTAAGGTAGTCCAATAACAACCTTTGTTGTGGTATAATTATCCAAAGGAGGTCGTTTTACTAAAAATTTAATTAGATTGGAGCCTACGTTAAATGAAAAAACGATTGAAAATAAAAGTGATTGGCACTATACTAATTATGTTAAGTATGTTCATTTTTACAGCAGCAGTGATGGCAGTTGAAGATGGTATTGATGAGAAAAACGGTTTACCTCGTGTAGTCTATGGAGAGTCATTGTCAGAGTCACAACAAGAAGAAGTGCGGCGATTATTAAATGTTACTGACCGAGATATGGTTAGAGAATATATTGTTACAGCTGCGGACCTTGTACAGTATATTGGTGGGGATGGAGGATCAAACATGTATTCTTCAGCCATAATCACCCGTAAAAATGAAGGGCATGGTATTGTCATTAAAATTGTAAGCGTGGAGAATATTACTCAAGTTACTAGTGAAATGTATGCCAATGCGCTGTTGACAGCCGGTGTCGAAAATGCCTATGTTGAGGTCGCGTCTCCGGTCAAAGTAACTGGACATTCTGCCTTAACGGGAATATATAAAGCATTTAATGTTGATGGTGAATCGTTAGATCAAGACCGAATGGAAGTAGCAAACCAAGAGTTAGAACTTGTTACAGAATTAGCCGATCTAGAGGGTGTCGACAAGGAAAGCATCACCCAGTTATTAACGGAAATCAAAAAACAAATTGCTGCACAAAACCCAGCATCACGTGAAGAAGTAGAGCAAATAGTTATTGAGCAATTAAATAAATTGAATTTAGAACTCAGTGAAGCAGACATTCAAAAATTATCAGATTTGTTTGAGAAGATGCGTTCCATCGATATTGATTTTGGACAAGTAACCAAGCAGTTAGAAGACATTACTAAAAGCATCCAGAATAGGCTGCAAGAAATTAGTGGTGACACAGATTTTTGGGAAGTTGTTAAGGACTTCTTTGCTCAAATTGTAGATGCAATTAAAAATATATTTTCATAGTAACGAAAGTGAACTGGTTTCAGCAAGCTCAAAACACATCGGGAATCAGGTGGAGACTCTATTCCACCTGATTACAAGCCCCACCTACGCTAACCCTTAGAGGTGGGGGGTCTTATACCCTAAAAAATGAATAAAAGAACAGGTATTTCACTAATTTTTAAAAAAATATTCTGTTCCCAAAAATATTATCATTACAAAGTAGGCATTGGTTAAACGACCGATGCTTTTTTCTTGACAAATTATAAGCATAAGCAAAGAAAGGCATTTTAAAAATGCTAAAGTTAATGCTCTCTAGTGTGGATAAATAAGGATTCTACCATATTTTAAGACAGGCTGCCCTTTTCAAGTTTGCTAAACTGTGTGGGTGGTAATTCATTCCTCTCAGTGAATTTATGTGATGCTGCTGAGCTATTTTTGCAAGAATTCTTTAGTTTCCCTTGACAGGGAAACTAAAGAAGAATATAATAATAAGTAAGTTAGTAACTAACTAATTAATTTAGGGTGATGCTTATGTTTATTCTTTTGCTTATAGTAAAAAAACTGAAGTATGCTTTAATCTGATTTAAGAACAGATTTGTTGGAATCCAGGGAAAGAGGTTTAATTACAATATCCGGAGGTGGAACGAATGGCTATTATGAGTAAATGTCCCGGGCAGGATACCCGGTATTGGAAACCAGAGGATATTCAGGATGCCAAGTGTCCGGGCTGTGAGCAGCCCATAGAGTTTTGGAAAACTGATATAAGAGTAAAGTGTCCCAACTGTCAAAAAATTGTGACCAACCCCAATTTTAACCTGTCCTGTGCCGCCTGGTGCTCTTTTGCCACACAGTGTTTAGGGGATGTGGCCCGGGGACTGGGAAAACCGGATTCATTGAGGAAGAAGCTGGAGGTAGAGGTGCAGCATGACTTAAATGATGAAACAGCAAAAATGATTTTGGCAGCTCTGGAAAAAGGGTGGGAAATTGCCGAGAGGGATAATGCCGAATTTTTGATAGTAGTGCTCTCCATTACTTACAAGGTTATCAAGGATCAATATGGCAGTGGGGAAGGGGAAAGGCTCTTTCAAAATATACGCAAGAAAGCGGAGATTCCTCGTCTGGCGGCAGACCAGGCCATTCAGGTAGCAGAGGAGGTTGAGAAGAAAATCTTTGAAAATGCCAGCGCCCGGGTAGTTTATGAAACCCTTTATGGAGAAAGAATTCCTGTCAACACAGAGCAGAAAGATGAACCGGAAATGGCAGCCAGAGTTAAGCGGGAAATAATTAAAATTGATGAAGATCTGTGTGATGGTTGTGGGGAGTGTGTCCCCTCCTGTGCCGAGGGTGCCATACAGATTATTGACGGGAAAGCCAGGCTGGTCAGTGAGATATACTGCGACGGTTTAGGCGCCTGTCTGGGAGAATGCCCCCAGGGAGCCATAAGCATGGAGGAAAGAGAGGCTGAACCCTTTGATGAGGAAGCGGTGGAGAAATACCTGGAGACACTAAAAGACACTGAGAGCACAGCATGTGCATCCACGGTGGAACAGGAAATCCCCCGGGGAGAAATGCCAGCCGGGATTGAAACAAATGATGCCGGGGAAGATTTTTCAGAGCTGGTCAACTGGCCGGTAAAGCTGAAGCTGGTATCCCCTGAGGCGGAATTCTTGAAGAAACCCCAGCTGGTAATTTCTGCAGACTGCGTGCCCTTTGCCTTTGGGAACTTTCACCGCAGGTTTTTGAAGGGAAGGCCCCTGTTAATCGGTTGTCCCAAATTAGATGATACCACACTGTATTTTACCAAGCTGACAGAGATTTTTAAAACCAATAACTATGAAAAAGTTACGGTAGTATATATGGAAATCCCCTGCTGCTCCGGGCTGTACGGTCTGGTGGAAAAGGCCCTGGAGGAGGCAGATTCAAAGGCCCTTCTGCAGAGTGTAAATATTGGGGTTGATGGGCAGGAAATAAGTAATAGCAAAAGATAGTGTAGAGACAGCTTAAGGGCAAAAGAGGATAGTAATTAAGAAGGGGGGCGGTATATTTACCGCCCCCTTAAAAATATTAATGTATGTATCATTAACTCTGCGTTATTGTGGCATGAAATATCGGATAGGTATAATAATTTCTGATGTTATATTGATAATAGGAGTAAGTGAAATGAAAACTATATTAGTTTTAAGTCTTGATTTGAAAAAACAATTTGGATATTCCATCAATATATTTGGCTTTTATACCTGTTTTTGGGTATAATAAACTAAAAAAAGAGGAATGGAAATGCAAAAAATAACAGTACGACAACTGGTAAGCCACACTAACCGTTTTGATAACAAACAAATCCAGGTAAACGGTTGGATTAGAAGTAACCGGGATCAAAAATCCTTTGGCTTTATCTCTTTAAATGATGGAACCCATTTTGATTCAATTCAAATAGTATATGAAAAGGAGTTTCTATCAAACTTTGATGAGGTGGCAGGGTTAGGAGCAGGTGCAGCTGTAACGGTAAGGGGAACGTTTGTGCTGACACCACAGACAAGGCAGCCCTTTGAAATAAAGGCAGCAGAAATTATCTTAGAAGGGGATTCCCCTAAGGATTATCCCATACAACCCAAAAGGCACTCTAGGGAATTTTTAAGAGAAGTAGCACATCTGCGGCCTCGAACAAATCTTTTTTCGGCAGTTTTTAGGGTCCGGTCACTGCTTAACTTCGCTATTCATAAATTTTTTCAAGAAAAAGGCTTTATTTATTTTCATTCACCCATAATTACTGCCAATGATGCAGAAGGTGCTGGAGAATTATTCAGAGTGACAACTTTGGACCCAAAGGAGCCTCCAATTACAGGGGATGGATATGTCAATTATTCTGAAGATTTTTTTGGCAAAAAGACAAATCTTTCGGTTAGCGGTCAGTTAGAAGCAGAAGCCTTTGCTCTTGCCTTTAGAAATGTGTATACCTTCGGGCCAACTTTTAGAGCGGAAAATTCAAATACACCAAGGCATGCGGCGGAATTCTGGATGATAGAACCTGAAGTCGCTTTTGCAGATTTAAAAGATAATATGAGGCTGGCAGAAGAAATGATGAAATATATAATAGGTTACATCCTTGATCATGCCGTTGAAGAGATGGAATTTTTCAATAAATTTGTGGATAAGGGATTAAAAGACAGGATGCAAAATATTATAAATTCTCAATTTGAACAGATAACTTATACAAAAGCCATAGAGATACTAAAGAAATCTAATAAAAAGTTCCAATATCCCGTTGAATGGGGTAAAGACTTGCAAACAGAGCATGAAAGATATTTGACAGAAAAAGCTTTTAATAAACCGGTGTTTGTAACTGATTACCCCAAAGGCATTAAGGCATTTTATATGCGTTTGAATGATGATGGAAAAACTGTTGCAGCTATGGATTTATTAGTTCCGGGAGTAGGAGAAATCATAGGAGGCAGCCAGAGGGAAGAAAGAATAGAAAAGTTAGAAGAAAGAATGGTTGAGTTTAATATTAAAAAAGAAGATTTATGGTGGTATTTAGAGCTGAGGAAATATGGAGGAGTTAAGCATGCCGGTTTTGGATTGGGTTTTGAAAGGGCAGTTATGTATATTACAGGAGTAAGCAATATAAGGGATGTCATCCCATTTCCAAGAACGGTTAATACCTGCGAATTTTAAGCAGTCAGAGCAGCCCCAAGTATTTTCTATAACTAAAAATAACTAAGGGATAATTGGCATAAACTATTGATATCTACAGTGATAGTATTAAATATTTGTAAAAGAGGAATGATGGGTTATGAACGATCTTGAAAAGAAATTAAACCAATGTAAAAAACCATCCGGCAAAATGGGGAAGCAGGTAGTTGAGGAGATGAACAAGCACCATTTTCATTTGACCAGTTGGGGCTTAGAAAAAGTTCATATTGAAGAAAACAGTATTATTTTGGACATCGGCTGTGGTGGAGGAAGCACCGTGGCAAGATTAGCATCCATGGCAGTGGGGGGTAAGGTTTACGGAATTGATTATTCGCCAGACTGCGTGAACTGGTCAAAAGCACATAACAAGCAGCTGATATCTAAAGGCCGGGTGGAAATCCTTCATGCTGGCGTTGAAAAGATGCCCTTTGAAGAGAATCAATTCGATATTGTCATGGCGGTGGAAACAGTCTATTTTTGGCCTGGCCTTGTTAAATGCTTTCAAGAAGTGAGGAGAGTTTTGAAGTCCTCAGGAAAATTTGTTATTGTTAATGAAATGTATGTAAATGAAGCGTTTAAAGAAAGAAATGACAAGTTTACAGCAGCAGGTGAGATGATATTACATACTCCTGAAAAACTTAAAGAATTATTGGAGAAAGCCGGTTTTAAAAGTGTTACTATAGATTTGATGGAAGAGAAAAATTGGTTATGCTGTGTAAGTGAAAAATAAAAGAATGTTAAATGTTTATACCCACATACTTTATAATCTTAACATACAGACAATAGCTGCAGATCATGACCACAGAGGATACCGCCATGGCCAAATAGAAATTGCAGTTGTAGCGGAGTAAAAAAGACATAACTATGAAAAAGATGATAGATGGAATTACTATCCAGATTATAAGGTTGGAAAACTGTAAAACTTTGCCGGAATCATTGGTTTCAACAAATAACCAGGTCATGGCAATCATTGAAGTGATGGGCAGGGAAATAAGAATGGCACCAAAGGCAGTAGATTTTTTGCTGACTTCGGATACAAGGGCAATGAGCAGGGCGGATACAACGGTTTTCAAAAGAAATTCCATAGATTTATCACTCCTTTGATACGGGTTAAGGTTATTTACTTGATAAATTTGTCAATGGCTTTATCTAAGTCTTCCAAAGTTTTGGTATCGTTGTTTTTAATGGCATCCACTACACAGTGGTTAATATGGTCGGTTAAAATAAGTTTTCCGGCATTGTTTAATGCAGACCTTACTGCAGACATCTGAATCAGTATTTCACTGCATTCCCTGTCTTCCTCTACCATCCTTTTGACAGACTCCATGTGGCCTATGATGCGGGACATCCTGTTTACAATACTTTTTTTATTTACGTGGTTATGAGTATTAATAATAAACACCTCCCGATACAATATCCCCCTATGGGGGATATTGTATCATACATTAGAAAAAATTTAAAGAGATATTAAGGAAAAAAAGTGTGATTAATTATCTTGCTTTCTTTTCTATATAGAGGTAGTCTTAAAAGGAGGGTATGTGCTGCTCTTTTAATCCCATGTCTTTAAAATTCTCATAAGTCACAATTTTTTATTATGCTAATCCAGGTTATAATCGTAAAAAGGGTATAATGAAGAAAAAGAAAAGTGGTCAGTGAACTCGTTTCAGCAAGCTGAAACATCGGGGAATCAGGTGGAGACTCTACTCCACCTGATTAAAAGCCCCACCTACGCTAACGCTTAGAGGTGGGGGTCTTATACCCTAAAAAAAAGAGATAAAACATTCATAAAATTTGTTGTAGAGGGAAGGTACTATTATTATGTTTGAAGAAAATATTACAAGAGTAGATTTGGATGGCAGGGAACTTATACTCATTGGAACTGCTCACGTATCCAAAAAAAGTGCGGAACAAGTGAAGGAAGTTATAGAAGCCGAAAGGCCTGATTGTGTTTGTATAGAATTGGATAAACAGAGATATCAAACTGTCATGGATAGAGACAGATGGAAGAAGATGGACATATTTAAGATTATTAAAGAAAAGAAAGCTACTCTTCTATTAATTAATCTTTTAATATCTTCTTTTCAAAAGCGGCTGGCAAAGCAATTTGGCATTAAGCCTGGGCAAGAAATGATTCAGGGAATTGAATCAGCTAAAGAAGTAGGTGCTACTCTAGTACTGGCCGATAGAAATATACAGGTAACCTTTTCACGAATTTGGCATGGAATTGGGCTGTGGGGAAAAGTTAAGCTTATGTTTTCTATTTTCTTTAGTATTTTTAATGACGAGAGTTTTTCAGAAGAGGAACTGGAGAAAATAAAGTCTCAAGATATGCTTGATGCTATGCTTAATGATTTTACAGAGTTTTTTCCTAAATTAAAAGTTCCTTTGATTGATGAGCGGGATCAATATTTAGCTCAGAAGATAAAAGAAGCTCCGGGAAGTAAGGTTGTTGCAGTTTTAGGGGCTGCTCATGTTCCCGGGATAAAGGAAGAAATTAAAAAAGAACATAATTTAGCAGCTTTATCCAAGCTTCCTCCAAAATCCAAAGCACCTAAAATTATTGCTTGGGCCATACCAATAATTATTCTTGCTATCATTGGTTATACTTTTTTCGCGAATCCTTCTGCTGGAGTCAATCAAACAGTGAGCTGGGTGCTGTGGAATGGATTTTTTTCAGCAATCGGTGCGGCCATTGCTTTTGGACATCCCCTGACCATTATTACTGCCTTTATTGTAGCTCCCTTAAGCTCTTTAAATCCACTCATGGCTGCCGGGTGGTTTGCGGGGATAGTCCAAGCCTATATCAGCCGGCCCAGTGTAGAAGCTTTTGAAAGCCTATCGGAGGATGTTTTTACTGTAAAAGGATTTTGGACCAATAAGGTAACCCGTATTCTACTTACAGTAGCCTTAACAAATTTAGGGAGTACCTTGGGGACAATAATTGGTGGAGCCGATGTAATTCGTTTGTTTATAGAGAATATATAGTTTGTTTACAGAGAAGCTGTCAAAGTGTCAAGGGGATGGTTCTATTAAATTATTTGAAAAAACTAAGGGTGCAGGTTCTGCAGGCTCTTAATTTAGCCCGGGTTGGTGGCAGTAAATGTAAGGAGGGTAGAAATCTGTAAAAAAAACCCTCTTGACAAATGTATGGATAGTTTATAGAATTGAACCAATAATTAAATATTTTGTTTCAGGTGCCTGTTTAGGATAATAGGGAACCGGGTTAAAGTCCCGGACGGTCCCGCCACTGTAAACGGTAGCCCACCTTATAACCACCGCTTGTCGTCCCCATGGGGCAAGGCAGGCGGGAAGGAAGGAAAGGGTGCGAATCCGTGAGTCAGGAAACCTGCCTGAAACTTGACTACTCTGCCTCGTGTGTAAGGTTTTGTAGATGTTTAAGGATAATGGTAAAGTCCACATCAATTTATTTGGTGTGGACTTTTTTTATGTAATGTGCCTTGTTCTATGACTGGACCGGACATGAGTGGGAAGAGCAGCCAAAGTATTCACATTTTATGAAGAGATAGGAGGAATAACAAATGACATTATTATGCAGTGCAGCAGAAGGTATTTTTACTTCTGAAATGGAACAGGTGGCATCAAGGGAGGGAGTATCTCCGGAGTTGGTAATGAAGGGGGTTGCAGAGGGAAAGATTGTAATCCTTAGAAATACTCTGCACCAAAGCGTAGTCCCCACAGGAATTGGCCCGGGGCTGAAGACCAAGGTAAGTGCCAGTGTTGGTCTGTATGGAGAGAATGCAGTGTTGAAGGAAGAGGCAGCCAAGGTTCAGGCAGCCATCCACTTTGGAGCTGACGTTATCATGGATTTAAGTGTAAGCGGAGATATTGATGCCATGAGGAAAAAAACTCTGGCATTATGCTCCAGACCGGTGGGGACGCTGCCCCTTTATCAGGCTCTGGCCGAGGCCGGGGAAAAACAAGGTTCTTCATTAAACCTGAAAGAAGAAGACCTATTTGAAGTGATTGAAAGGCAGGCAGCTGAAGGCGTTGATTTTTTAGCTTTTCATTCAAGCCTGACCATGGATATTGTGGAAAGGGCTAAGACGGATCACCGGATTGACTCTCTGGTGAGTTATGGAGGGTCTCATCTGATGGGATGGATGCTTCACAACCAAAAGGAAAACCCTCTCTATGAAAATTATGATCGTGTGCTGGATATTGCCCGACGCTATGATATAACCATCAGCATAGCCGACGGTATGAGGCCCGGGTGTCTTCATGATTCCCTGGATGGCCCCCAGGTACAGGAATTGGTAGTGATTGGTGAGCTGGTAAGAAGGGCCAGGGAAGCCGGGGTGCAAATTATGGTCAAGGGGCCGGGGCATGTGCCTTTAGATCAACTGAAGGCTACGGTAATACTGCAAAAAAGTTTATGCCATGGAGCGCCCTATTTTGTGTTTGGCCCCGTAGTCACCGATATTGCAGCAGGATATGATCATATCAGCGCGGCAATCGGTAGTGCTGTAAGTGCCTGGGCTGGGGCAGATTTTATCTGTTATGTAACACCGGCAGAACATATTGGCATCCCTAACCTTGAACAGGTTCGGGAAGGAGTTATCGCTTCCCGAATTGCCGCCCATGCTGCTGACCTGGCTAAGGGACTGAAGGGAGCGGATCAATGGGACCTGGAGTTATCTCGGGCTAGAAAGAAACTGGACTGGGAAGAGCAGATGAGGCTGGCTATAGATCCCCAGAGGGCGGAACAGATCAGGAAAGATCGGAGCAAGGAATCCTCCTCTGCCTGTGCCATGTGCGGCAAATACTGTGCCATGGAAATTGTTTCTGAGTATTTAGGGACTGCTAAAATAAACTGCTAAAGGAGATGAAAAAAAATGACAACACAAGTAATATGGGCACGTCAGGGTACCATTACTCCGGAAATGGAGTGGGTGGCTTTCCGAGAAAATGTTGATGTTGAGTTTATCCGGGAAGGACTGGCTCAAGGCACTATTGTGATTCCTAGAAATAGAAACCGGAAAGAATTTAATTACTGTGGGATTGGAAAGGGCCTGAGAATTAAAGTAAATGCTCTGATTGGCACCTCCAGTGACCGGGATGAGATTGAAATGGAAGAAAGGAAGCTGGCCATTGCCCAGGAGGCCGGATGTGAAGCGGTTATGGACCTGAGCACCGGGGGAGATATGAACCGGATGAGAAGTCAGACCCTGGAAAAAGCCAATATGGCCGTAGGCAGTGTGCCGGTTTATCAGGCAGGCATCCAAGCCATTGAAAAAAGAGGAAGTATTGTGGAAATGACCGGGGAGGATATATTTGAAGCGGTGGAACAACAGGCGGAAGATGGAGTAGATTTTATGGCCATCCACAGTGCCCTTAATTTTGAGGTAATAAAGCGCCTCCAGACCACCGGCAGGGTTACCGATGTGGTCAGCCGGGGAGGGGCATTCCTGACCGGCTGGATGCTGCATAATCGCAAGGAGAATCCACTATATGAACAGTTTGACCGGCTGCTGGAAATCTTAAAAGCTTATGACGTAACCTTGAGCCTGGGGGACGCCATTCGTCCAGGTTCCACAGCGGATTCTCTGGACGGAGCCCAGCTCCAGGGTATGATTATTGCCGGGGAACTAGTTGCCAGAGCTCAGGCTGCCGGTGTTCAGGTTATGGTGGAGGGTCCAGGGCATGTTCCCATGCACCATGTAGAACCTACCATGCTGCTTCAAAAAAGGCTGTGTAATGGGGCTCCCTATTTTGTACTGGGCACCCTGGCTACGGATATAGCTCCGGGGTATGACCATATTACCTCTGCCATTGGCGGAGCCTTGGCCGGAGCTTCGGGAGCAGACTTCTTATGTTATGTAACCCCTGCGGAACACCTGGGGCTTCCTACGGAACAAGATGTCAAGGACGGGGTAATTGCTGCCAGAATTGCTGCCCATGCGGCAGATTTGGCCAGGGGAAGCCGCAGTGACTGGGATAGAAATTTAAGAATGGCCCGGGCCCGGGTTGAACAGGACATAAATCTCCAGGCATCTCTGGCTTTAGAGGCCAAGGAACTTAATAAGCTGGCAGCGGAAGGGAAAGATGACTCCTCTGTTTGTGCGGTCTGCGGAAAGGAGTGTGCTGCTTCAGCTGCCGGCAGGTATTTTCAAGTAGGAGGTCTATAGATGAAATTTAAACCCGTGATAGGGAGGTTATATCCTATTAATAACACGCTTGACGAACCGGGGCTTAAATCCTTTGTGAACCTGAAGCTCCAACTGGGGGAGGTTCAGGGGACGGCACTGGCTGTGACTAAGTATAAATATCATAAAGTCATAGAAAAGAATCCTAACTTTAAAGAGACCGTTGAAAACGGGGACGAAGATAGGGTGACAGCGGCATGAAGTTTCCACCCTATTTTAATCATGATCCCCAAAAGGCAGGCCCCCAGTATCTGGAGGACTTAGCCACCGGCTATTGGTTTTCAGAAGCCTTATTTACCGCCGTTGAATTGGACATTTTTACTGTCTTGGAGGGAGAGGGCAGGGAATCAACAGAGCTTTCCCGGGAGCTTGCCCTGGATCCCGTAGGGCTGCAGCGTTTCTTGAAGGTTCTTTGTACTTTGGGCCTGGTGGTGGTTGACCAGGGAAGGTATTTTAACACCAAAGTTTCTTCTGACTTTTTGGTAAAGGGCAGAAAAAATTACCAGGGGGAATCCATCCTCTGGCGCAAGTATCTTTCTTCTCAGTGGCGGGATCTGACGGAATGTCTAAAAAAGGGAGGGAGAGTTTCTTTTTCATCGGAAGAGAAAGGAACTTTGGAGGAGAGGACCCGTAGATATATCCGGGGTATGGACTCTGTTGCCCGGATGAAAGTAAAGGAAATTCTGCCGATATTTCATGGACTGCCTCTGGAGGGGGAGATTTTAGATGTGGGTGCCGGTTCCGGCGCTGTTGCCGCTGGTTTCTTAGAAAAGTTTCCTGCCCTTCAGGCTACTCTGGCGGACCTTTCTACAGTTTTACAATTTGCTAAAGAGGGCCTTAAGGAGAAGGGCCTGAGAGAGAGGTTTACTTTTACAGAAACCAATCTCCTGGAACCCTGGCCCTTTGAAAAGGAACGCTATCAACTGGTGATTTTATCAAACATTATCCATGCCTACGGAGAAAAAGAGGGGCGGCACAACCTAAAAAGCGCGGTAGAAAGCCTGAAGCCGGGGGGATACCTGGTTGTCCATGATTTTTTCCGGGAACACATTCCCTCAAAAGCCGCTCTTTTTGACCTGAACATGTTTATCAACACGTACAATGGAGAGGTTTTTGAAGGAAAGTGGATTCAAAAAGAGCTTGAGTCATTAAACCTGTTCTGCACCGGACTGGTCCCCCTGGAGTCGGATACTGCTGTGCTCATCGCTGCTAAAGACCCAAAGGACCTGGAAAAACTGTCCCTGGACCCCAGGTCTCTATTGGCTTTAGAAATTAAAGAACTGGGCTTTGCTGAAGTCTGTCCCATTTCTGTGGACTCGGTACATGTCCCCCACTGGGGAGACCTGCGCTGTCGTTACGGCTGTGGACAATATGGAGATTCCCATTGTCCTCCCCACAGCCCTTCCCCGGAAAAAACTAAAGAAGTGTTAAGGGATTACACCCGGGCACTTATTCTTCAGGGTGAACCTCCCACGGGAGATTTCCAATCCCTGGTTCTGCAGGCGGAAAAAGAGGCGTTCCAGGCGGGTTATTATAAAGCCTTTGTTTTTTGGGCTGGTCCCTGTTCCCTCTGCAGTTTTTGTGAAGGCAAGCAAGGGGGATGCTGCAATACCCGAAACGCCAGGCCCTCTATGGAGGGAGCGGGAATCGATGTTTTTGAAACCGTAAGACGGGCAGGATTAACAGTAGAAACCCTAAAAAAGCAGGGGGAATTTATCAAGTATTTTGCCCTGCTGTTACTGGAGTGATGAATATGAAAAAGAGAGTATTACTGGTTCAAGCTCTTTCCATGGAGGAACCTTCCGCAGAAAAGGTATACCCCCTGGGGATTGTTATCCTGGCCACATCCCTTAAAAATGAAGGGCATGAAGTAGGCCTTTTGGATATGAACATGGAAAAAGATTCTTTTGGAGCGCTAAAGGAAAGGCTGTTAACCTTTGAACCGGAAGTGGTGGGTATTTCCCTGAGAAATATTGATCCTTTAGCTAATAAAAACAGTTCCCTGATTCCTCCCTTTCAGGTAATGGTTAAAATGGCGGCTGCTTTAAGGCCAAAGGCCTGGTTAATTGTGGGAGGTACCGGTTTTTCACTTTTCCCCCAACGCCTCATGGAGGATATGCCGGAAATTCACTACGGGATCGTAGGGGAGGCGGAGGAATCACTACCAACCCTGTTATCCACTTTGGAAAGCCCCTCCATTTTTTTAAAGGGCCTTTGTTTTAGAGAGGGCGGAAGGGTTATGGTGAATTCACCTTCCAGGAATTTAGATTTTAGTTGCTATAGAGTTCCCAGCCGGGAGCTTTTGGACCCCGGGCCGTATCTGGAGAATAACAGCTATGTCCCTTCTATGGGCGTGGAGACCAAGCGGGGTTGTCCTTTTACGTGTGGGTACTGTGTGTATCCTGCTCTCCAGGGAGAAAATTTCCGATGCCGCCCTCCCGAAAAGGTTGTGGAGGAGATGGAAATGCTCTACAAAGAATTCGGCATTGACCGGTTTCACTTTACTGATCCGGTCGTAAACGCCCCCAGGGGTCATCTGGAGGACATCTGCCGGGAACTGCTGAGGCGAAGGTTACCGCTGAAATGGAGCGGCTTTATGCGGGAGGATTACCTGGATGAAAAAAATGTCTCTCTTTTTGAAAGGGCAGGATGTGAGTGTTTTTCTTTTTCTCCTGATGGCCTTTGTCAGAACTCTTTGGAGGTGCTGGGGAAAAATTTAAACCAGGATCAGGTGCTGAAGGCTGCAGAGCTGGCAGCCGGCAGCAACGTGCTCAGCGTGTATCATTTTATGGTCAATGTTCCCGGAGAAACTGAAGAGACCTGTCGCCAGGGGATTCAATTAATGGAAAAAATCTTTGAACTTCACAGCAGAAAACAGAACCTGGGCACCATGGTTTTAAACAACATTCGGATTCTCCCCGGGACTTCCATGGAGGCCGCAGCCAGGGCCAATGGAGTAATTCATAAGCAAACCGATCTCCTTTATCCCGTTTATTACAATCCCAGGCCTTTTGAGACTCTCAGATACCGATTGGAAGCCTTTCATCTGCATCAAAATATCTTTATGTGGAATGGGGTGAGTGTGTAAGATGAAAATATTATTACTGGAGCATCCCCGGGCAATCTGTCCCGAAAGATGTAATGATATTGCCAATACTCCCCTTTCCTCCAGCCTGCTCAGCGGATATGCCGCCGGCATGCTGCAGAGCAGGGGTCACCAGGTGAAGATTCTGGAGGGATATCTGGATAGGCTCTCTTATGAAAATATTGAAGATAGTATCAAGGAATTTGAACCGGATATACTGGGAGTACACATGGTTTATCACTGGAAAACCGACTATGCCCTTTTTGAACTGCTGGAAAAGATAAAAAGATTTTTGCCCCGGCTCTATATTACCGTTTTCGGGTTTTATCCTACTTTAAATTATGAGGAAATAATCAGCAGGTGCCCTGCGGTGGATTCCGTTATCTTGGGGGAAGCTGAACTAACCTTTGCAGAGGTGGCTGAACTCTTATCTTTTGGAAAAAAGCCCTTTGGGGTTCAGGGCCTGGCGGAAAAAAATACTGCCGGTAAAATCATTTTTTCCCGCCGGGAACCGGTTCAGGACCTGGACAGCCTTCCTGCTCCCGTAAGAACAGAGGCGATGATGAAGATCTCTGAAGTGAATATTCAGGGAAGCAGAGGATGCTACGGTTCCTGTACCTTCTGCTACATTAACAACTTTTACGGTAAGTCCCGGTGGCGGGGGAGAAGCCCAGAGAATATTAGTAAGGAAATTGATGAAGTAGTCTCCTCTACCGGGGCAGATAAGTTTTATTTCACGGACCCCAATTTCTTTGGGCCCGGGGAAAAAGGACAGTTCCGTGCCCGGCAGATGGCAGAGCTTTTAAAATCCAAACATATTCAGTTCGGCATAGAGGCCCGGGTCAATGATATCCACGGGGATACCATAAAAGCACTGGTGGATGCCGGACTTCGCCACATCCTCATTGGAATGGAAAGCGGCCGTGACAAGTCCTTGAAAAGGATGAATAAGATGACATCCGTAGCACAAAATGAAAAAGCCCTTCAAATATTAAGAAGTTTTGGCATTGAGCCCAACATAGGATTTATAATGTTTGAGCCGGATTCAACCCTGGAGGATATCCGGGAGAACTTTGAATTTCTTCAAAGAAACAGGCTTTTAGATAATCTTGCCATAACGGCCAATCTGCTTTATCACCACCAAATTATCTTAAAGGGGACAAGGGCATACTCACAACTAAAAAAAGAAGGACGTCTGCAGATTTCCAGCTCCTCAGATTATGAAGGGACGGCGGTCCTGGAAGATGAAAAAGTAAGTGCCCTGGCAGGCCTTATGAGGAAGGTTACCAATCACCTTTTTGCCCGGATGTCAGGAATCTGGAGCGGAAAAGTCCCAGAAACCCAGGATATTGAGGAGAAGACCAATGAGATAAACCAATTGTTGGTCAATCTTTTTGAAAGCAGTTTATTCCACCTGGAGAGAGATAAATTTACAGGTGAAAAATCCCAGGAATCTATTGCCGAGGATATCATGAAAAAGATAAATAAAATACTTGGTTCATAATTCTCCCCCTTGACAATTTTTTTTGACTTTTTGAGATTCAAACCAACCTGCAAAAAGGCCTCAAAAAAAAGGTATCGTGGTAAAAAAAATAGAAAAAGAGGAATAGATTTATCAAAATATCATATAATGGGGTGGATGCATGAAGTACAAAATTATCGGGACCACTATGCCTATGGCAGAACTGAAGTTGGAAAAAGGGGAAAGAATAACTGCTCAACCAGGAGCTATGAAATGGATGACCTCTGGAATACAGATGGAAACCTCTATGAAGGGGGGGCTGAAGGGGGCTTTGAAGAGAACCCTGTCAGGGGAAAAAGCTTTTATGAATTATTTTTCAGCTCTTCAGGACAAAGAAATTGTTGCCTTTGGACATACTTTTCCTGGAAATATCTTAGTTTTAGACCTTTCAGAGAAGTCAATTGTTTGTCAAAAACGCTCCTTTCTGTGCTCTACTGATGAAGTAGAATTAAATATTACCTATCAAAAAAAGCTGGGGACGGCTTTTTTCGGCGGCGAAGGTTTTGTCATGCAGAAACTTTCCGGAAATGGATTAGCTTTTGTAGAAATTGATGGGGAATGTGTAAAAAAAGAACTGGCTCCGGGACAAACTATAAAAGTGGAGACAGGAGCTGTGGCCATGTTTGAAGAAAGTGTCCAGATGAATATTGAACGGGTGAAAGGATTTAAAAATATGTTTTTTGGCGGAGAAGGGATGTTTTTGACAACCCTGATAGGCCCTGGAACGGTTTGGCTGCAGACCATGCCTATTCAAAATTTGGCTGCAGATATATTCAGTTATCTTCCTCAGTCCAGCAGCAAATAACTGTAATTGCTAAAAAATTAAAAAGGTTTCTAGAACATAGGAACAGTTAAAGGCAGCTGTTTAGTTTTGCAGCAAGTTCCAAGGCGGAGAAAAAGACTATATAAAAAAACAAAGTGGTGATTCTTATATTTTAGGACCACCACTTTGTTTTAGTATCACACACTAAAGAAGATATTCTTGAATTTACAGGGATTAATTTATGTAATTATTCAAAATCATATTTTATTTTGGCTTTTCCAATCATAACGTTGATATGTTTTTCAACGACATTAAACATGGGAAATTTGCTGTAAGGAAAGTTCACTATGTTTTTTGACAGATCCGGGCCGTATTTACATTGACCCTCTTCCAATTTGACGATATATTTTTCTGGGTTTTCAACAAGGAGTTCAAACCTTCCAACTCTGTTTTTTCTAGAAAGCTTGACCCCTTTAATTTCATCTTTTTCAAAGGGTTGAAATATCTCTCCGTTATTAATTGTGCATACCTTTTGGTTGGTTACAATTACGGCCTCTCCAGATCTTCCTTTAACAATAGCCTTTATGTCTTCATTTTCACCTATATGTTCGTTAATCATGTCCTTCATATATTGAGGAATATAATCAACGACAGTTTCCAGACAGCTCTTATCAGACATCCCAATCTCACTCTCCTTTATTTATGATTTATTCTAATCATATCTTATTTTCCTTAATCAGGCAAATAGCAAGGAAGAAATTCTTTGTTTTTTGGATTTTTGGATTCCAGGAGTAATTGAGATATGTTTCTTTAAAAGCTTACTTATTCTTTCCCCGAAAGGATTGACATTCGTTATAAATACTGTTAGAATTTAATGAATTAAAAGGACGATGACAGGGAATAGTATGTGTTTAACGCTGGGAGTCAGAGAGCCGTCGGAGGGTGCGAGGCGGTCCAGGCGAGGCACAGAACTCTCCCTTGAGTAGCCGACCGAAATTTTTAAAAGAAAGTAGGCTCGGACGGGAACTTCCGCCGTTACAAGGAAGGGGATATCGGAGAATTCCTGTATCCTGTAAGAGGGGGCATGTTTATGCCCTAAGTTGAGTGGTACCACGGAGAATAACCCTTCGTCTCAAAAGAGATGAGAGGGTTTTTATATTTTTAGAGGGTGGTGGTTTATTTGGAATTAGATCTAGCTGACCTTAGGATGACCTTTAAGTATGAATTATTTATGAAAGGCTATTTGGGACAGAATTAATGCCAAAGGAGGCAATAAAAATATGCGCAAACTGTTTATTTTTGATACCACCCTCAGGGATGGGGAGCAGTCCCTGGGTTTAACCTTAAATGTTAAAGAGAAATTAGAAATCGGCCGACAGCTGGTAAGGCTGGGAGTGGATGTAATTGAGGCTGGTTTCCCCGCCTCTTCTCCCGGGGACATGGATTCAGTGAAAACTATAGCCCGGGAAGTGAAAGGCGTAATAATCTGTGGTCTTTCCCGGGCGGTAGAGAAAGACATAGATTGCTGTGCCCAGGCTTTACGGGAAGCTGACCAGCCCCGAATTCATACCGGTATAGCGGTTTCTCCCATACACATGGAGAGGAAGTTGAAACTTACTCCGGACCAGGTGGTGCAAACAGCAGTATCTGCTGTAAAGCATGCAAAGAAGTACATGGAGGATGTAGAATTCTATGCGGAGGATGCTTTTCGAAGCGAACCTGCTTTTTTGGCTAGAGTTTTAGAACAGGTGATTAATGCTGGGGCTACGGTCGTAAATATACCCGACACCGTAGGTTACGCTACTCCCTGGGAATACGGGGAGTTAATTGCTTATGTGATGAACCATGTAAGCAATATCCATAAAGCTGTGGTCAGCATTCACTGTCATAACGACCTGGGTATGGCCACGGCAAATTCTTTGGCGGGGATTAAGGCAGGAGCCAGCCAGGTGGAGGGAACCATTAACGGAATAGGAGAAAGGGCCGGCAATACCTCCCTGGAAGAAGTAATTATGTCAGTGTATACCCAACGGGAGCGATATGAGATAGAGTTGGGTGTGAATACCCAGGAAATCTCTGCAACCAGCCGGCTGGTATCTCGAATTACCGGAGTCCCAGTTCCCTTCCACAAGGCCATCGTAGGGGCCAATGCTTTTATGCATGCCTCGGGCATTCATCAAGATGGGGTTTTAAAGGAGACCTCCACTTATGAAATAATTAATCCGGAAGTTATCGGCATTCCTAGAAATACCATTATTTTAAGCGCCAGATCTGGGCATCACGCTCTGAAACACCGGTTGGAGGAGCTGGGCTACTTTCTGGAAACTGACCAGCTGGAGGAGATCTACCAGAAATTTTTACGGCTGGCGGACCAGAAGAAGGAAGTATTCGATGAAGACCTTCATGCCCTGATGGGCTCCACCGGAGCAGATCAGAACGGTCAGATAAGTTTCAAGAAGGTTTCTGTCAACACCTCAGGAGATGCTGCATCTACATCTACTGCAACCATTACCTTGGAAATATTGGGTGAAACCCAGACGGATGCAGCCTGCGGTATTGGACCGGTGGATGCGGTATTTAAAGCTATTGACCGGGTAGTAAAGAAACCAGTGCATTTAGAGGATTATACCCTGAAATCGGTGAGTCGAGGCAGCGAAGCCCTGGGAGATGCCACAGTGAAACTCCGTTATGGAGAAAAAGACACTGTAGTAGTGGGTAGGGGAATCAGCACAGATATCATTGAAGCCAGCGCCCGTGCTTATGTAAATGCTTTGTCTAAGATAAAAGAGTTCCAAGGGTAAAGTGTTAAGGGTTGTCAGAAGAACCGTCCCCTATCTCTTGACAACCCCTTGACAACCTTGACAACTGTAAGGAGAAACTAATGACGAAATATCTTATAGTGGTTCTCGTTTTAATTTTGATGTATTACCTAAATCGAAAATATTGGAACTTTTTTTTAAGGTTCCAGTCAGCCGGCCAGGGAATGAACCATTCTCTTTGGCAGAATATTCTTATTGCAGCAGCAGCAATTACTGTTGTTATTGGTTATTGTTTTCTCTACCTTGGAGGGAATAGAGACCCTGAATATTTTTATGGACTAGTAGTTCTGTTTCCTTTGACTTTTTTATGCTGGTGGATTTATCGCAAAATGTTTACAGCGAAAATTAAAGAGGAATTGAGAAGTCAATGGGGGCTTCTTCAGGAGAGGAAAAGGGATTTTAAAGAAATTCAGGAGCTTTTTCGTTTTATTACTTTTGATAAGGAAGACAGGCATGTAATAAACCAGCAAACCTGGGATGATTTAAATATGGACCAGATTTATTCCCAGGTGGACAGGACTCTGACTACCCCAGGGGAACAGGTTCTATACAATATGCTCAGGACTCCGCTGCTAAAGGAGGAAAAATATAAAGAACGCTTGACCTGGCTGAACCTTTTTCAAAAGGAACAGGGGTTGAGAGAGAGGCTTCTATTCAATCTTCGGCAGTTTGATCGACAGGATTCCAGTTTATTGTGCTTGCTTTTATGGGAGGAAATTTCTTTTGAAAGCCGGTATTTAACGCTTTACCGTTTGATGTTTGCTGCTGCCCTGCTGTCTCCGGCGTTTATTTATTTTTTAGGGCTGGAGGCTCTTTTGATTGTAGTTATTCCGATTTTTATCATAAATTATTATCTTCATAGCATGGCTAAAAGGTTTTCCATGGGCTATGTATCTACCATGGGTTACCTGCATGCTTTAATTCGGGCTGCCCGGGATATGGGGGAAATTAAAGATTCCCGGATTGAAGAATTAACAGGACCCTTAAAGACTTTCGCCTCTGCCTGTCGAGGAATTACTAGAAAAGCTAAAACTTTGGGCTTAGAAAGCGCTGATTCTGTTGGATTATATGAATATGTGAATATCTTTTTTCTTATTGAAGCCAGGGGTTTTCAAAATGCTCTAGAAGAAATAAAGGTGCGTCGGAAAGAACTGCAGAAAATGTATCTGTTGATAGGGCAATTGGATGCACTGCTTTCTTTCTCTTCCTACCGAACGGGCTTAACCAATTATGTAGAACCACTTTTGAACAAAAAAAGCGAACCGGAGATTTGCGCTGAGAACATAAGACATCCTCTCATACCGGAGGCGGTGCCAAATTCTGTAACCTTGAAGGGAATGGGAGCCATTATCACCGGTTCCAATATGTCCGGTAAGTCAACTTTTTTAAGAACCCTGGCGGTAAATGCCCTTTTTGCACAAACTATTTGTGCTTGTTTAGCCGATAATTATCAGGCCAGCTATTTTAAGATAATGACATCTATCAGTAAAAGAGATGACCTTACCATTGGAAAGAGCTATTATCTAGTGGAAGCTGAATCGCTGCTGGAAATGCTCAGAGAAGTGGAGGCTTCTGTGCCTAGTTTTTATGTCATTGATGAGATTTTACGGGGTACCAACACAGTAGAAAGGATAAGTGCCGGGGTGGAAATTTTGAATTATCTGGCGAAGCAGAACTGTCTAACGGTAGTGGCCAGCCATGACCTGGAAATTGCCAAGAGTTTTGAAAGTTTATACAATCTGTATCATTTTAGCGAAAAAGTAGGGGATAGTGGACTGGAGTTTGATTACCGGCTTAAAGAGGGTATATCTAAATCAATGAATGCCATTAAGCTATTGGAATTTTTAGGTTATCCTCATGAAATAGTGGAAAAGGCGGCTCAAAGGGCCATTTCCCCCGGTTCTAAACTGCAGTAATAATGACAAACTTCTCCAGGTTTAAATTGTTAGGCAAAAATATTTATGATATAATAAATAGTATCGATAACCTGTCTGAAAGGTATGTAAGTATCCTTTTACCTTACTTGTCTTGCTCTTATTTTATTATCTTATAAGAAGGAGGAGATTGAATATGTTAGACCCATATCGTTGTCAAGTTTGCAGTGAAACTTATTTAGGCCAGGAGATTCCCGATCGATGCCCATTTTGTGGCGCTTCTTTTAGACATCTTGTCCCGGCTGCAGAATGGATTGATTATGGAAAAGTGGAGATGTCTGAACAGAGCTACAAGGATTGTAAGGAGGCCATTAATTTAGAGATTAACAACAGTGCCTTTTACAAGTGTGCTGCCGGACGTGCAGAAACCCAAATTACCCAGTCTATCTTTAAAAGATTATCTAAGCAGGAAATGGAACATGCGGAACTTCTGTGTAAAATGATTGGAGAGGATGAACCTGATCTTCCAGAAGTTCAATGCAGTGAAAGTGATTCAGAAAATATGATGGATGCCCACAAGAGGGAAAGCCGGGCCATTAAGTTTTATCAGGAGGCAGCTAACAGAGCGCCGGAACCCAGAGTTCAGGAGATTTTTAGAGCCCTTTCGGAAATTGAATCTGAGCATCTGAAAATATCCAGTGTATACAGATAAGTTGGAAAGAGCCCTTCTTAAATTGAGGGGCTTCTTTTTTTAACCTCGGACCTGTAAAATTAGTGAAGGTGGTTTTTCACAAAAATGAAAACTTATTAGCTCATAATATGATAAAATGAATATATCAGCAGGTTTTAAGTTTTTGTATTTCTAATAAACAGGAGGAGCCGATGTGTGGAAGGTATAAGCAGGGAGCTGCCCTGCATGCACTGATGAAAAGGTACTTGATCAGCAAAGAATTACAAAAGGAATATACTCCGTTAAATGAAGTGTTCCCTTCCCAAGTTGTCCCTGCAGTGGTTGAGCAGGGGGAGAGGGAGCTGCAATTGTTCAAATGGGGTTTTACTGTGGGCTTTAAGAAGGGCCTGGTCATAAATGCCCGAGGGGAGACGGTTGATACTAAACCTCTTTTTAAACAGGCTTTTTTAAAAGGAAGATGCCTGATTCCAGCAGAGGGTTTCTTCGAATGGAAAAAGGATGGCCAGAGTAGTGAAAAGCATTTTATTACCCTGGCGGATGGTTCTATTTTTTCCATGGCCGGTATTTATAACCGGTTTAAGGACAGCAGTGGAATTGAATATGAGGCATTTGTGATTATCACCACCGCCTCCAATAATCAGGTGGTCAATATTCACAACCGTATGCCGGTAATTCTTTCTCGGCAGGAGGAAGAATTGTGGCTGAACCCGGAGTTAGAGGATGTAGGCCTTTTGAAAAGCTTGTTGAAACCCTATGAGGGAGAAGAGATTGAATTGAAAGTATTAAAATGTTAACTGATTATTTAAAAGAAGCTTTGGGTTCAATAAGCACTGAGGGCTTATTTAAATTTTTTGTAATCAGGCCCTTTTTTTATGCTTTCATAAATAATTAGGTTATGCTTAATAGGTTGATATGATTGAGCAGGGGCTATGGGTATACATTGGCTTAAAAGGCAGGTATCTAAAAGATGATGCACTAATTTCAGTAATAAGTTTTGAAAAGAAAACTTTAGGGGGAACATAAGTGGCAAAGGTAAAACAATCAGCCATTTTATTGGTGGTTCTTTTAGTAATTGGTTTATTGCTGGGGAGTATTCTAGGGGATATATTATCAAAACTAGGGGTGCCGTATATTTTTGAATCCACACAAATCCGCTGGAGCCCTTCGGGGGATTTTTCCATTTTGGTCTGGGATATTAATATACTTTTGAGAATTAACTTGGCCAGTGTGTTGGGCCTTGCTTTGGTTTTTTATATATACCGGAAGTTATAGTATAAGATGTGAGAGATGCGAGGGATATAAATGAATGAACATAGTGAAATGCTGGCAAAAGAAAGAATAGGAAAACTGCTTTATAAACTGTCTGCTCCGGCCATGGTGGGGATGCTGGTTCAGGCTATGTATAATATTGTAGATACTATTTTTGTAGGAAGAGCCGTGGGTTTTATGGGGATTGCCGGGTTGACTATCGTTTTTCCCATTCAGATTTTAATCATGGCTTTTGCACAGACTATCGGAATCGGTGGATCATCTATCATTTCCAGAAGCCTGGGAGCAGGAAACTTAGAGAAGGCCAATAAAACCTTTGGGAACATAGTTTCTCTGGTAATAATGGTGAGCATAGTAGTGATGCTCCTGGGAGGTTTGTTTATTGAGCCGGTCCTAAAGGTTTTTGGGGCCACGGAGTCTATTTTACCTTACGCCGCGGAGTATTTAGGTATTATTCTTTTTGGAACTTTCTTTTTTGTCTTTGCGGTGTCCTGCAACAACGTGGCCCGGGCAGAAGGGAATGCCAAAGTGGCTATGTATACCATGTTGATTTCTGCCGGCTTGAACGTTATCTTAGACCCGATATTTATTTTTGGTTTTAACATGGGAATTCGGGGGGCTGCCCTGGCTACAGTCATTTCTCAGGCTTCTATGAGTATTTACCTGATATACTACTTTTTGAGCGGTAACAGTACTCTGGTCTTGAGGCTCAAGAATCTCAAAATTATTCCGGATATTTTTAAGGAAACCATGACCATTGGGGCCAGTTCCTTTGCCCGACAGGCCTCTGCCAGTATTATGGTGGTCATCATCAATAACAGTCTGGCCTTTTATGGTGGGGATTTGACTATTGCCGTTTTCGGTGTAATAAATCGGCTTTTGATGTTTGCCTTCATGCCTATGTTTGGAGTAGTGCAGGGATTACAGCCAATTCTAGGATTTAACTACGGTGCCGGTCAGCCGGATCGGGTGAGGAGTTCTATCCAGCTTTCTATTCTGGTAACTACGGGTATGTCTGTTTTTGCTTTTTTAGCTTTTATGCTTTTTCCAGAGCATCTTATACGATTGTTCAGCACGGAACAGGAGCTGATAGAGATGGGGACTCAAGCTATACGCATCATTTGCCTGGCTTTTCCGGTTTTAGGATATCAATTGATTGGAGCCGGTATTTATCAGGCTCTGGGGAAACCCCTGCCTGCCATGGTTTTGTCTTTGTCCCGGCAGGTGCTGTTCTTCATCCCCATGGTGCTGCTGCTGCCCTTATTCTTTGATCTGCAGGGGGTTTGGGTGGCCTTTCCCGCGGCAGATATTCTAGCCTTTACAGTAACCTTTTTCTTGGTAAGGGGAGAGATGAGACTGCTTAAAAATGAAATGATTCTCAACGGCCAATGGAAGGAGCGTCAAGATGTCACCTAAAAATATAAGAAACTTTTGTATAATTGCTCATATAGATCACGGAAAGTCTACTCTAGCGGACCGTCTCCTGGAAAAAACCGGAGCCCTGACCCAAAGGGAAATGAAAGAACAGGTCTTGGATTCCATGGACCTGGAGCGGGAACGGGGTATTACTATTAAACTACAGGCGGTTCGTCTGGTATACCGGGCTAAAGATGGAGAGGAATATATTTTAAACTTAATAGATACCCCTGGACATGTGGATTTTACCTATGAGGTGTCCCGAAGCCTGGCAGCTTGTGAAGGGGCCCTTTTGATTGTGGATGCCGCCCAGGGTATGGAAGCTCAGACTCTGGCCAATGCTTATCTGGCTCTGGAACATGGCCTGGAAATCATTCCAGTAATCAATAAAATAGATTTGCCCAGTGCTGACCCCCAGCGGGTAAAAAGGGAATTGGAGGAGACTCTGGCCCTGGACGCCTCCGAAGCCCTTTTGGTTTCTGCCAAAGAAGGTACGGGAACCGAAGAAGTTTTGGAGGCTGTTGTAAAGAGAATATCGCCTCCTGAGGATTCAGACCAGGAATCTCTCCGTTCTTTAATCTTCGACTCCCATTATGATCCTTACCGGGGGGTTATAGCCTATATAAGAGTAAAGGAAGGGACAATTCAAAAGGGACAGAAAATAAAGCTGATGAATACCGGCAAGGTCTTTGAAGTGAGTGAAACAGGAATTTTTCTGCCGGCCATGACTTCGGTTTCCTCCCTTTCTTCAGGGGATGTGGGTTATGTAATCGCCGGAATTAAAAATGTGGCGGAGGCTCAAGTGGGGGATACTATTACCTCTGAGGCTAATCCTGGGCAGACTCCCCTAGCCGGTTATCGCAAAGTGGTGCCCATGGTATACTGCGGCCTTTTTCCTCTGGAGAACACAGAATTTGATGAGGTGAGGGAGGCACTGGAAAAACTAAAATTAAACGATGCGGCCCTTTCCTATGAACCGGAAACTTCAGCTGCTTTGGGTTTTGGTTTCCGCTGTGGGTTTTTGGGCCTTCTGCATATGGAGATTGTTCAGGAACGGCTGGAGCGGGAATACGGTCTAAATTTGATTACTACTGCTCCCAATGTAATATACAGGATTATCCTTAAAGACGGGCAGGAAACCTTTATCGATAACCCCTCAAACTACCCCCCAGTAGGGGATATAGAGCGGGTTGAGGAACCCTTCGTTCAGGCGGGTATTCTAGTGCCCGGAGATTACGTAGGAACTGTGATGGAGCTTTGTCAGGACAAGAGGGGTAATTATGAAACTATGAATTACATGGAAACCGGCAGAGTCATGCTTACCTATTCTATGCCTCTGGCGGAAATCATTTTCGACTTTTTCGACCAATTAAAATCTAAAACTCGGGGGTATGCTTCCCTGGATTACAAATTAACAGGTTACAAGATGTCCCATCTATCACTGGTTGATATCCTGGTTAATAACCAAAAAGTAGATGCCCTTTCCTTTATCGTTCATCGGGAAAGAGCCTTTCAGCGGGGGAAAGATATGGTGGAGCGGCTGAAGAAAATGATCCCCCGGCAGTTGTTTGAAGTTCCCATTCAGGCGGTGGTGGGAAATAAGGTTCTGGCCCGGGAAACCATCAAGGCCTTAGGAAAGAATGTCACCGACAAATGTTATGGTGGAGATATTACCCGAAAAAGGAAACTCTGGGAGAAACAAAAAATGGGGAAAAAACGAATGAAACAAGTGGGCAATGTTCAAATCCCCCAGGAGGCCTTTATGGCTGTGCTCAATGTTGACAAATAGCGTAAAAAGGGGAGAATATCATCTTTAATTTTATGGTTTCCCCAATAGTTTAAACATATTTTTCTTGTAGGCCTCTACTCCCGGTTGGTCAAAGGGGTTAACTCCCAGTAAATAACCGCTCATTCCACAGGCCTTTTCAAAAAAGTATACCATCTGACCATAATAGTAAGGGCTGATCTGGGGAACAGAGATTTTAAGGTTGGGAACACCGCCTTCTATATGGGCCTGAGCGGTGCCCTGGAAGGCTTTTTCATTTACATGATATATGGTTTTCAAAGAAAGGTAGTTCAGTCCGTCCAGGTTATCCTCCTGTTCAAAAATGTTCATATCCACCGCAGGTTTTTCTATCCAAAGGGTGGTCAAAAAAAGGTTTCGGTAACCATCTTGAACATATTGTCCCAGGGAATGCAGGTCTGTAGAAAAGTTCATGGCCGCCGGGAAAATCCCCTTATGATCTTTTCCTTCACTTTCCCCAAATAGTTGTTTCCACCATTCTCCAAAGTAATAAAGGGAGGGTTCATAGTTCACTAAAAGCTCTATAGTTTTCCCCTTTTGATATAGTAAATTTCTTATAGCCCCATACAGGTAGCTGGGGTTATTTTCTATATCGCTTTTACTAAAGAGTTCACAGCCCCTGCGGGCTCCAGCCATTATTTCCTCCAGGTTTATGCCTCCTACAGCCATGGGCAAAAGGCCCACCGGCGTCAGCACGGAAAATCGTCCCCCTACATCATCAGGTACTGTAAAGGTTTCATAGCCTTCCTTCTCCGCCAGTATCTTCAGGGCTCCCTTTGCCTGGTCGGTGGTGGCAAAAATCCTTTCTCCGGCCCCTTTTTTACCGTGCTGCTGTTCAATTAAGCTTTTTAAAACTCGGAAAGCCAGGGCTGGTTCCAGAGTGGTGCCAGATTTGGATACCACGTTGATATAGACATCTTTGTTCTTTATGACCTCCAATAATTGGGTAAGGTAAAGGGGGCTGATATTATGACCAGCAAAATATATTTCCGGACCTTGACGTTCTTCTCTGGTAAGTCCGTTATAAAAGCTGTGAGTTAACAGTTCCAATGCCGATCGGGCTCCCAGATATGAACCCCCGATGCCGATTATTACAAACACTTCGGCTTTTTCTTTTATCTTTTGTCCTACCTGTTGAATTCGCTGTAATTCCTCTTGATCAAAGCGCAGGGGCCAGTCAATCCAACCGGCATATTCACTGCCGGGGCCCTCCAGGTTGTGCAGCAGTTGGTGAGCTGCAGTTATTTTGGGTCTTAAGTAATCTAACTCATGCTCCTTAAAATAATCCTCTGCTCCGCTGCAATCCAAGGTAATATTATTTTCCATTATAATCTCCCTTACATTTTAACATTTTTGGTTTTTGGTAAGCTGAATTTAATCCTGGTGAGAAGCTAAGTGTTTTTGGTTTTAATTGACAATCCTTTAGAAAAGATAAAACCTATTTCTTAATTCAAGGTAATAGATTTATTTTCATTATACATCTTAAATCCTAAATATTCCAATATTATTAATCGCTTAAATGCTGTTGATGATTTTTTCTTTTTTATCATTTCAGAGTAATTTAAAGCAGGTCATTAAATAATCTCAAATATTTTAATATATTTGTGGTAATCAGAAATTCCTTCCGGACTTTTTCAAAGCCTGCAGCAGCCATTTCCTCTGCCAGAGCGGGGTTTCTCAGCAGGGTAAGAACCTTTTCGGCACATTCCTCAACAGTATCCACCAGGTAGCCTGTTATCCCATCTTCAATTTGCAGGCGGATTCCTCCGGTATTGCCTCCAATCACCGGGGTACCTTTCCACAGGGCTTCTGATACCGTAAGACCAAAACCTTCTTTGATGGATTTTTGCAAAACGATATCCGAAGCCTTTTGGAAGGCATTAACCTCCAGGTTGGAAACGCCGTTGAAATTGGTTACAATTTTTATATCGTAGTCCTCCCCGGCCCGGCGCAGGGCCATGTACAGGTAATCCCAACCCTCAGGATCGTCGCTGGCCATGGAGCCTACCAGGGCCAGCTGAACGCTGGGGAATTCCTTTCGGACAATTTTATAGACTTCGATGACTCCCAAGGGGTCTTTCCAGGGATCAAACCGGGAAATCTGGGTAATTAAAGGTCGGTTACTATCAATCCCGAAACGATCGATAATTTTTTTAGCTTCTTCCTTTTCCAGGGGGATATTTTTATAGCTTAAGGGATCGATGGGGGGAGTGATGAAGTATAAACGGCCCGCATCCAATCCCTCTCCAACGAAATCCTCCATGGTAAAAATAACAGCGTCATACTGCTGGATGTAATGCTGTAGATAATTCCAATAATCAAGATTTGGCGTGGAGGTGTCAATGTGGCATCTCCATATCCAGCGGGATATATCCGGTGCTTTTCTCCAGGCCACCAGGCCCAAGGGCTGAGGGTCGTGAATTACTACAAAGTCGTACTCCCAGTTCAATATTTTATTGGCATTTAGCTGGCTGTATTTAAAGAAGGTATCGATAGTTTGCTGTTCCAGGCAGGCATCATCCCCCTGGAGACAGTTGTGAAATGCTTTTGTTACATTGAAAAATTCTTTTTCTCCATGCATAACCCACCAGTCTATATCCAGGCCCATATCTTGCATTAGTGGTATGAAGGAATGTAATATTTCCGCCACTCCGCCGCCAAATTCCGTGGCGTTGATCATAGCAATTTTTTTGCCCTGCAGCTTTTTTAACAGTTGATCCATTTCTTCACGGTCATCTTCCTCCAAAAATTGCAGATAATCTTTATAACTTTTTTTTAAAACCTGAACTTTTTTCAAATTATTACCTCCACAGTAAGGATTTTTAAGATATTCATAGAGCGGCGATTAAATTCGTTGAAACAAAAAACAAAAAATTGAATACCCCAAGCCTTTTTAAGTGTACTTATGATTATAGATTACTGGCTCTGGTTATATTATTTTTTAGGAAGGTTAATTGTATTCTTATATTTTTATTATTTTATTCAAAGAAGGAGAAATCTATGAAATCATTAGTAGCTGAAAAACCAATGGGAGCAAGTATTTTGGACCGGGAGAAACAGATGGTTGAGTTTCGGGTTTTTGCTTATGATAAAAAAGGAGTTAGCCTTTTAATAAAAAGCGGGGAAGAAGAACAGTTGGTTACTATGAAGCAGGAGGAACCCCACATTTACAGTACTGTGGTAGAAGGAAAAGGATTGGAGTTATTATACAAGTATCGGATTAAAGAGGAGGGGGATTTTCCTGATCCCTGCTCCCATTACCAGCCCCAGGGAATCCATGGTTTTTCTCAGGTGGTAGACCACGATACATATCAGTGGCAGGACGATCATTGGGAAGGGCTGGAACTGGAGGAAATGATTATTTACGAAATGCATGTTGGCACCTTTACTCCAAAGGGCACCTTTAGGGCTGCGGTAGACCGTCTTGATTATCTTTTGGACTTGGGGATAAACACGCTGGAGTTAATGCCGGTGGTTCAGACCCCGGGGAAGTGGAATTGGGGTTATGACGGAGCTAATTTTTTTAGTGTAAATAATAATTACGGGGACCCTGATGATTTAAAATTCCTGGTGGACAGCTGTCATCAGAAGGGAATTTCTGTTCTGTTGGACGTTGTATACAACCATCTGGGCCCTGAGGGAAATTACCTGCCGGTGTATGGCCCTTATTTTACCGATAAATATGATACTCCCTGGGGCTCAGCAGTGAATTTTGACGATGAATACTGTAATAAAACTCGTCAAATGGTCCTGGAAAACCTGCGGCATTGGCTGGAGGTATATCGTTTCGACGGCCTCCGGCTGGATGCAGTAAATGCCATAAAAGATGAGAGTCTATTACATATTCTTCAGGAAATCGCTTCTTTGACGAAGGATCTTTCCCAAAGGCTTGGGAGAAAAAAATGGGTGATTGCGGAGACGGACGAAAATGACGTAAAGGTAATCAACCCACCCCAAAATGGTGGTTACGGTATAGACGCCCAGTGGATGGATGACCTGCACCACACCATTCACACCATACTTACTGGAGAAGATAAAGGTTACTATATGGACTATGGCAAAATCGAAGGCCTGGTCAAGTTATATAAGAATTATCTTTATACCGGAGAGTATTCTCATTTTTGGGGTAGAGACCGGGGAACTGATGCTCATATAAACCCGGGCAGGCAGTTTGTGGTAGCACTTCAGACCCACGACCAGGTGGGTAACCGGGCTAAAGGGGAGCGTCTATCATCTCTAGTAGATTATAACTATGTAAAGACAGCGGCCGGATTGATTTTCTTTTCCCCTTACGTCCCTCTAATATTTATGGGGGAGGAGTATGCCGAAAAAAATCCATTCTTGTTCTTCACAGATTTTGAAGATTCCCAGTTGAAGGAGGCTGTATCCCAGGGAAGAAGAAAGGAATTTGAAAAGTTTGGGTGGGAGGATATATCAGATCCCGAAGAAGACGATACTTTCTATCGATCTCGCTTAACCCCCCCAGAAAAATGGAATCAGCAGAACCGGTGGATGTTCAATTTCTACCGGGATCTAATTAATTTAAGGAAAACAAATTTTGTTCTGAAAGCCCTGGATAAAACGAATCTTACGGTAAGTGTACAAAGAGAAACCCGGGTGGTAGAAATTCTCCGCCAAAGAGGAGGAAAAAAGCTGGTTGGCCTGTTTAACCTGGGGAAAAATGATACCTACCATCACCACACCGGGAAATGTCTTTTGAGCTCAGAATGGAAATTATACGGCGGTGCTCAGCAGGAGGGTGAAGGCAGCAGCCGCCTTTTAAAGGGAAGCATGGTTATACTGGAGCTGTAATAAGCTCCTTTTTTTTGGAAAAATATCGGTCAATCTCTTGCGTGGACATATGATCAACCCTTTCCATCATTTTTGGAAAAGAGGGGGGATAGAGGTTGTAAAGATAGTAATACATATGATCTACCATAAACTCTACATCAGGCACCTCCGACCAAATCTTTTGAATATAATCAGTAGACATAAACACTGCTTGAGAATATTCCTGCAGCAGGGTCAGGGTTTCCTCCGTTTCGGATAGGAAATCCGTATCCTTTTTATTTACTTCATATAGTTCAACTATTTTTCTCACAGCTTTTTCTTTCCATTGGAAAACGGATTCAATGGGGGTATAAGCTCTTTTTAAATCTATACCTTTTTGGGCTGTCATCTGTTCTAAACCGAATTTTAGGTAGTTTATCCGTCCATCTATAATGGTGTCCAGTATTTCCAACAGCCCTACAAAATTTTTCAAGTTTATGGCCTCTGGCCTTCGGTTCAGTACCAGCTCTGGTGGATGTTTTTTCAGTTTTTCAAGAAGTTCGGAACAGATTAAATATCCTTTCAGGCATGAGAGTTTTTGTCTGCCTTCGGTGGGCCGCCAACCCCAGTTGCAGGCCCTCTTCATAATTCGGTGATACAATACAGTCTTAACCTCTATATTGTCCCGGAAGACCAGTTCCCGTTCCATGTGGTTCATCCAGGCGCCGTGAATAGGCAGGTGGATATTCACATTGAAATTCTTCAAAAGTATGTCAAATATTTGGCAGTAGTACTTACCATATTCCCAGAAAGCATGGGGATACTGATACAGTCCTGTTTTGTCCCGGTCATATCTGTCTACCCCGGTTACCCCAATGGGTGGATAGTGACCGTCTACTCTTAACACCAGCCTGATTTCCGGAGCCCAGTTTATGTCATAAAACTTAACCTCCGGAAGGTTTTTAATGCCTGTTGGCTTCAGCACATTATCTATATATTGGTCAGGGGTAACAAATTTGATATTAAAGCGCTGGGATTCCTCCTGCAGCAGCTCTTTCCAGGCTTTTTCCATTATTTCCAGGGCTATATCCCCGAAATCCATCAGTTCCAGGTCTTGAATGTACACAAGAACTCCGTTAGGGGGGGAGTTTTCCATTTCCTTCCTGAGCACCGATTTGTACAGCTCCACCCCATCTTTCATATCAATAGGAAATTGTTCCTGCTGGTCAGAAAAGTATTCCTCTTTAAATACTGCATAGTCACCCAGCATGTATCCCTGGTTTTTTACTTTATCTCTTTTCATTTTAGTAATGGGACGCCAGATTTCTTGGGATATAGGGAAATTTCGGGGGAAAGCCAGCAGATTTTTAGTCTCCGTACGAAGCAGGAAGGGCAGGTATTGGTGGTCTCCGTCTCCCTCCAGGGAAAAAGGCACTTTTCCCTCCTCCAGGTGCGGAAAGATGACATAGTCTATATTTGCTTTGGAAATACCTGCCAGCTTATGATGGGTTAGGGAAGCTTCACTGGGGAAGAGTCCTTTGTATTTGGGATAAGGAACTCCCATAAAGTCGTGGAGGTACTGCATGTTCCACACAGTTTCCTGGGTTATTTCCTCTTCTTCCATCAGGGAAACATGGGTATGATGGGCATGGCCGTACAGGGGGTACAGCCTGCCTCGGCGGTAGTCCTCCTGCATCATTTTAAAGGTCTCTGGGATTACTTCTTTAATCTGGTGCAAAAGCTCGTTGGTATATTCTACGCAGAGGGGTGCCTCCAATCGGTCTCCGAACTTACTGCACATGGCATAAATATCCCGCCCCTCCTTTTTTCTTTTTTTAATGTAATTTTCATCCTGAAAGGTGTCCTTCATGGGATTGCCCTCCTCCAGGGGGGAGAGCAGCATTTTTGGAAGATCCCACAGCAGCTCATGGGCGTGAAAAGCCAGGATTACATAAATATTTTTCATAATATATTTAACCTCTTTCTTTGTTTAATCTTTTTTTTTAGGGTATAAAACCCCCACCTCTAAGGGTTAGCGTAGGTGGGGCTTAAAATCTGGTGGAGTTGAGTCTCCACTTGATTCCCCGATGTTAAAGCTTGCTAAAAAAAGTTCATTATAACTTTCCAGGGGCTTATCAGGGTTGGGTTTTATTCACCAGGTTCATATTTATAAATAAACCCACTATAAGGGGGAAGGAGGAAATGTTTAAAGGTGCCACCTTCAGCATGGATACTGTTCCAGGGGTTATTTTTTTCTTCGCTGTTCATGGGTATCACCCTTTGTATATCCGCCAGCTTATACCAACATCCTTCTTTGTCTAAATTTAAATCCACCGGCACCTCATGATCTTCGAAGTTCATCATTACTGCTATATTTTCCGTAGTTCGGCCGTTAGACTCTGCTTTCCAGCCGATCACTCTTTTTCCTCCCCCTTTGTTTTTCTTCATCCAAGGACCTAACATCCAGGAGAAAGCGCCCTCTTCTATTGGGTTATATCCGCATAGTCGTAAAGCCTCATGATGTCTTCTAAGCTTAATTAAGTCTTGGGTCCATAGAAAAAACTGGTTTATGTTTTTAGATTTTTTTACCCAATTAATGTCTATACGGTTTCTTTCCCTCTCGATTCCATACTCCTGACCCATGTAAATCATAGGCTGCCCCAGAGCTAACATGGTAGCCATTAGTCCCAGCCGGGCCTTCCGGTTCTTCAGGTCCGGGCATTTTAGGTGTTCTCCTCCGGTGGCCACTTCATACTGGACGCTGTTTTCATCATGACTTTCGCAGTAGTTTATGGTATTGTTGGTATGGGCAGCATAGGCGTCTTTGCTGAAGTAAAACATACTGCCCAAGTTTTCCGGACTATTGTCCACTCCTTCGAATTCTCCTTCCCTGAGGAGAGCTTTTATTTTATCATGAAATATATCTGACCACTGGGCGTAACCGTTGTACCCCTCCAGGTTTAGATCCTCCTCGTTGGGTAGGTTTTCGGCGATGAGGATGGCATTTTTTTTGAACCCTTTATCTTTTATCTCATGGGCAATACGGTGCAGCAGCTTGTGATCTAAAAAGTAACTGTGGGTGGCGTCAAAACGAAAGCCGTCAATATGATATTCTTTAAGGAACAGCTTACATGCATCAATAAGCATATTGTCTACCTCATCCTTACCGGTGGCCACTTTATTGCCCCACATGGTCTCTCCGGAAAAGTAAAACCCGCCATCGGTGGAACCATCATCTACCAAATTCCAAAGGGGGTTAAAATCGTTGGAGGTATGATTAAACACTTTGTCTACGATGACCGCCAGCCCATGGTTATGAGCAGTGTCCACCATTTCTCGGAAATCCTCCGGTGTGCCGAAATCTTTCTCCAGCGCCATAAATGTACAGGGCTCATAGCCCATCCCCCCTTTTCTGGGTACCTCAGCTACCGGCATCAAAGCGATGGCCGTGATTCCCAGGTTGTTGAAATATCCCTTTAATATGCGGTGGGTGACACCTTTGAAGGTCCCTTGATATTCTTCGGGGATATCGGGGTCATTGTCGGTAAAGCCATATACATTCAATTCATAAAGAATTAAATCCTTTATCGCAGGAGTTTTCCAGTTGTAGTCGGACCAGCCAAACCGGGTTGGGTTTACCACCTGGGAGTTTTTAAACCTGTAATTGTCGCTGTATACTCTGGTATAAGGGTCGGAGACAAATCTTTCTGTTTCCACGGCCCCACCCTGAATAAAAAATTTATATTCTAACATTTCAGGGTTAAAATAATAACTGCGGGGCTTGATGCGAATTAACCATATATTTGGCTGGTAATAATATCCTCGGTATAGTTTCATTTCTAAAAATTTTTCCTTTTGGGGCTGGGGAATTCCTGGACACTGCCAGTTGTTCATACTGCCGGTTAAGTACACCCTGGCTGCCCGGGGATGGAAAAAGCCGAACAATATGGAACCATCTTTTAATATATTGGCCCCCAAAAGAGAGGGGATTTCTAGACCCGAAACATCTGTATGGGGCAGATAAAAATTTTCCTGGGGAACCAGGTGTTGAATTTTGCTGTAGTATTGTTTTGTGGTGCCTACGGGAGCTGCCGGAAGCACATTGTAAATATTATGTCTGTCGGACATAGCCCAAATCTCTTCTCCCAAATCCCGCTGGTAGTAACGGTTCAGTTTTTCATCTTCCCAAATGGTTTTCTTTTTTCCATGGTCTTTAAATTTAAAGTGAAATCTGCTCCGCCGATGGTAAAAATCATAAAACACCCCATAGTTGTCTTTTCCCGCCGGGGTTATTTCTTTTTCCAGGCTGGTCCCGTCGCTGACCCAAACCCAAAGCCGGGGGTCTAAAAAGTTATTTTTATTGTCATAGTGGATTCTAATCTTGTGTAACATGAAAAACCTCCTTTAAACGGCATATGAATAGTTTCTGCAATTTTGTTGTTTTTTATAAAAAATAAGGTTATAAATAAATAGTAATACTGTTTAGCCTAAATCTAAAAAACAACTCATTAATATTTTTATTGAAGTTTAAGAAGGGAAAGGGCAAAAAAAGTTGAAATATTTGCTATTGAGTAAGAGAAGAAGGAATACCAGGTAATTTTTGAGAAAAAATAATAATGGTTGTATATAAAATTCTCAAAGGGAACGTAAGGATCAGACCTTTAGGTCGGTAACCTGGATAAAAAAGGGAGGAATTTTAGAATGGGTAGTGTTAAAGATTTAAAAATCTTAGAGGGACCAACAAAAGAACGGCCCGGTCGCGGGAGGTTTGTTTTTTCGGACCGTTATTCCGTATTCGACTGGGGAGAAATGCCGGACTTGATTGATCATAAAGGAGCGGCCATTGCTCTATTGGGTGCCTATTTTTTTGAGAAGCTGGAGGAGATGGGGATTCCCACTCATTATATAGGCCTGGTGGAAGAAGATCGAGCGAATAAAATTTCCCATATAAAAAGTCCTGTGAACACCATGGAGGTAAAAATGCTCCAGGTAATTAAACCTGAATTAGAGGGGAATCGGTATAATTACGCTAGATACCAGGAGGAAAAGGGAGGCTTTTTAATTCCTCTGGAGGTAATTTACAGAAATTCTCTGCCGCCGGGGTCCAGCGTTTTTAAACGTCTGCAAACCGGGGAAGCAAAACCTGAGGACCTGGGCCTGTCGGAGATGCCTGTCCCTAATCAGAAGATGGAAATTCCCATTCTCGATGTTTCTACGAAATTAGAGATAACGGATCGTTATATGACCTGGGGGGAGGCCCGGGAGATTTCCGGATTAAGCCTGGTGGAAATAAATGATCTAAAGGAAATGGCAAATACCGTAAATAAGCTTATCTCTAGTGAATTTGCAAAAATTGGCCTGGTTAACGAGGACGGCAAGATAGAAGTGGGTTTTGATCACAGCAGGGGCTTGATGCTGGTGGATGTTTTGGGTACTTTAGATGAATGCCGGTTCACTTTTGAGGACCTTCCCGTGAGCAAAGAGATCCTGCGGATATACTACCGCAACTCTCCGTGGCATCTGGCAGCAGAGGAGGCCAAGGCCAAGGACAGGCAGCGATGGAAGGAAATTTGTCCGCTGGCTCCGGAACCACTGCCCCTCCGGCTAAAAGAATTAGTCTCACAGATTTACTGTGCCTGTACCAATGAAATCACCCGGACAAATTGGTTTACAGATACACCTCCAATAAATGAGGTTATGGCAGAGATAAAAGATTTCTTAAAAGAATAAATGAAAAAATGAGGTGATGATTATGTTAGAGAAGATTAAATCCCGGAGAAGTATTAGGAATTTTCAAAGCTCCCCGGTAGAAGAGGAAAAAATATTACAATTAATTGATTGTGCCCGTTTGGCTCCTTCGGCCCGGAATGTGCAGCCCTGGAAGTTCATAGTAGTGACAGATAAAGAAACCCGGGATATTCTTTCTCAAATGTTGGATACCGCTCGTTTTGTCTCGGGAGCCCCTCTTTGCATTGCCGTTTTCTGTCAGGGCACCAAATACTACCTTGAGGATGGATGCGCGGCTACAATGAACATTCTTCTGGCTTCAGAGGCCATGGGCCTGGGTGCCTGCTGGATTGCTGGGGATAAAAAGGCCTATGGGCCTGCAGTTCAAAAGCTTCTAGGGGTACCTGAAGGTTTTAAATTGGTATCTCTAATCGCTGTAGGATATCCGGTGGAGTTACCAGGGACAAAAAGTAAAAAGACCCTGGAGGAGGTCATCTGCCGGGAACGTTTTCAATAACTAATATAAAGCCAGCTTTTCTTTCACGGTAATTCTTGAAGTTTTTAGATTGTAGTGTAGAAGTTAACAAATTGTATGTGAAATAATTATCTTTTGCTCAAACTATTTTTAAAATATAAATAGAAAAATAGAAATTAGCCATTTTAATACAAAAAGTCCCCTTGACAAGGGGCTTTTTGTATTAAAAATAAATGATTTCGGTATTTTTTCGCACCTGGGGTTTATCCATTAAGAACAAAGCCGAAGCATGATCGGAAATGTTTGCCACCAGTAGAGTAAGTGTATGATAAAAGTGCTGCAGTTAGTTTACTAACATGGAAGGATTAAATATTGAAGCTTTGATAATATTTATGTCAGCCAAAAAACCTGAAAAATAAAGCATACAAGAGGAAAGGTTACGTTTTTATAATAATAAAGGATATAAATCAGTTTATACAGAAGTATATATAAGTATAAAAGTATAAAATGGAAATTTAAAAATATGCATCCAAGAAAAACAAAAAAGAATAGCTTAAAAGTCTATTTTCATATGAAAAAGGTGGGAAGAAAGAAGTTAAACCGCAAACCAAACTTCTGAAAAAATAAAAAGGAGATGATCAATATGGTCAGTGCTTATGCAGGGAAAGTATTGCGAGTAAATTTATCAAAGGGCAGTATTGTGAAAGAAGACTTACCCATGGATAAAGCTAAAGCCTTTTTGGGAGGTAGGGGACTGGGGGCTAAAATGCTGTCAGAGGAAATAGCGGTTGGAATTGATCCCTTGAGTGAAGAAAACAAAGTATTCTTTATTACTGGACCTTTGACCGGAACCGCGGCTGTTGCCAGCGGAAGATACATGGTAGTCACTAAATCTCCTCTAAATAACGTAATTGCTTCTTCTAACTCCGGTGGTTATTGGGGAGCGGAATTAAAATTTGCCGGCTATGATATGATTATAGTTGAAGGGAAGTCTGAGACACCTGTATACCTCTATATAAACGATGACAAAGTGGAAATTCGCCCCGCAGATAATTACTGGGGTATGACCTCTATTGCTGTTGACAAAGGTTTAAAAGAAGAAGTAGGCGATCCTAAAGCCCGGGTATTGAATATCGGTCCTGCAGGGGAAAACTTATCTCCCATTGCTGCAGTATTGAATGACAAGTGGCGGGCAGCGGGACGTTCTGGTGTAGGAGCCGTTTTAGGGTCCAAAAAATTAAAAGCCATAGTGGTTCGGGGAAGCGGTAAAGCAGAGGTGGCTCAGCCTGACAAGTTTAAAGAAGTGGTTAGAGAAAATATGAAAAAAATTAAAGAAAATGGTGTGACAGGCCAGGGGCTTCCGGCCTATGGAACTGCCGTACTGGTTAATATTATTAATGAAAACGGTGTTTTTCCTACCAATAATTTTCAATTCGGAGTTTTCCCAGGGGCGGAAGAGACCTCCGGAGAAACTCTGGCAGAAAAGTATCTGAAGAAAAAGGATGCCTGCTATCGCTGTCCCATTGCCTGCGGTCGATACTGTGAAGTAGACGGTGTAGGCGGTGGTGGGCCTGAATATGAAACTATCTGGGCTATGGGAGCGGACTGTGGTATTTCAGACCTGAAAGAAATAATAAGAGCCAATAGAGTGTGCAATGAGATGGGAATGGATACTATTTCCGCCGGTGCTACTATTGCCGCTGCCATGGAGCTGTTTGAAAAGGGTTATATTAAGCCGGAGGAAGTGGATGGACCCCAATTGAAATTCGGTAACGCTGATGCTATTGTAAAGTGGTTGGAGAAGATGGGGCGGGCTGAGGGTCTGGGAGCCAAGCTGGCTCAAGGGTCCGCTCGGCTCTGTGAAATGTATGGGGCACCGGAATTGTCCATGTCCGTCAAAAAATTGGAGCTTCCTGCCTATGATCCTCGGGGAATTATGGGGCATGGGCTGCAGTATGCTACGGCTAACCGGGGAGGCTGCCATGTTCGGGGTTACATGATTTCACCCGAAATACTAGGTTCCCCTGAAAAGCTGGATCGTTTTGCCTTGGAAGGAAAGGCTCAGTGGACCAAGATTTTTCAGGATCTGACAGCAGTTATAGACAGTCTTGGGCTCTGTCTCTTTACTTCTTTTGCTATGGGAGCACAGGATTATGCAGACATGTATAACGCGGCTGCCGGAGAAAACCTTAGCGCCGAAGATCTTTTGGCCTGTGGTGAGCGTATCTACAATCTGGAGAGGCTGTTTAACCTGCAGGAAGGGTATACTGCCAAAGATGATACACTGCCCAGGCGTCTTCTGGAAGACCCTATGCCAGAGGGCCCCTCCAAGGGTAATGTTCATCAGTTGGACAAATTACTGCCTGAGTATTATGAACTAAGGGGTTGGGGCAAAGATGGAGTGCCCACCGCTGAAAGAAAAAATGAGCTGGGGCTCTAGTAAGAAGTTAATAAGATAAAATAATTAGTATTTAGTATTTGTTTGTATACAGGGGCTTTCTATAGTGAAAGCCCCTGGTTTTATTTGTTGTTGACATTTAGTAAAATGATAAGGAAGTTTTATTGTTTTAAAGAATTCACTAAAAAGCTGAGGGGTTTCCCGCAGCTTTTTATATTTCTTAACTGATATAGAAGTATTAATTGGTTATATGTTTATCTGTTGGCCAATTTGGAAAGATTAAGGATATAGCAGTATTTTACTTTGTTTTAAGATTATGAAAGCCAGGGGTTGCAATTTTGAAAGAGAATTGGAGAAATAATGCTGAAAAAACTGCTGAATAAACTTATTCAAGGCTATAGACAAGAGAAAAAGGAAAAAGAAAATTCAACAGGTACCGCTTTCACTGGCGATTTATCAGTGGACGAAGGACAGGTTCGTGCCACTTTTCAAAATTGTGGCGATGTTATTTACCGCAGTCTAAAGATCCCGGCCCTGGGGAACCGCAGAGCTTTGTTGGTTTTTGTGGATACTTTGGTAAACCAGGAAACCATGAACCGGGATGTGATTGCCGGGTTGATTGACCAATCTCATGATGCCGGTCAATCTGTAGAGAATGTCCTGGATTTGATATCCGTGGGCGAAGCCAACTGGCATGAAAGCCTGGAGGAAATAAAGTATCCTGTAATGACAGGGATGGTTTTGGTGCTTTTAGAGGGCAGTAACAGGGCGCTGACGCTAGAAACGCGGCAGTGGCCTACCCGGTCGGTGGAGGAACCTGAACAGGAGCGTGTTATTCATGGGCCCCGGGAGGGTTTTAACGAAAGCTTACAGATAAACCTGGGATTAATCCGCCGTCGGCTGCCTACCCCCTCTTTAAAGGTAGAATTCATGAAGGTAGGCAGGAGGACTGCCAGTCAAATTGCTCTGATTTTCCTGGAGGATGTGGCTGATTCTGATGTGGTAGAGGAGATCCGGGATAGAATCCAGGCCATTGATATCGATGGTATTTTGGATCCGGGGGCCTTAGGGGAGTTAATCTCTAATCAGGGGGGGTCTCCCTTTCCTCTGCTGTTAAATACCGAGCGCCCGGATAAAGTGGTGGGGGAACTGATGCAGGGGAAATTAGCACTTGTGGTCCAGGGCAGTAACTATGCTAAGCTTTTGCCCGTAACCTTTGCAGATTTTAACCAATCTCCCGAGGACTATTATATCCATCCTGTGTTTGCTACACTGAACCGTTTTATGCGTTTTGTAAGTTTTTTTATTTCCACTTCTATAACCGCGGTATATACAGCCGTAATTACCTTTCATTATGAGATGATCCCCCGGGATATTGTGGTGTTTATCGCCGAAACCCGGGCCGGAGTACCCTTTGTGCCCTTTATTGAAGCTTTTTTCCTGGAGTTTTCCATAGAGCTCATCCGGGAGGCCAGCCTTCGCCTGCCGGGTCCCATAGGCCAGACCATAGGTATCGTAGGGGCGCTGGTCCTGGGGCAGGCGGTGGTCAACGCTCGTTTGGTAAGTCCGGTTATGCTGATTGTAGTAGCCATAGGTTTCATGACCAGCTTTACTATCCCCAACTATGAAGCTTCCCTTCCTTTACGCTACCTGCGCTTTCCTTTGATTCTTTCGGCGGCATTTCTCTGAGGTTTTGGAACTGTAGTCACCTGGATGGTGATCTTAGCGTACATGTGCAGCTTAGAATCCTTTGGGGTACCTTACCTGGCACCTGTGGCACCCTTGAGGCTGAAGGATATGGGAGATAATTTTTATCGGCGTTCCTGGCGGGGGATGATTACCAGGCCCAGGTTAACAGCAAAGGGTGATATCCGCCGGCAGAATAGAAGGGGGGCTGAAAAGAATGACCAGCCGGAGTAATGGCTTGACGGATTTCCAGGTGGTAGCCATTATTATAGCGGCCATGACCGGGGCCAATATGATATTTTTGCCGGTTTTTGTTGCTGAAAAGGCGGGAAGGGATGGATGGATCAGTATCATTTTAGCAGGGCTGTTGGTTTGGCTGGCTGCCGGGCTGGTTTACATTTTATGCCGCCGTTTCCCCACACGATCTCTTCCGGAATTCAGCATACTGATATTGGGTAAGCCCTTGGGTACCATGGTATCAACCGGATATATTGTCTATGCATTGTTTTTAGCAGGTACTACCCTGCGAATATATACGGAAGTAGCTAAAGTCTGGACTATGTTTTGGACACCGGCCTGGTTTTTCATTTTATTTTTACTGATTCCTGTAGTTTATATTGTTAGATTGGGACCTATCCCCCTGGCGCGCCTCATGGAAATTGTAATTTATGTTTCCCTCTTTGTACTGCTGCTTTTCTTGCTCCCCTTAAGGGAGTTCAATCTACTAAACTTAAGGCCGGTGGGGCAGGAGGGGTTGAGAGCTGTAGTGAGTGCTATTCCAGAAACCACTTTTTCTTACCTGGGGTTTGAGGTATTGTTAATTTTTTACCCCATGATTCTTAACCGGCAGAGAATAGTCCGCCTGTACCTGCAGGGAATTTTGGTAGCGATGATCTTTTTTGCCGGTACGACCTTTTTGGTTATCGGGGTTATGGGTGTGGAACATGTACAGATTCAGGTCTGGCCGGTAATGGAATACCTGGGAATCGGAAGGCTGCCGGTGGTGGAGAGAATTGATAACCTTTTTCTGTTTTACTGGACCGGTAAAATTGTAGGATTAATTTCTATTCATTATTATGCGGCGGCTTTTACTGCGGCCAGCCTGACCAGCAGACGTTATTACAGCCTTTGGACACTGCTTTTTATACCGATTATATATGCTATCGCCCTTTTGCCAGGACGGCAGTTGGAGTCTTTTGATATGATTCGTATTGTGGGAAACTGGGGGGTTGTATTTATACTATTTCTGGTGGTTTTGCTGCTGATGGTGGCAGTAATTCGGGGGTTGGATGAAGGAAAGGGGGTGCCTGAAAAATGAAAAAGATAGTGGCACTATTCCTGCTTCTCTTCTTTTTTTGTGCAGGGGGCTGCTGGGATTGGCGTATTATTGACCAGCAGGCAATACTTTTTGGCATTGGTATTGATCCGGTGGAAACGGATCCGGAAGTTTTTAGATTTACCTTTGTCAACCCAACTTTCACCCCGGAGGCTGAGGATATCAGGGTAATAAATATGGTAACAGGTTTTTCCCTGGATCAGGCCTTAATGAACCTGCAGCACCAAAAAGATCAGCGTCCGGCCATAGGTAAAGTGAATATATTGCTATTTTCCGAAGAAATAGCCCGTAATGGTGGGATGCATAAAATCATGAGGCAGTGGGACCAAATTCGAGAAAACAATCCCAATGCACTGCTGTGTATCATAAGGGGTGCCTCTGCACGGGATGTTTTTATCCTAAAGGTTACTCAACAGCCCAGGGTAGCGGTATTTCTTACAGACCTCCTGGAACAAAATATTATGAATGGGAGGGCTCCCCGGGTCACTGCTTCTAATTACTGGTTTCAGTACCACACCCGGGGGATTAGTCCGGTGGTGCCCATCATAGAACTTACCGGTACAGAAGATGAAAAAACAGGAATTATTTTAGCCGGTTTGGCCGTGGTGGATGAAAGAGGAAGGATGAGAGGTTCTATAACGGATAATGAAACCATCATGTATATGCTTTTAACTGATAATATTCAGCGGGGCCGAATCTATACAAAAATAGATTTTGCAGAACAGAAGGACAGGTTAATTACTGCATTTATCCAAAAAAACTCTTCTAAAGTGAATACAAAAATTGTCAATGATAAGCCGGTAATAAATATAAATATGGAAATTTCCATAGACGGACTGGACGCGGACCTTTATTTGGATACCCATCTAAAAGGCGAAGTATTCAGCGGGTTGGAACAGGCCCTGGCCCGGAATATTCAGGGGAACGTGCTGAGAGTTTTGAAAAAAACTCAAGGCTGGGAATCGGATATAATGGGTTTGGGCCAACATGTCCGGGTTCAGAATGCCCGTTGGTTCAAGGGAATAGATTGGCCTAAGGAATATGGGGAAAGTGAAATCCATGTGGAGGTGTCCGTAAAAATAAAACGGATGATGGATATATTAAATCCCAATTATTAAACTTTTTCCAATCTTTCTGGTATAATTTAATCAGGTAAAAAAGGTAGGAAAGTCATGGGAGTCCATCCCGGCTTTTTTAAGATGAAACAAGGGGGATTTATATGCAGATTACGGTAAAACTCTTTGCTACCCTGCGGGAGGGGCGTTTTAAAGTTTCTTCTCTGGAGGTTGAGGCAGAAACCCCATTGGCACAGGTGGCAGATCAATTAAAGATTCCTCGGGAGGAATTGGCTTTGATATTGGTAAACGGCAGGGATGCTTCATTGGACCATGTAATGAAAGAGGGAGATACTTTATCTCTTTTTCCACCGGTGGGAGGGGGATAAGAATGGAGGATTTGGCAGGATATTTGCATTCCCGGGCAGATGCGGGACATTTACCGTGGACGGTTCAGGTGGAGGCGGCTCAAAAATATTCCCATACCTTAGGTCAGGTGGAGGAAACGGCTTTAAGGGAAGGCCTGCTGCCCTTCCGCTATCTAAGAAATGGAAGCACTATATCCCCGAAGCAGCAGCTGCGGCTGTTTCAAAGCAGAGTTACCGTGGTGGGGTGCGGCGGCCTGGGGGGCTATGTCATAGAAGAACTGTCCCGCCTGGGAGTAGGTAGGCTGACCGTCATTGACCACGATATTTTTGAGGAGCACAATCTGAATCGGCAGCTTTTTTCCAACATGGAGACTCTGGACCGGTCCAAAGTCAGCGCCGCTGTGGAAAGAATAAAATTGATAAACCCGGCGGTCACCGTAAAAGGAATAGAGGGAAAGTTTAGTAAAATAAAAGGCCCTGAAATGATTTTAGATTCACAGGTGGTGGCTGATGCTTTGGACGGTATTTCCATCCGATTGGAGCTGGCGGAGGTCTGTAAACAGTTGAAAGTCCCTCTGGTCCACGGAGCCATTGCAGGATGGTATGGTCAGGTACTCACTCAATTCCCTGGGGAAAACTCTCTGGAGACCCTTTACGGAAAAAGTATAGTTGACAAAGGGAGGGAAAAGGAACTGGGAAACCTACCCTTTACCCCTGCGTTGGTAGCCAGCCTTCAGGCTGCGGAGGTTTGTAAGGTGCTGCTTAACGTGGGGTCTTTACTCCGGGGAAGAGTGCTGTACATCGACTTGTTGGATATGGAATTTGAAGAGGTGCCGTTATAATTACTTTTCTTTTGATTAAAAACAAAATACGTCATATAAAGTCCATTGTATTGAATCTTCAAAGCAGGCCGGCAGGCCTGCTTTTTGCATTTACCGCTTTCTTCTTTCCTTTTCAGCTCTTTTTGGGGATATTGTATAACCAGCATGATAATTCAGCGGGAAGGCCGTTACGATTACCTTAAACGAATTTTTGTTGAGACTGGCTGAACCGGGAATTGAACCCATTACAATTAAAAAATTTGCATAATTATGATGGCAGAAGGCATAGATTAGAAGGTTTTGTTGTTTTAGGAGTCGAAATATTACAAGGGGTGGTTTTAAATGTCTGAAATGTTCAAATCAAAACTATTTAGGGCTGCAGTCTGGATACTGCTGGTATTCTTAATAATATTGGTAGGAACGCAGATTTTTTTTGTGTTTGTTCCTTTGGTGATTATTTTTCAAACGTTGTTTTTCCCCTTTTTGATTGCCGGGTTCCTGTATTTTCTAACTAATCCCTTTGTGGATTGGTTAGAAAGAAAAAGGATTCCCCGTGGGCTGTCAATTTTACTCATATATTTAGCTTTTTTTGGTATAATCGCCCTTTTAGCAGTCATTACCGGGCCTATTTTACAGAGGGAATTTACCCGGCTCTTAAATGATGCTCCGGAGATTTTAAATGAGTTCCAAAAAATACTGGTTTCTCTGCAGGACCATCCCCTTATTGTCAGGCTGATGGAAGAGGACCCGGGACAGATAGAAAACATTGCTCAATGGCTCACCGATTCCTTGAACCATTTATTTGTTCTGGTTGTTAACAGCACTTTTTCTGTTTTTGAATTTGCTGCTGATTTATTGCTGTCCATCGTTATCATCCCTTTTATTTTATTCTACATGCTCAGGGACGGACGTCAATGGCCTCAGGTTTTTTATCGGTACCTTCCGGAAGATCATGCGGAGGATATTAAAACTACTATGGAAAAGATAGGAAGTGCCATTAGTTCTTATATTCAGGGATTATTTGTTGTCTGTATCTGTGTGGGGGTGTTGGTTTATATAGGCTATCAAATCATCGGACTAAACTATCCACTGCTTTTAGCCAGTTTTGCCATGTTTACCAATGTAATACCCTTTGTGGGCCCCATCATAGGAACAGTGCCAGGAATAATTGTAGCAATTATTCATTCTCCTCTGATGATTTTCAAAGTGTTGGTTGTGGTGGTAGTAGTTCAGCAGGTGGAAAGCCTTTTAATTTCTCCACAGGTTATGGGGAAAAAACTAGCCGTAGGCCCCCTGTCAATCATACTGGTAATCCTGGTAGCAGGCAGCATGGCAGGACTTTTGGGAATGATACTGGCGCTGCCTACTTTTGTGATTTTAAGAATTATCACCAATCATATTTATAACTTAGCCAAATCCACAAAAAAGGCATAGATTCATTACCTGTATAATAAAAAGAGTATCGCTTACTTTTTTTAAGTAGAGAGCGATACTCTCTTTTTTGATAATAGCAGGAAATGATCAGTTATGTCGACAAAATTAGATTATTGTCCTGTACTTAAGCCTTTAGCAGTTTCTTCTGCACCTAAATGATTACGCCAAACAAAATGGGCATTGAGACATTCACGGTACATCAGTATACGATAATAAAATCCCAACACTAAACCAAACTTTTCTTCCTTACCATAGTGTGAAATCCCTTTTAGATGTGGGGTTTTAAGCGGTAGATCCCAGTGTTCCGTCAGCCGGGTCATGAAAACTTCTACTCCGAAACGGCACCAGTCAAGATCTGGAAGCTGGGATATGAACCACCCGGATAGGCCCCTCTGTCCGTTTGTTATACTGATAAAGCGCTGTACCAGATCTACATTTTTCCTGCCCTGTACAAACCTTCCCACAGTCATTGCTGTTTTTGGGTCTTCCATCAGTGGATCTAATAATTGATCCAAATGCTCGTGTTTTAGATTGATTAAATCAGCATCAAGAAAAAGCCAGTAATCTGCAGGCCCGGCATGATTAATACCTGTCTGCAGGGCAGCTCCCTTCCCCCGGTTTATTTTATGGGATACTACCTGCACCGGGTATTGCTGGGCTTTTATTTTAGTATCATCAACGGAACCGTCATCAATTATCACAACTTCTGCTTTTCGATTATAACTGCAGACAATATCCAAAACAGGTTCAATTCTTTTTCCTTCATTAAGCGCAGGAATAAGGATAACTATTTCTTTGGTCATTTTTTTCTCCTCTTATTATTATTATTATTATTATTGTAAAGCAATACCTCATTTGAAGGCGTAAAAATCACCCTGGAGGTATGGATGTTTATGTTGGATAGGTTTACTTTGTCTTTAGTATAACTATAGGGTATTATGTAAACTAAGTCAATGTAATTCATTTACAACTCTTTGACTGATTTATCCAAACTTTTTTTAAAATTTACTTTCTTCCTTTAAAAAAGTCTTGAATATGGTTATTCACCCTCAAGGAAAAGGAGAGGGTTAACAGTATTTCTTAAATTTCACCCCTTGGGGTGATATCTTTAGCAGGCCTAGTAACTTTATGATTATAGTAAATAGGTCACCTTAGAGTTTCTTTAATTTCAGTTTCAAAAGATAAGTATTTTTTGAAAAAAAATTGTAGTATTATTAGCAAAGAATGGGAGGAAGCAAATGGGCAAAACGCAGGAATTGATATCTTCGGAGGAGGGCCGCAGGCAGTTGGATGCCTTTCGTAAGAAAAGAAGGGCCTGGGCCTGGATTTTTTTCTTTATACTGGTTCCGATTATCTTTGTGGTCATTTGGATTTCTCATCCTGAGGAAGGACTTTCAATAGAGGTGGTATACAGCTTAATGGGTTTTGTGGTTGTTACCGGATTTTTGGCTTTAATTACTTCAAAGGGTGCCAATCGGGGTTGGCAGGGAACTTTGGTGGACAAATACGTCAAAGAAGTTAGAGTTAATCGGGGGGAATATGTGGAAATGGTTCCCAGGAATTATCTGATATTTAGAACAGACCAGGGGAAAATGAGAAAAATAACAGTGCCTGCCGGTTTGCTTCATTACTTTAAAAAAGGGGATCGGGCAGTAAAGATTAAGGGCTTTGAATACCCAGAGAAAATTGACCGGGATGGAAAGCAACAGATTTGCATAACCTGTGGATCCATATTTAACGCCGGGGAGGATAAATGCTCTCGCTGCAAAAGCCCGGCCATTAACCCCAATCACTTTATATAAAGGAAGGAAAGAATCATTATGACTTTCTGGAGACAGCTGGGGATTACCGTGGTGGTTACTCTGATTACTATGGGATTTTTTTTGGGGTTATTATGTATTGTCTTGAAGATTACTTCACCTTATTTAAGTAAAGAGCTGCTGTATTAAGGATAGCATTGTTTGTTTATATAATATATTAAGAGGAGACTGCTCATGAAAAAAATACTGAATTATTGTGAAAAATGCGGCTCATCTCTGGAAAAACAGGACAGCTTCTGCCAGGGGTGCGGCCACCCCTTTGCTATGGCAGAGGTAGATGCCCGGGATGAAGAAACGGGATATGCTGTTGGCAAGGGAGGATCCATTTCCTGGGAAACGCAAATTTCTCTTTTAACCAATCCCTTGGTAGTAAAACAGTTTGTCATGGCGATATTGTTTTCCGGCCTTTTTATGGCTTTGTTTCTTTCTTTCCTTTTACTGGTTACGGGGGAACCGGAGGGTATCCCTGGTATACTGGTGGGAACTTTAATTGCGGTGTCGGTGTTAGGGGTTCTGATGCTTTTGGCCATCCTTTTGGTTTTCAGAGGCCGGTTTCAGGTACGCTTCACCGTGGACCATAAAGGAGTGCTGTGGGAAACTATAGATAAGAGGGCTAAAACCGGCAGCCGCCTGGCAGTAGTGTTAGGGATTTTGGGGCGCAGCCTCCCCGCCGCCGGTGCTGGGACCCTGGCCATGTCCCGGGAAAAGGAGTTTGTGAGTTGGAAGGAAATGAACCGCGCTGAATATAATCAGAATCAGACCATGATTACTCTACGAAATAGCTGGAGGCCGGTGATGATGTTGGTCTGTACTACGGACAATTACGACATGGTGGTTGATTTTGTAAAGGGAAAATTTCAAACCACTGAAGAAGCAGAAGCCCTCTCCCAGAAGAGGAAAAGCCCACTTCCTAAACTACTTTTTAGGACATTCCTGGTACTATTGGCGTCTGCGCAGGTTTTTCTTCTCCCTTATCCCTTTGATATGGATATTTTTATTCCACTGCTTATGCTGTTATTCGCCCTGGCTACCGTTTGGCTGGTGCCCTTCATGGGGTATGTGGTAATTGGTTGTGCATTTTTTATAGCATTGGAAATATTGCTCATCAGCCTGGAGGTTAAAGAAAGCATGTTTTCTTCCCTGGGCACGTATCACAACTATGAAATATTTAGCGGTGATGATTGGTTTGTCCTTTTCTTGGCCTTTGCCGGCCTGGCTTACCTGGTCTGGTTTTCCTGGCGTTCTATCCGGGGAAAGATACTTCCCGCCTTATTTGAAGATTAGGTTTTAGTTTAAGGAAAAGGATGATTATATTGGACATTGTCAATGAAAAAATTGAAGTAAATTTCCCCATGGCATCCCGGTGGAAAAGGGTATGGGCCTTTCTAGTGGATATGGTTATTGCCGGGCTGATCTCTACTACCGGTTCGCTTTTTGGTATATATGTAATTTTTAAACTTATGTCATTTCAGGAAGTAGAATTCTTACACGGTTTTGGCGAGGGATCCGTTTTTATCTACTTCCTGGTCATGATGCTCAGTTATATATGGTTTATTGCCTACATCCTCCTTCGGGACTCCTTTGGGAAGGGACAGAGTTTTGGAAAAAGATTATTTGGTTTAAAGGTAATCAAACTGGATAACGGCCTTTCCTGTAGTCCTGGAGATTCATTTATGCGCAATTTACCCGGTTTTGGTTTTATTCTTTTAAACTATTTTTTACCTATCTTTACTTTTCCATTTCTGCTGATAGAACCTGTAACAATATTTAGAAGTTTGAAAGGACAGCGTATTGGAGACTGCTGGGCTCGAACTCAGGTGATTGATATAAAACAGCATAAATAATTTTTTTCTGGGCTTCTGTAATAACAGGAAATCAAGGAATATAGTAGAATAATGTTAAAATTTACTGAGTGGAAGAGTTAAATATTATTATTTTATAATTTCAATATTTTCCCAGGCCACTCTGTCACCCTCTTCGTTGTAAAGGGTGAAATAAAGAACACGTTTGGGGAAATATTTTTTTGTAACATAAAATACTTGAAAATAACCCTTTTTTTCTTCCCCTATAAATTTAGTAGTGAGGAAGCGGAAATATCCCCTCAATACTCGAAAATTTATAACTATTATTATCATGCTCTCTTTCATTTCTTCCGGAAGGGGGATATTGTTATTAGGAATTTCTAAATGGGAAAGCTTAGCTGATAGTTCTTCATGGTCAAGGTATAAATAAAATTCAGGATCATTATAGTAAGGTTTTTTCCAATCTCCCTCCGTCAGGTTGTTAATTGATAAAGGTATATATTGAACCTTCGGGTGTTTTAGAAAATCGTCCATTTTTACCACCTTCTTATTGAATTTTTTTAATTATAATTGTGTTAAACTTTTAGAAAAAAACAACATATTTCTTTATTATGTTATTTCTTTACAGACATAAAGGTGACATTTATAGTTCTTTTTGAATATTCTAATTTTTATTACTTGTCTTGAAGAATTTTTCTTTTTAAAGCATAATATAAAAGGGTGTGGGAAATTATTATGGCCTTTGAAGTACAAAAAGATAGAAAGATACTTTGAGGCAAAAAAAATAAAAAGGGAGGGCATTTTAAAATATGGAAAAACTTATGGATGTTACATTGGGTGACATCCTGGATGAAATGGCGGAAAAACATCCTGAGAGGGATTGTGTAATATTTCACAATAGGCCTTTTAGAAAAAACTATAGAGAATTTCGTGATTTAGTAAATCTTACAGCTAAAGGTTTTATGAAAATGGGGATAAAAAAGGGTGATCATGTTGCTATTTGGGCTACTAATTACCCTGAATGGCTGCTGGCCATGTTTGCCACGGCTAAAATTGGAGCGGTGCTGGTAACAGTTAATACAAATTATAAAATATTCGAAGTGGAATATCTGCTGCGGCAGTCGGATACCCACACTTTGATATTTATTAATGGCTTTAAAGATTCCAATTATTTAGAAATTATTCAATCGATGATCCCCGAACTGAAAGGGAAACAGCCGGGGGAGTGGACCTCTAAGGCTTTGCCCGGGTTAATGAATCTTATCTATATTGGAGAAGGACAACCAGATGGTGCATACAACTGGGAGCAGCTGTATGAAATGGGCACCGGCATTTCTGATGAAGAACTTCAAGCTGTGCAAAATTCACTGGATGCACATGATGTGATCAATATGCAGTATACCTCCGGCACCACAGGTTTTCCCAAGGGTGTGATGCTGACCCATTACAACATTGTGAACAACGGAAAAAGTATAGGGGACTGTATGGCATTTTCACAGAAGGACAAGCTGTGTATACCGGTGCCTCTTTTTCATTGCTTCGGTTGTGTTTTAGGTGTTACGGCTTGTATCACCCATGGTTCAGCTATGGTATTGGTTGAATATTACCAGCCCTTAGCTGTAATGGAGGCTGTAAGTAACGAAAAATGCACAGCCCTACACGGAGTACCTACGATGTTTATCGCTATTTTACAGCATCCGGAGTTTAATAATTATTCTTTCTCTAATCTTAGAACCGGAATAATGGCAGGTTCCCCTTGTCCTATTAAGGTCATGCGGGAAGTGGTGGATAAAATGAATATGACAGAGATAACTATAGCCTATGGTTTGACTGAAGGATCCCCTGTCTGTACCCAAACCAGAATCGATGATTCCATAGAATTAAGGGTTTCCACTGTAGGCCGCTCTTTACCCTTTATGGAGTGTAAGGTCATTAATCCGGAGACAGGGGAAGATAGCCCGGTAGGAGAACCGGGGGAATTTATTGTTCGTGGTTATAATGTCATGAAAGGTTATTACAATATGCCGGAGGCTACAGCTGAAGCCATTGACGGAAATGGTTGGCTTCATACGGGGGATCTGGCAACCTGTGATGAAAACGGTTATTATCGGATTACCGGAAGGATTAAAGATATGATAATCCGTGGCGGTGAAAATATATATCCAAAAGAGATAGAAGAATTTCTCTATACCCATCCCTTGATCATGGATGTTCAGGTGATTGGGGTTCCCAGCAGGGATTATGGAGAGGAAATTATGGCTTATATTATTTTGAAAGAAAAGGCGGAGCTTACAGCTGAAGAGGTTAAAGAATTTGTTAAAGGACATATGGCCCGGCATAAAGTTCCTAAATATGTTGATTTCGTTGATAGTTTTCCCATGACAGCCAGTGGTAAAATACAAAAATATAAACTTCGGGATAAAGCCATTGAAGATTTTAATCTGCAGGATGATGCAGCAATTGAAACGGCTTAAAAAAAATAGGGAGGGAAAAGATAATGAAATTTGGTTTCTCAACAATAGGTTGTCCCGGTTGGTCCTGGAGCGAAATTATAACAACCGCCTCTGACCTGGGTTATGATGGGGTGGAACTCAGGGGTATTGGAAGCGAGATGTATCTCCCCCGGGTCAAAGAGTTTTCTCTAGAAAAGATACCTGCATTGTGTGCCAAAATGCAGGAACTGAAGTTACAAATTCCATGTCTGACCACCAATGCCTTTTTGTTTGATTCTGAAAAGTTAGAAATTGCCCGACAGGAAGTTGTAGATTATTTGAATTTGGCATCAGCCCTTGCCACTCCCTATATAAGAGTTCTAGGGGATGCCAACCCCCAACCAGGTACAGTAGACCAGGCCCTGGTAGAGGAGAACCTTCTTTTCCTGCTGCCTTTGGCTGCGGAAAAAAATGTGACCTTACTTTTGGAAACCAACGGTGTTTATGCTTCCAGTGCTAAAATGAAAGCACTGCTGGAAAAGATTAATCACCCAAATTTAGGGGTGCTTTGGGATATTCATCATCCATATCGTTTTCATGGTGAACCCATAGCCCAGACATATAATGAGCTTAAACCCTGGATTAAGCATGTTCACATGAAAGACTCTGTTCGTACAAGCAGCAGTGTAGAGTACCGGATGCTTACCTGTGGGGACATACCGGCAGCAGAGGTGGTATCCCTTCTATTCGCTGACAATTACTTAGGCTATCTGGTGTTAGAATGGGTAAAACGATGGAATAGTGATTTAGAAGAGCCGGGAATTGTTTTTCCCCATTATATAAATACAATTAAAAAGCTGCTGCCTGAAAAAACCAACTGATAAAAAGGCAAGAAGTGAAATAAAGGAGGAAAAATCGTTGCAGGAAATACGTATACATGGTAGAGGTGGACAGGGAGTGGTAACTTTAGGAGAGCTCCTGGCTAAATCCGCCATTAAAACTGGAAAAGAAGCCCAGACCCTTCCCTTTTTCGGGGTAGAACGCCGGGGTGCTGCAGTGAAAGCAGCTGTCCGCATAGATGATACCCCTATTAAGGTCCGTTCTCAGTCCTACAACCCTGATTTTTTAGTAATTTTGAATGAAAACCTTCTGGAGATTGCCCTTGACGGCGGGAAGGCCAATAATGCCATTATTATTGTTAACGCCGAACAGCCTTTGGCTGTAAACATGAGGCAGTGGATTGTTAGTGCCACCTCCATTGCCATTGAAAATGGCCAGGTAATTGGAGGGGAACCTTTTGTTAACGTTCCCATGGTGGGAGCTATTTGCCGAGTATTAGGTATACCCTTTGAAGTACTGGAAGCTACCCTCAGTGAACAGTGGAGCGGGGCAAAGTTGACGCCTAATATTGCCACTGCTGGACAAGCATATGACACAGTAAGAGAAGTTCAGCTTGAAGGAGGGTTTAAGCATGGATAAAAAAATACTTCAGCCTGTATCCTATCCAACTAAAGGAGCCTGTGGGCCTACGGGTACATGGAGGTCACAACGGCCTGTTTATGATGCCGCCCTCTGCAATGGTTGTTTACTTTGTTGGCTTTTTTGCCCCGAAGCGGCCATCGCTCGGGAGGATCGTTTAATAAATTATGACTACTGTAAGGGCTGTGGAATCTGTGCTGTGGAGTGTACCAAGAATGCTATAGCAATGGTTAAGGAGGAGGTAAAATGAGCAAAATATTTGGTTCCGGAAATACTGCTTGTGCTCTGGCGGTGAGAGATGCTGATGTAGATTTTGTTGCTGCTTATCCCATTACTCCACAGACCGCTGTGGCTGAAAAGATTGCTTCCTATGTTGCTGAGGGAACCATGGATGCCAATTATCTCCCTGTGGAATCTGAGCACAGCGCTGCCAGTGCAGTTGCTGCCGCCTCTGCCATTGGGGCCAGGGTTTTTACAGCTACCTCTTCTCAAGGCCTGCTTTATATGCATGAAATACTTCATTATGCTGCGGGGGGCAGGCTGCCCATTGTGATGGCCAACGTAAACAGGGCAGTAAATGCACCCTGGTGCCTTTATGCCGACCATCAAGATGCTGTGTCTCAGCGGGATACCGGTTGGATTCAGCTTCATACCGCTTCCAACCAGGAAATATACGATACTATATTGCTGGCATTTAAAGTGGCCGAAGAAGTCCAGATCCCGGTGATGGTAAATTATGATGGTTTTTTGGTATCCCACTCCTTAATGCTTTTTGAAACGTTACAAGAAAGCAAGATAAAAGAATTTTTACCTTCATATGAACCCTCCTGGAGGCTTCATCCTCAGTGGGGAGGAACCTTTGGCAATGTAACCTATTCTGAACAGTATGTTCTTTATCGGGAAAGCTTAACTCAGGATGTGAAAAGGGCTGGAGAGGTAATTGTTCGCTGTGCCAAAGAGTTCCAAGAATTAACCGGACGCTGGCATGGAGGTCACTTTGATGTTTATCGGCCTGAAAATGCTGTTTTCTTTCTCCTTTCCATGGGTTCAATGGGCAAAGAAATGGAGATGGCAGTAGATATGCTGCGTCAAGAAGGAATATCGGCGGCAGGTTTAAGGCTGCGGGTCTTTTGTCCTTTTCCCAAGGAAGAATTATCTGCAATACTGCCCTCCGGTTCAAAACTTCTGGTCTTTGACCGTAACCTGGTCTATGGTTCCGCTGCCGGGGCCCTTCTGCAGGAATCCCGTGCCGCACTATTCCATCGTTCCCATGACCTTGGGATAACCGGTATTTCTATAGGCCTTGGAGGCCAGGACCTCCCTGCCACTTTGTTGGCAGATAGGGCCCGGAAAATGATACAGGAGGTGGAAAAATAGCATGAAAATAAAAGAACTACCTTCAACTGAGTATATTATCCCCGGCACCGGTGCTTGTGCCGGCTGTCCATTAACTACCGGCCTGCGTATTATTGGTAAAGCCTTAGGAGAAAATGCTATAGGTTTTTTAACTCCCTCCTGTGCCGTGGCCAGTATGGGGTTAACTCCCCAAACCTGTTATACTTTTTCAGCTTTAAATATCTGTTTTGCTTCTGCCGGTGCCTCTGCAGGGGGGGCGGCCATGGCTTTGGACGCTCTTTACCGAAAAGGGAAATTGAAAGGGGAAAAGCCTGTTGTGTTTAACTGGGTTGGGGATGGCGGCACGTACGATATAGGTTTTCAGGGTTTGTCCGCCTCAGCAGAACGAAATGACGATTTTCTCCACTTTTGTTACAATAATGAGGCTTACTCCAACACCGGAAATCAGCGCAGTGGGGCTACCCCTCAGTATGCGCTGACCACCACCTCCCCCCTGGGAAAAGAGATGGGGCAAAAGAATGTGCCCTTAATTATGTTGGAGCATCGACCTCCCTATGTGGCCACAGCCTCTCTGGCTTATCCAATGGATCTGTACCGTAAAGTGGAGAAAGCGAGAAAAATAACTGGTTTCAGGTATATCGAAATTCATATGCCCTGCTGCACTAGCTGGAGGTTTCCACCTGCTGATACTATCAGGATGAGTAAACTGGCGGTAAAGACGGGCTCCTGGTTGTTATGGGAAGGGGAATACGGTAAACTTACATTAAATGGTGTGACAGCTTCCTTAGCCGAAGGTAAGAGAAAACCCTCCCCGGTAGAAAGCTATCTTAAACCACAGGGTAGATTTTCAACCTTGTTTAAGAGTTCCGAAAAAGAACAGCAGTTAGCCCAAATTGAGGCTAACATTGGCAGGGAATTAGAGTTTATGGTGGGAAGAGCAAAGTTATAGCCTGCTAAGGGAGGTGCTGCTGATGTATTACATCAGCAGCACCTCCCTATTATATTTCCAGGGAACGGAAAGACAAAAAGATGACAAAAGGGGACGTAAAATCCCATTTAATCTTTTTCCTCTTCCACCTGGATTCCCACCATTTTCATCAGGGTGACCGCATTGGCCGTTTGGGAAATGCCGGACTTTATTTTGTAGTCGAAATGAATGCGGCCGTCATATATTTCATCAGTAAAGTGGTAATTTTTAATGAACCCCGGATATTCTTTCTCCATTGCCCCCAGTTCCAGGTCATGGGTGGTTATGAGTCCCACAGTATTTAAAATATAGAGCTGCCTGGTTACGGTACGGGTAGCTTTAATTCGGTCCCGGGAGTTGGTGCCTCTAAATATTTCATCCAGCAGAAAAATCAGCGGTTCTTTTTTCTGAGCTGCATCGATAATCATTTTCATGCGTTTTAGCTCAGCGTAAAATGTAGATACCCGCTCCTCCAGGTTATCGTGAATCTGCATCTTGGAATAGATCTGCATCAGAGAGCAGGTCATTTCTGATGCACAAACGGGGGCACCGGCATAAGCTAAAACCAGGTTAATGCCTATGGTTCGAAGCAGGGTGCTTTTTCCGGACATGTTGGACCCGGTGATAACAAATATTGTTCCTGGGCGGGGCAGTGTGAGGTCATTTTCTACCCGTTCTTCAGATGGAATTAATGGATGCGCCAGGTTTCTGGCTTGAAAAGCCGGAGGAGCATTTTTAACCATAGGAAAAATCCAGTGGGGGTGATCGTGGTAAAGGCCTGCCAGGCTGGAAAGTGCTTCAATTTCTCCTACGGCATCAAACCATCCTCTAATGGAAATACCCCAGTTTTTTCTCCATCCTTCCAATTTTTTAAGGGTTCTCAAGTCCCAGAATACAAAAATGTTCAGGGGATAGTAGATTAAAGGGCTGCTGAAGCGCAGGTTATTTCGATCAGCAATATCCACCAGAGTTTTGATATGATAAGAAGCCCCTAGTTCTCCGGGAAAAAGCTTCTTTTTTAGATCTTTTAGAAAAGATGCTTTAAAATTTTCCTGTTCAATCCTTCGCATCAGATCTACATAACGGGCAATCCTCCGGACCGCAATGTCTGTGTTTTTAAAATTTTGTTGGGCTTCTTTTTCACCCACCAGGGCTATCCCAACCTGTAGGGTCAGCATGATCAGCGCCGGCCAGAAGGGGATCAGTTCCACTGCAGCCAGGCCGAATAACAAAAAAGTAAAGAAAGGCAGAAAAAGAACTGCACTTTTTTCTGGACGATTGCTCCAAAAGGGCCCCTTTTCCACCCAGACTGCTATCTCCTCCGGGTCCTGCTGTTTAAAAAAAGTGTCCATTCCTGCTGCCTGAAAATGCTGTCTGAAATCTAACCGGGAAGCCAGGTCTAATACAGCCTGCTGACGAGGCCTAATTTCTTCAAATTTCCTTGGGCTGCTCAAATGCTCCACCAGGGTCTTTTCTCCTCGAAAGGAACTGGTGGAATTTATGTGCTGAAACAATGAGCCCTGGCCAAAAAGATTTAGGTCTGTTGAGTAAGGGTGTCCGGGGTCCGTGTATTCAACGCCATCCTCGGGGAAAGAAGTCCACTTTCCATCTAAACGCTCAATGGCCATTTTGTTTATATAGATTAGTTTTTCTAAATAATCAATGTGCTGCTTTACCCCACCGTGTTGAACAATGAAAAAAATAAAGGCCGCTAAAAAAGGCAGGGCAAAGTACATAAGAGCATCATATGGGCCATAATAACCGTAACCCAAAAAACTTGAGGCCAGGAGAAAAGACGTAAGGCGCATGGTGGAGATTTTTCCACTCTTTTTTCGTGTTCGGTTCAGTTCATTTTGATAATTTTGCTGTTTGCGGGAGTAAACTTTACCAATATTCTTCTTCAAGGGAGTAATTTCCTTTCTATTGCTTTTTTTACAAACCTAATAATCCTTTAATTTCCTGCTCGCTCAAGGCTGATAGAAAAGTCTCTCCCGGCTGGATTACCTTATCAATCAATTCTTTTTTCTTCTGCTGCAGTTGGAATATCTTTTCTTCTATGGTGCCCATGGAAAGCATTCTCATAACCTGTACCACATTTTTTTGACCTATACGGTGAGCCCGGTCTGCAGCCTGATCCTCCACTGCAGGATTCCACCACAGGTCGTAAAGAATGACAGTATCCGCACCGGTGAGATTTAGGCCGGTGCCGCCGGCTTTCAGGGAAATAAGAAAAATATCAGTCTGGCCTTTATTAAATTCCTCAACCATGCGCATTCGTTCCCCGGATTTCACAGAGCCATCCAGGTAAAAGTAGGAATAATTTTCTTTATCCAGCACCTTTTGAATTATCTTCAGCATACTTGTAAATTGTGAAAACAAAAGTACCCGGTGTCCGCTCCCGTTTACTTCTTTCAATAAATCTTTCAATTGAATTAGTTTTCCGCTGTCCCCCTTGTAGTTATCTAAAAACAGGGAAGGATGACAGTAGATCTGCCGAAGCCGGGTTAACCCCGCCAGAATCTTAATCCGGCTTTTTTCAAAACCATGGTTCTTAAGTTCAGATGCGGCCTGGCTTCGTATTTTTTCCAGGTATACCAGATATAATTTTTTCTGTTCTTTGGTCAGCTCCGATATCATCTGGCGTTCTATTTTTGGGGGAAGCTCCTTTAGTACATCCTTTTTAAGGCGGCGCAGGATAAAGGGCTGCACCCGTCTGGACAGTTCTTCACCGAAGGGGTGGCTTTCATTCTGTTCCGCAATGGCGGCGTACCTTTTCATAAACCTCGGGTAGGAGTACAAATAACCCGGCAGAATACAGTCAAAAATAGACCAAAGTTCAGTAAGGGAATTTTCCATGGGGGTGCCTGTCAGAGCCAGGAAATTTTCCGCAGGTATCAATTTGGTGGAACGAGCCGTCTGGGAATTGGGATTTTTTATGTTTTGAGCTTCATCCAGGATGCAGTAACTAAATTTCATCTCCTTATAACTATCAATGTCCCTGCGAATCAGGGGGTAAGAGGTTATAATAACTTGATATTTTTCCGCCTGTTTTAATCCTTCAATTCTTTCTTTTTTGTTTCCAGAAATAACTGCTGCTTTCAGTTCTGGGGTAAATTTATTAATTTCTGCCTCCCAGTTAAAGATCAAGGAGGTGGGAGCTATAATTAAGACAGGATCATGTTTGGCAATAGTTTCGGAACAAATGAAAGCTAATGCCTGAAGCGTTTTCCCCAATCCCATATCATCGGCCAGGATGCCCCCGAAACCATGAACAGCCAAAGTTTTTAACCACTGAAAACCGGTCTTTTGATAGTCCCGCAGGACATTATCCAGTGGGCCGGGTAACTTAAAATCCAGATGTCCGGGGTCTTTGATGCTTCGAATAAGTTCCTTGTAGTCCTGGTCTTTTTTAAAAAGAGTTAACTTCCCCTCCTGTTCAAAATGATTCAGGTATAAGGCCTGGTGCTTGGGTAGGGTTATTGTTTCCTTTTTCAGGTCGGATTTTTTCAACTGCAGTCCCTGAAAGACCTCTGCCATTTTGTCCAAGTCTTCAGATTCCAGGGGGAGGAAGCTGCCGTCTTTTAGACGGTGAAAGGTTTTCTTCTCCTGCAGAGAAGAATAAATATCAGGCAGTTCCCCTTGGTCTATCCCCTCCAATTGAAATTCAAACTCCAACAGGTTAAATGAATTGTTAATTCCCATCCTACCTTTAAATCTAGTATTATTTTTAACCTTTAACCGCTTAAACGTTTCGCTGTAAAATATGCTGCTGTCCTTTTGTATTTCAGGAAGGGCATGATACACAAAATCATAGACTTTTTTATCATTCTCTCCGTCTAAACAAAACATATGTTCCCGCATATCGAAACCTGCTTTATTAAAAGAGCTCATCACCTTTTTTTCTTTTTCTATTTCCCTGATCAAAATTTCACGGTCTGAGTTGTTTGGTTCTTCTTTTAGGGGGTTGATCACACGGCTGCCGTAAACATAATCCAGGCGGGCGGTAATGTCTTTTCCCTTCATATCCAGAAATACTTTTACTTGAAGAGGTTCCTGGTGGAGGTCCGCCTCTAACTCTTTCTCAATCAGAATATTTCCGAATTTCCTGATTCTAGAAATTGACTCTGAAGCAAACCTCTCCCGATATTCCATGGGAACCAGTATAGGTTTTCCGCTATTTTGTATATAGCCGCTGTAAAAAGGCAGAAAGCTTGAGCTTTGTTCCTGGGTAAGGGTGTAAATTTTTTCATCAAACAAAAAAAACGTCCCATCGGTGGTTAGAGAAATAAGATTTTTTTTATTGTCAAGCTCCAGCAAAAGCCCCTCTTCTGCTTTTCTTAGGTTAAAATTAAGGGGCAGGGGTTCATTTAGGACTTTAACATTATCAAAAGATTGGTTAAATATGGTTACCTTAAGAGTTCTGTTTATTAAATTCCCAAGGACTCTTTTTGCATAAGATTGGGGCAAATACATCTTGGAACCAGCAATTATATTACGACCTGCGCTGTTATAGGATGTGTAAGCAGTAACCTGGTCTATATCCAATATTTCAAGTAAAAGGTCAATGATGGGCGTGTCTTCTTTTTTAAAAGTATGAACATAAGGGTCGTAGGTAAATAATTTTCCAAACTTTATAGATGTTTTTTCCTTGACGGCTTTAAGAAACTCAGAGATATACTTCACCTTGTAGCTTCTATTTTCACCCACCTTAAGCTGGAGAGATGAAACAAAAATATCCTGGTATCTGGATTCTATCTGTTGATAAATATATTCATATTCCAAGGTTAATTCTTTTCTTCCCTGAATGCTATCTCTATCCTTAAAGTAATTGAATATAAAGTCTACTATTCCTTTGTCCTTTAATTCCGGGCTAAGATAAGTATCCTGGTTATTCAAAATCTGCAGCAAAACGGCCGTTATATGTTTACAGTTTCCCGGGTAATTATAGTAGGCGATACATTCACAATCAGCATCCAGGAAATGACCGTCAGGATCAAATAAGACATATACACTGTAATCACTTCTTTTTCCCCTGACCAGGGCAGTGAATGATTTTTCTTCTGGATTATAGAATAATTCTTTTAAATAACCTGAATCGTAATAATTTTTCCCTCTAAAGAAGGTGTTATTATTGTAACATAGACTTTTTATTACTCCTTCGGTTAATGTAAGCATATGTAATAAATTCTCCTAACAAAGCAGCTATTTAATTTAATCATTTCTACATTTTCCTGTTTTTTCCTGCCGGATATTTCCTATACATTTATTTTCACAGATAATCCAAGGCATAATGAATTACTTAATACTGCTGTACTCATTCACTTTTCCTCTCTAAAGTTATCAGTAAAATCTCGGGACGATTATTAAATCTGACAGGCAATACGCTTTCTCCCAGGCCACCATTTATTATCATGGTGGTGGCCTTTGATTGGAACATTCCGTAATCTAACTTTGGGAATAATCCTTGCCCTGGTGCAATAATTGCTCCAACAAACGGTAGTCGAACCTGACCACCATGGGTATGGCCTGCCATTACTAAGTCAACATTTGAGTGAATTGCTGATGAATAAATATTGGGCGCATGGGCTAACAGTAATCTTGGCGAAGAATCATGGGTTCCTTCCAGGGCTTTATCTAAATCATCCTTCTCCAAGTAGGGATCATCTACACCTATAATCCAGAGGTGATTATCGCCTTTTATAAATTTTTCATTTGAATTCTCTAATATTTGTATCCCTTCTGCTAGAAGCGGCTCTTTAATTGTATAGTTGGTCCGCCACTCATGGTTTCCGGGAACAAAAAATATTGGTTTTTGGGGCAGCCCTCGTATTAAGTTGATGGTGGGCATTACTGCCGGATTATCTTTATCTATTACGTCACCGGTAATTGCAACCATATCAAATTCATGCTGATTAATTAAGTTAATCAAACGTTTTTGGTTATTGCCATACTCCTTACTATGAAGGTCAGTTAAATGTAATATAGTAAATCCGTCAAAGGATAAAGGTAAATTTTTTATAGGGACAACGTATTTTGTTACAGCAATAGAGTTCACTTCGTAGAACAAGTATGATATAAATGTCAGACCGACCATAATAAGAAAAGTGCGCCGTGAAACCTTCAAATTAAAAACATCTCCTTACATTTCAAATATACAACTATTTTGAACATTACAGGTTCTTCCTTATTGTTTTTAAATATTACCCTTAAAAGTAATATAACCATTATGTTAATTATCTTTCATTCTTATATATTCCTAACATCTTTTTTATTGTATAATTATAACATGATTTATGGATATTCTTTCTATATGTAGGTAGATAAAACCGATTATGTCGATTTTAGTTACTACTGGGAAAGGAAGTAGTTTTTAATAGTTTCCCGATGCCTTGGACCATCTTGGATTATAAATATGTTATCTGAGAGAGCAATTATAGATTCTGTTTAAAAAGGGAGGGGGGAGAGGAGTTATTTAATTTGTTGGCGGGGTAATAAATAGACCTTGTATCAACTAATAAGGAGGGAAAAGCGTGAAAAGCATGAAAAGACCAATAATGATCGTTTTAATGCTTATCTTAGTATCCATCATGGTTATAGGATGTGGAGAGAAAAGTCAGCAGGAGGTAGGAGAGGATGCTGTTGGCAAGCCGGAGCAGTCAATCGGTGAGGATAAACAGGAAGCCAATGGAACAGGGGATCCGGAGACTTTAGAAGAAATCTTCAATTCCATGCAGGATCCGGCAGAGGTGTATTATGAAATGACTATGACCGGTGCTGGAATGGAAAATTATTTTTCCAAAGTTTGGATTAAAGGAGAGAAGGTACGTACTGAAGGTGAAATGGATTGGCACAAGTACATTATAATTGATGATGAGGACCATTATTATACCTTAGACCCGGAGGAAAAAACTGCCCTTAAAATGACACATAATTGGGATGATGAAATGGAAGAAGGGTTTACCGCAGATGAGTTTATGGAAGATATGGACTTAGAGGGGTTGGAATATCTGGGAAAAGAAAAATACAATGGGGTCATGTGTTATGTGATCTTGGATAAAGATGATTATGTCACTATGAAAATTTGGATTCATGGGGATTATGGCATTCCAATGAAAATCGAAAGTACCGGTGATGATCCCGAAGATCATTTTACTATGGAAGTAAAAAATCTTAAAGTCGGTGGAATTTCTGATGACCTGTTTGTGGTACCTGCAGATTACGAAATTTTTGAAATGAACTATTAGCAAATAGATTAACGCTGATGATTTCATTAAAGAGAGGTCTCACTACGCGTTTTGTGCCTTGAGTTAAGCGAAAGAAACACGAAAGGGAACTCTTAGTTTCTGAATTTACATACATAATAAAGGGTCACATTGACGATGAATAATTTGTTCTTTTGGATCAGTAACGGACAAAAGGTTATCTATGCTTTTGTACCGGCAGTATATTTATTCTTTTAATAATAGTTTGGGTAAGGCTGACGGCCAAGGCAGCTTTTATCAGATCAAAGAGAATAAAGGGAAGAAAACCTATCATTAAAATCTCAGCAAAGTTTGTTGCTGTTCCTACATACAGGTTTAAAATCAAGTACAGGTAAATTAGCCCGACAATATATAGTGCACTTAACCCGGCCAGCATTGCGGCAGAGCAGTGGTAAAGGTTGGGTTCTCTTTTGTTTTCCAGGATTTTACCTGCCAGAAAGGCGCAAGCAATATAGCCCGGCACAAAACCGAAGGAGGGCTGGAAGATATAGGATAGGCCGCCAAAAGGTGCAACTGAAAAGACAGGGAGGCCTACTAATCCCAGAACCATATATATGGTCATGCTCAAAGCCCCCAATCTGCTGCCTAAAAACCCTCCGGCCAGCATGGCTACCAGCGGAAGAAGGCTAAAAGGGATTAAGGCCACGGGAACGATTTTCAATGCAAGGCCCACCATGCAGGCAGCGGCAGTAAAAACAGCGGTAAAAGTAATATCTTTGGTAGTTAACATCATATTCCGGGTCCCTCCTACCCCTCTTGTCCTGGTTTAATTATTAGAGTAAAATGGTACTGAAATCGTTAGGATTTAAAAAGCATATGTTTAGAGTAAGGCAATTTTTATCTTTGTCTAACAATACACAAAAGAGGGGAAAAAAGCAATAGGTAAGCACTACTATACTTTTAGATTTTTAGAATTACGGTTTTAATTTAAGTTATAATCAAATTTTAATGTTGTCCAAATGGTGCTCAAATCTTTGGAGGTTATGATGACCATAATAAAAGAAAGGGAGGTTATCATAATGGTTACTTTGGAACAAGTTGAGAAGTTACGTGAACGTGCCGGCATTTCTTATGAGGAGTCAAAAAAAGCCCTGGAAGAAACAAACGGCGATCTTTTGGAAGCGGTCATCAATCTGGAAAAGCAGAACCGTATTCAGGCCCCCAAATCAGGCGGGTATTATCATTCCAAAGAGGAAAAACAGGAAACGGAGGACAACGGCAGCAGCAGAGTATCAGAGGTGCAATCTAAGAAAACCAACCGCTGCTCCTTTGGTGAAACAATGGGAAACTTTTTTCAGTGGTGTGGAGAAGTGCTTCACAAAGGGAATACCAACAGCCTTGAGGTGGTGAAGGACGGCCAAAATGTGATGGTGGTTTCATTGACAGTGTTTGCATTATTTCTAATCTTTGCCTTTTGGCTGGTGCTCCCCCTCATTATTATTGGCCTCATTTTCCGGTACAGGTTCAAGTTTAAAGGCCCTGACCTTGGAAAAACAGAAGTAAACCGGGCCATGGATAATGTTTCCGATGCCACTGTTCGTGCTGTGGATACTGTAGTTGACGCGGCCAAGAATTTCTCAAAAGATATCAACAAAAATAAGGGTGAAAATAAAGATGGAGAGAATTCTGATCATTGAGGACGAAGAGAAAATTGCCCGGTTTGTGGAACTGGAGCTGGGGTTTGAAGGGTACGAAGTAGAAAAAGCCCTGGATGGAAGGGACGGCTTAGCCTTTGCTAAAGCTCGTTCCTTCGACCTGATTCTGCTGGATGTTATGCTGCCAGGCATAAATGGGATTGAGGTACTTCGGAGAATTCGCCAGTTTTCTGAAGTGCCGGTGATTTTGTTGACTGCCCGGGATGAAGTGGTTGACAAGGTTTCGGGACTGGACAGTGGTGCAGACGACTATATAACTAAGCCCTTTGCTATTGAAGAACTGCTGGCCAGAATCAGGGTGTCACTTAGAAAAAAAACTGGCACCGGCAAAGTATCTCCTACCACTGTTTTGGAGGCCGGAATGCTGCGGCTTGACCCGGAACGCCGGGAGATTAGGGTAGGAGCCCAGCTGCTGGAACTGACCAAGAGGGAGTTTGACCTGCTGCAGTGTCTTTTGGAGAACAAAAATATTGTGATGAAACGGGAAGTGTTGTTGGATCGTATATGGGGTTATGATTTTGGAGGAGGAACCAATGCCGTGGATGTGTATATTCGCTATCTCCGTTCAAAAATCGAGGAACCCTTTGAGCTGAAGCTGATTCATACGGTACGGGGAGTGGGATATGTGATTAAGGATGAATGACACAGAAAAGCATCATATCGGGACCAGTTTTATAGGTAAAGTCCGGTCGTCATTGGTTTTGAAGTTGAACCTGCAGATGCTGGGTATGCTGTTGTCGGCCTTTATGGCTGTTAACATTCTAATCAACATTTTATATTTTGGTGTTATCTTTTGGAAAGCAGAAGAAGGCGCTCAAAATTTTATGGATACTTTTGGAATACCACAGAATGTCGTGGAGGAGAAGTATGCCGCTGCCGGGGGTTACGAAATACGAAAGGTGGAAGAATCTTTAAAAGGCTTAATTCTGCCTGAACTGCTGCAGGAGCAGCTGCCCCTGGAAGCCCTGGATGCAAAACGTAATATAACAGCCCCCGGATTTGACTCAGATATAACCCTGATGGAGCACATTGGACAGGTTGCTTATCATATGATAGTGACAGTTGATGGTGTGCCCTATCAGGTTACCTATGCCTTGGGGACGGACCTGCGCCTGTATGTCTTCTTGCTGCTGGGTCTTCTGGCCGTGGAACTGCTCTATCTTTTGGGCAGCATTGGGAAAAATACCATGGTTATCCGAAAAACATTGAAACCACTTTCAGAGATGGCGGAAACCGCCAGAACCCTTCATGAGGGGGTAGCGTCTATGGGTTCAGCTGCAGATGGGTCCGGTATTAAGTATCTGGCCGGCGCTATCAGCACCATCGATGTCAGACAGCTGGACCGACGGATCTCTATTGAAAGTTCGCAAAATGAACTAAAAGACCTGGCCCATGCCATTAACGACATGCTTAACCGGATTAACCAGTCGTACCAGTCTCAGGTGCGTTTTGTTTCCGATGCCTCCCATGAGCTGCGCACCCCCATCTCAGTAATCCAGGGTTATGCCGGTTTACTGGACCGTTGGGGGAAGTTTGATGAAAAAACTATGCAGGAATCCATTGACGCCATTAAAAGTGAGACAGAGAACATGAAGGTGCTGGTGGAACAGCTCCTCTTTCTCGCCCGGGGGGATAACGACACCATGCAGCTGCATCTGGAAGTGTTTGAACTCGGTGACATGATTGAAGAAATTATCCGGGAAACCCGATTAATTGATTCAGCGCATATCTTTGAAACTCAGTTAACCAGGCCGGTTTACCTGGAGGCAGATCAGCAGTTAATTAAACAGGCCATTCGGATCCTGGTGGATAACAGTATGAAGTACACGCCTTCCGGCGAAAAAATCGTGATTAAAACCTTATCAGAGGAAGGCTGGGTGAAGATCCAGGTGCAGGACAACGGCATTGGCATTGCGCCGGAGGATGTTTCACATATTTTTGACCGGTTTTACAGGTCTGATGAATCACGGGCCCGGAAAACCGGTGGCTCCGGCCTGGGTTTGTCTATCGCTAAATGGATCATCCAACGTCATGAGGGTCAATTTGAAGTCCTCAGCCGGGTGGATATTGGCACCCGTACCACAGTGGTGCTGCCTGAATGGAAGGGAGATTAAATAATATTGTATTCAATCATAATTCGTTAAAAGCCTGCCGACTAAGTTTTTGTTGGCAGGCTTTTCTATTTTCCAAAGCAGCACTAATAGAGGTAGAGAGTTCTTCTGTAGTTTGTGCGAGGATGATTTTCACTCTAGCAAAGCAGCGGTCAGATGGAATATTTATCTGAAAGCGTAAAGCTGCGCAAAAAAAAGAACAAAGATTAATATGTCAAAAGCCGGCTGGATACCGGCTTTTGACAATAAAACTTTAATTTTTTCTATTTCAGCAAAATAGCCAACACTAGGAAGATTACTGAGAAAACAAAAAGCATAATTTTATAGTTTTTCTTACCCATTTTAGATATTAAAAACCTTGTTTTGGGATTACCCTCAAATAGAATAGGAAATTCGAAGATTCCGCCTACAATATAGAGTGCTGCCAGAAGGAATAAAATAATTGACCAAACCGTCATGTTAAAATACCTCCCTTTTTAAAAATGGTTTTTCTGAATAAAAAATCTGTAAATTACGGTAATTAGAAAAATATTATACAGAAAACCGATACCGACATACTGATAAAAGTTTAGATTCATCTCTAAAAAGCCGGAATCTATCAGCGGCCGCATCAGCGAATACTGTAAGGCTTTCCCGGCCCAATGACCGGGAGCCAAGGAAAACAGCCATTCTTTAGCATCCAGAAAGAAGAAGCTCCCGATGGGCAGCAGCAGAAGAAAACCTGATGCTTTCATGGTGATGAAACCCTCAATTTTGTTTTTGGCAAAAGCATTGACCAGAAAGGCTACGATGGGTACCTGCAGAGAGGACAGCATAGAGACCAGTAAAATTTCTCCTGCGAATAGGGCAAAGTCTCCTATAAACCACATTAAGAAAAATCCTGCCAGCACTGCAATAATATAGACAAATACAATTTTAAACCAAAGATAGAAAGCCAGGGGAATCGGGGATATCTGGATAGAGGTTAAGACCTGGTCATCCCGGTCATCCAGAAGAGAAAAGCCGGCCATGGCGCCATACGCAAAACCCACCATTAAAGAAACCATCATGGCGATAACGCCCAGAGCCTGCCCTTCCACCAATTGGTTGTCTATCAGGTATTTGCCCAACCCACCCAATATCAGTGGATACAAAATCATAACCGCAGTCATTCTATCCCGAACAAGATTCTTAAATTCGAATTTGCTCATAGTCCAAAGCATGCTTATACCCCCGTTTCCCGCATGATAAAATCGTTAAATTTTGGTTTTACAATAAACCGGTAGAAAATGTACGTCAATGCCACCAGGTACCCATAGCCAAACACCAGTTTCCATGGTTCCACCTCTTGAACAATGGTACTGATCAAAATTCTGGAGGTTTCCGGTGGTAAAATTATTAATAATTTTGCCACCTCAGGCCCAATGATATCAAGCATAGCGAAGAGGCTGGGAAACAGAAATAGAAAAATGTAAACAATAAAGTTAACCAGCATAGAAGTAAAAGTGTTGGCATTATAGGAAATCCTGATGCCTATCAGGGTGTGCACCACTGTTATTACAATAACAGCAGGAACCAATAGAAAATAATTATAAGTGACACCTTTTACAAAAAAAACGGCTGCAGAAATAAAAACCACGGAAATAAGGGAATTTATAATATTGACAATGATCTTGGTCATCAAGTATTCCTCTTCGGACACAGGGGAAACCATGATGGAATTTAAAGTGTGTTCTTGTTTCTCATAAAATAGAGTGGCCCCTACCATCAGCATAGTCATCATGGTGGCATCCATAAGGAAGATGACGGGTAAAAACATTTTCAGTTCTTCGCCATCGAAAAACCAGGCCAGCCCAACCCATAACAATAATACTACAAAGTTGGCAGTAAACAGGTTATACTTATTTAGCCGGTCAAACTCACCCTTGACCAGGGGTATCAGCCTATCCACGCAGTGCCACCCCCGTTACCTTAATGAAAATTTCTTCCAGAGTTGTTTCTCCGCTGTGAAGGGTCTCGATATCTTTTCCCTTTAGTAAATCAAAGAAAGGCTGGGTTTTAATTTCCGCCATAGAAAACTCTTCTGTCACCAGCTGGCCTTTTTCTTTATATTCAACCTTTACCATGCGTTTACCGTATTTAAGTTTTAAATTACGGGGAGAATCCACCTCCTGCAGTTTGCCGTGGGCAATAAAAGCTACCCGGTCACATAATTCGTCAACATCGCTCATGATATGGCTGGTAAGAAATACTGTTCCTCCCTGTTCTCTAAACTCCCGGATCATATCCTTCATGATACGAGAATTGGCAGGGTCAAGGCCGTTGGTAGGTTCATCAAGGAAGAGCATCTTTGGTTTGTTAATTAATGCCCGGATAAAGTTTAAGCGAATTTTCATTCCCTTGGAGTATTCACCGGCCTTTTTATCCTTATCTTCCCAAAGGCCCAGGCGCTTTAAAAGAGGTTCCACATCTACTGTCTGTTTATAGAGCCTTTTAAAAAACTCTAAGTTCTCCAGAGCCGTCAGCTTGGAAAAGGAAATAGGCATCTCAAAAGAAACACCAATATTTTGGTAGAATTCATCACGGTAGCTGGAAAGCGGCTTACCATAGTATTCGATATCTCCTTCAAAATTTTTTAAAAGCTTAATGAGTATTTTCTGTGTGGTGCTTTTTCCCGCAGCGCTGGGCCCGAGAAAACCAAATATCTCTCCATCAGAAATTTCAAAATCAATGCCGTCAATGGTATACTCCTTACTTTTCGGATACTTAAATTTGAGATTCCTTACTTTAAACACTGGCAATTCCTCCTCTGATCTTGTTAACCCTTTCTAAATCTTTTGGTTATCCTTTTTCCAGCCGTTTATTAAATGAGTTCTTTATCTATTTGTTTCATTCTCCTCCGTTCTCGCTGAAGGCGCAGTATTATTTTTCAAACGGTGGATCATTATTTCAAGTCCTTCCAGATACTGTTGTAAAGCCTTCAAACCCTGACGGGTTAAGGAAACACGGGTCAGCGGTTTTCGTTCCTTAAAAGATTTGTTGATGGAGACGTAGCCTGACTCTTCTAGTTTTTTCAACTGAACTGACAGATTCCCCGCGGTTAAGTTTAGTTTCTCTTTTAATTCAGTAAAGGGAATCTGGTCGCTGCTTGAAGACAGGTAACTGATGATTTGCAGGCGGGCCGGTTCGTGAATTTTACGGTTTAAAATAAAGTCTTCCTGTTTTCTGCTGCTATCGGTCATGGCATTACCTCTTTTCACCGGGCTGGCCCACATAAAACAGCAGGGAGGCCAAGAGCATGCCCGCTGCAAAAGTGATTCCCAGGACTGCCAGGGGGTGGATAGCTTCCGCAGTAAAGAGAGTTAGAACTCCTGTGGAGATCAGCCATATACCCAAAAAGTACAATTCCTTTAAAAATATAAGAGAGCTTAGGGATATAACCAGTAGACCATACAGCACTGCTATGGAAGGTATGATATAGAGTTCATATCCCCTGCTGTCTAAAAAGATGATTGCCAGGATAATTACTATGATATTAGGCAGATGCAGCGCCATGAAGCGGGGGGTGGACACTTCTTCTACCAGTTTGTTAAAATTTATGTCTATGCCATTATTTTGAGCGTTCCGTATAAAATTCCTGATTTTCTGGCAGCCGATGCCTAATACGGATAAACCAATCAGCCCAAACAGGATTATTCTAAGATTTATAGGTACAGCTCCAAAGGAGCCGTACTGCTCCAGTAAATAGTAAAATATTGCTGAAAATACAGCAATCAGCAGGCCTGTAGTGAGTAAAATCCCCCTCAACACATTTCCTGCGCAGATAAATCTTATTATATTGTCATTTTTGTTTACGGCTTCTTTAATTAGCTTCAGGTCGGCTATGACCTTCTGCAGTTCTTGTGACTCTTTATTCACTGGATTCACTCTCCTTAGTTTATATCATAAACTTATTTACAATATAATATATTTTATATAAGTTGTCAATAATTTTTGAAACAAAAAGTATACTCCCCACACATGCCTTTAGAAAATACCGGCAGGAATCCTTGGGGTCTTGATCCCTTGAGGATGTTAGAATTGGATATGTTGATAATACCTTTGGTGATTTAAAACCCGTATGTTTAACATATAAAAATATGATAAAATATAGGGAATAAACACTAAAAAGACAGAGGAGAGGGTTAACAATTAATAGATTGTAGAAGGTAATCCAAATTTTTATAAACAGGAGATGAATAAGAGTGAAGTCAGTATATGGTGTATTATTTTTTTTACATGTATTTGTAGGGATAGGAGCTGTAGCTGGAGGGTTGGCTGCAATTAGTAATCCTCAAGAGCCATTGGGTATGCCAGCTGATTTATTAGTAAATTCACCTTTTAGTAATTATCTTATACCTGGAATTATCCTTTTTTCAATAATTGGAATTGGAAATATTATTAGTGCGTATATGTTTCATTTTAAGTCAAAATATCAAGGATATATAAGCAGCGTTTTCAGCTGGGCTCTGGTAATCTTTATCGTTGTGCAGTGCATAATGTTAAATTCCGTTGTTTTTTTGCATGTGTTATATTTTATTATTGGATTGGTAAAAGCGGGATTATCATTGATTATTATAAATAATTTTAAAAATAAACCAGTGATTTAATGGGCTGGGAGTTTAATAGGAGCCATGTTCTCTTGATGCTTTTGCCATAAAAGTGTATATTAATGTTTATGGAGAATAAAAAAATGGAAGAGATCATTAGCCGTCGTATCGCTTTGGCGTTGAAATTGGATCAGCGCCATGTCTTAAAAGTGGTTGCCCTGCTGGATGAGGGAAATACCATTCCTTTTATTGCCCGCTATCGGAAAGAGGTATCGGGGGGAATGACAGACGAGGATTTGAGGCTGCTGGCGGAGAAATTGAGCTTCAATCGTAATCTAGAGAACCGCCGTGCCGATATTCATCGTTTTTTGGAAGAACAGGGTGTGCTGACGTCGGAACTGGAGAAGTCAATTCAGAATGCTTCTAATGTGACAGAGCTGGAAGATATTTACCGTCCCTTCAAGCCTAAAAAAAGAACCCGGGCCACCATTGCTAAAGAAAAAGGGCTTGAACCCCTGGCGCAGCTTATCCTGAAGGGACATAGAGATTTGGAGGATGCAGCACGTAAGTTTATGGATGAAGAAAGAGAAGTTTTGACAGCTGATGCAGCACTGGCTGGGGCACGGGATATTATCGCAGAGCTGATATCTGAAGAACCGAAGCTCCGTTCATTGCTGCGGTCCCTTGTTTTTAAGGAGGGGGAAATTGTCGCAAACGTGAAGGACAAAGAGACGGGCCCTTATGAAATGTACTACAACTACCGTGAACCCTGTAGAAAGGTGCAGCCCCATCGTATTCTGGCGATGAACAGGGGTGAAAGGGAAAAAATACTAAACATTAAAATCCAGGTTCCTGAAACTAAAGCGTTTCCCATGGCCCAGTCCTTTTATGGGCAGAACAATGGAAATGCAAAGCTTCAATTGGATGAGGCAATTAAAGATAGTTGGAAGCGTCTTTTGTTTCCTTCACTGGAACGGGAAATCCGCAGTGAGCTTACACAAAAGGCGGAAGAGCAGGCTATCAGGGTTTTTCAGGAAAACCTGCGAAACCTGCTCATGATTCCACCGGTACGGGGAAAAAGGATTATGGCTATGGATCCGGGACTTAGAACCGGCTGTAAAATAGCCTGTGTGGACGAACAGGGCAAGTTGTTGGAAACCGCCGTTATTTTCCCTATCCCGCCCCGCAACCAGAAGGAAAAAGCCACCCGGACCGTTCTGGCTCTTTTAGAAAAACACGCCCTAAATGCCATTGCCATCGGTAACGGCACCGGGGGCCGGGAAACAGAAATGTTTGTGGTAGAGCTGTTGGAAGAGTACCCACAGGAAGTAGCCTATACGGTAGTGAACGAAGCCGGTGCCAGCGTCTATTCCGCCTCCAAGCTGGGCCAGGCAGAATTCCCCCATTTAGATGTCTCTGAAAGAAGCGCTATATCTCTGGCCCGTCGTGTGCAGGATGCCATGGCGGAGCTGGTTAAAATTGATCCCCGTTCAATCGGTGTGGGACAGTATCAGCATGATGTGAATCAAAAAAAACTTAACGAAGTTTTGGCAGGTGTTGTGGAGTCTTGTGTTAACCGGGTGGGAGTAGATTTGAACACCGCTTCGCCGGCTCTATTGGAACATGTGGCGGGAATCAACAAGACGGTTGCGGAGAATATTGTATTCTACCGGGAAAATAATGGTCCATTTACCAGTCGTAAAGAATTAAAAAAAGTGCCCAAGCTGGGACCGGCAGCTTTTAAGCAGGGTGCGGGATTTTTACGTATTCCTACTGCTCAAAACTACTTGGACCGCACTGCCGTTCATCCCGAATCCTATGACACGGCGGAAAAATTAATGCACCAGATTGGGATTGGGTCAGAAGTGTTGGGACAGGGAGGAAAGATTCCTGAGGTTCAAATTCCAGAACTGGCGGCAGTATTGCAGGTAGGAGAACCAACCTTAAAAGATATTTTGGAAGAATTTAAAAAGCCCGGCCGGGATCCCCGGGATGATCTTCCCCAGCCTGTTTTCAAAAAAGGGATTTTGAATATGGAGGATTTAAAAGAAAATATGGAAATCCAGGGCGTGATTCGTAATGTCGTGGATTTTGGGGCCTTCGTGGATATCGGTGTTCATGTGGACGGCCTTGTGCATATATCCGAACTTTGTAATCGTTTTGTCAAACACCCCCTGGATGTGGTGAAGGTAGGGGATATTGTGAATGTAAGGGTGCTGAGTGTAGATACGAAAAAAAAGCGTATCTCTCTCTCCATGAAGGAAATATCTTCTATTTGATTTGCTGCCCTGAAGGCATCATGTCCAACCAAATTATTAAAAGCACTAGTTTTTAGAATGTTTTTTTATTATAATAGTTATTGGAAGATGAGTTATCATTTAGGTGGTGGAATCAGTTTCTGCTAATAATTTTTTCAATAATTTTTGAAAGTGTGAAAGCCCTGACTATTTCACAAAAATGAAGGAGTGATGAGAGCAATGCCGGATAAGAGGACAATATGTTCTGTTGCGGATTCCTTAGTGTTTGATTATATCCCTAAAAAAATTGGAAACATCATTGACAAAAATATCAAAATTTCTGAAGATATCAGAGCAGCGGTAGTGGGAATGAATGATGAAACTTTATTAGTAACAGATAAAGGTGCTTATATTATAAAAAAAGGTAAATGCAATTTTTTTTCTTATGATGAGATGCTGGTGGGAAGAAATGTCTCTAGAGTGTATAGAAGGGGTAGATTTGAAATACCATTGAAGGGGAAGGGAAAGGTCAGGTTACCTGATGAGAGCAAAGAACCGGATTTTGGACCGGATCCAGCTCCAAATGTGGTCAATTTCCCCTGGTCTAAGGCTGATTTATTTACAAAGGCTAAGGAAATCTTGTCTGTACATAAAGAATTACATGATACTAGAACAGGCGCACCCCATATATCTATAATTGAAGACAAGGATTATGTGTCGGAATTAATGAGTGAAATAAGGAAGCTTAATGAGCAGCTGGCAAATTTAAAAGAATTAAAGAAATAATAGAAGACAGTAAAGGCCTGCCCCAGAAAAACCAGGAGGCAGGCCTTAAGTATTCAAAAGTTTAGAGGGAGCATGATTAAAAATATTTATTTAGGAGCTGACCTTTAGTATGACGAAAATTTTTTTGAGCAGTAATCTTACCATTCCTAATGATTTTCAGTACCTGTCTGTTGCTTTAAATTATATAAAATCAGTTGCAAATCTTTTTAATTTCAGTCAGAAAGAACTCAGGGATATTGAACTGGCGGCGGAGGAGGCAGTCAGCAATGTAATTGAACATGCCTTCCTGCCGGGAGAAACAGCAAGTCTGGATATTAACTGTGAAGAAACTCCCACAGGTTTAAAAATCAGTATCCATGATCAGGGGATTCCTTTTGACCCAAACTTAACCCCAGAATATCAGCTTACAGGAGATTTGGAAACTCAGGAGATTACAGGCCTGGGCAGCTACATGATAAAAAAATTGATGGATGAAGTAGAATACTGCAACTTAGGGACTGAGGGCAAGTCAACCATAATGAAAAAATATTATCCGGCAGATTCAGTTATGGATGATGCTGATCGAGAGACACCGCCTGATGAAAAACCGGATAAAGTTCCGGAGGATAAAAAGGTTAAGGTGGATGTGCGGCAGATGTTATCAACGGAGGCAGTAGAGGTGTCCAGGTGTTTTTTTGATGCTTACGGTTATTCTTATGTCCATGATAATGTCTATTACCCTGAAAGATTGGCTGCATTAAATCAGAGCGGAGACATTTACTCGGCAGTTGCGGTGAGCCCCTGGGGAGAAGTGGCTTCACATGCGGCCCTGGTATATCATAAAGCATTTCCCGGCATTAGCGAATTTGCTATGTTAGCTACTAAAGCTAAATACAGGGGGCAGTCATTAATCAGCAAACTACAACCCAATATTACCATGGAAGCTCTTAATAGAGGCCTCTCAGGATCATTTGCCAACGCTGTTACAAAACATGTTTACTCTCAGCATGTATTAAAAAAATTCGGTTATAGGGAATGTGGGTTTTTGCTGGCTCATTCTCCTGAAAATACTGTATTTAAAGGTATAACAGAGAAAACTGAACAGAGGGGTACAGTATTAGTTTCCTTTATGTTTGTTAATGATCCCAGTTCTGACCCCATAAGTGTTTTTGCTCCTTTAAAACATTGGGACTTTATTAAAAAAATATATGAAAACTTAGGAGTAACGGCCGTATTAGCCGAAGAAGGGATAAGTGTTAAAGGCCATAATTCTGCTAAAGAAGAACTGGAAAAGAAAAAAATGCAGGCTACCATGGAGGAATTTACCATAAACCCCCGCAGGATGTCCGCTATCATTAGATTTAAACAAATCGGGGCAGACTTTAAAAGCTGCATACATAAAATTCTCTACCAAATAAAAAAAGAGAAACTGCAGGTAGCTGAGCTTTTTTTGAGTTTGAAAGATCCTGCCACGCCGGAAGCAGCAGAAATACTGGAAGAAATTGGTTTCCTGGTTACGGGTATAATACCGGGAACCACTGATGGCGATTTATTAATCATGCAGTACTTTAATGGAATAGTGATTGATTATGATCAAATAATTTTGGCATCAGAAAAGGTCCGGGATATGTTGACCTATATCCGCCAAAATGATCCGTTAGAAGGAGGAAACTAAAGAGTCAACGCAGCCTTTTTGATGTTGGATTCTCTGGTTAAGAGGGGAGCTCACATTATTTTGCTGAAGATACTGCCCAGGAAGTTTTTAAAATGAAAAACATAGCTGAAAAGTTATGTTTTTTTTATTTTAAGAATATTTATGCCGGGGACAGTAAAGCTGGACATTTTTCGGCAGGAATTCACCTTTTAGTCAACTAGAATTCACAGACCCTTGTTATAATAAACTATCTTAAAAAAGGAGAGAATAAGAAGAAACTGGAGGGAGGGTATGATTATTTTAAAACTGTTTGAAACTTGTTATAAATTTATAGATAGAGAGGAATTGTTCAATGTACATTGTTAAAAATGCTTTTAAAAGTATCAGCAGAGCTAAGGGAAGAAATTTTCTAATACTGATTATCGCTTTTGTAATTGCAGTATCTGCCTGTGTTTCTCTTAGCATTAGAAATGGTGCGGACTCAGCAAAAGTTGCTTCCTTGGATTTGATGCAGATTACAGCCCAAATTGGAATAAACCGGCAAGGGGTTTTGGGGGACAGAGAGCTAACTCAAGCAGCCAGGAATCAAGCATTAGGCAGTTTAGAAGGGTTATCCATAGAAGAAATGGCCTATTATGCAGGTTCTGAGTATGTCAAGGAATTTTACTATACGAATACTTCCACACTAGATGGAAGTGATTCCTTGGAGCCGGTAGATATATCACTCATAACCGAAGAGACTACTGATGAAACTCAGCCTTTTGAAATGCCAGGGGGAAACAGAAATTTTAACCGTATGGGTGTTCAAGGAGATTTTACAGTCATTGGCTATAGCCATCATAACGCAATGACAGCCTTTATTAATGGCACATCTAAAATAACTGAAGGAACGGTGTTTGATGAATCATCTGAGGAGCTGCAAGGTGTAATAAGCGATGAACTTGCTTTGTTAAATGATTTAGAAGTGGGAGATACAATCACATTAGCAAATCCCAACGATGATGAAGAAACATACGAAATAACAATTATTGGAATCTATAACAACAGTGAATCTTCTGTGAACCAGAGCGATATGATGATTGGATTTAATGCTGCATCCGACCCTGCTAACCAGATTTATATGAGCAGTGCGGCAGTAGGTGCTATTTTAGAGAAGTCATTAGCAATCGCGACTGTAGAAGTAAATGAAGATACAGGATTTGAATTTACTACGGCGCTAAGAACACAGATATCTGGAACATATGTTTTTTCAGCTATAGAAGATTACGAGAAGTTTAAAGTGGATGCAGTATCCATGGGATTGGATGATGCCATGTATACAATTACATCTTCCGATATTTCTGCTTATGAACAGAGTATGCTGCCATTAGAAAACTTAAGTAAATATGCTGCGTCCTTTTTAGTAGTGGTACTGTTAATAGGAGCAATAATCCTAGTTGTATTCAATGTCTTTGCAATCCGGGAAAGAAAATATGAAATCGGTGTATTAGCGGCAATAGGAATGGATAAACCTAAAATATCTTTGCAGTTCATAATGGAAACTTTTTTTGTGATGTTTGTTGCAATTGTCATTGGAGCAGCTGTTGGCTCGGCAGTTTCTGTTCCGGTAGCAGACGTACTACTGGAAAGCCAAGTTACCTCGGTAATAGCTAGTGTAGAAACGACAAATGAAAATTTTGGGGGTGGATTTCAAGGAAGATTTGGCGATATTAATGCATTAACAAGTGAAACGACAGAATATGTCTCAGACATTACCGCCAGTGTGGACATGCTTGTGATGATGCAGCTTCTGGCTATAGGCTTTCTGCTGGCATTAATCTCCAGTGCCTCCGCTGTAATATCCATTCTAAGATATGAGCCTTTAGAAATATTAAGCAATAGGTCATAAGGGGGAGGTTTATATATGAGTATATTTACTTTAAGCAATATCAGTTATGCGTATGGCAATAAAGCGAAAGAAGTCCTAAGCGATTTAAATTATAAATTTGAAGAAGGAAAGATCTATGCAATTGTAGGAAAATCCGGTGCCGGCAAGACGACTTTGCTCTCTTTGCTTTCGGGCCTGACTAAACCGACAAAGGGTACAATACAATTTGATGAAACAAATATCACCCGGATTAATTCATACAAATATAGAAGCCAATTTGTAGGGGTAATCTTTCAGAGCTATAATTTGCTTCCTCATCTAACCGCAGCAGAAAATGTTGTTTTATCAATAGATGTATCTGGAAAGAAAATTGAAAATAAAAAGATGAAAGCATTGGAACTGTTAGAATCTGTGGGAATAGATGAAGTGACTGCAAATAGACGTATTTTAAAGTTGTCTGGAGGAGAGCAGCAAAGAGTTGCCATTGCAAGAACTCTGTCTTATGATCCAAAGGTAATATTAGCTGATGAACCTACAGGCAATGTGGATGGAGAAACTGAAAAAAACATTATGGAAATATTTCGCAAGCTAGTGGTGGTAGAACAAAAGTGTGTTATCATTGTGACACACTCTCCAGAAGTTGCGAGAATGTCAGATGTTGTTTATGAGTTGAAAAAATCTGAGTCTTTGATTAATGTATAATATTTGTTTTATGGTGAACTAATGATCGCCTTTTTGTTAATTAAAAATCACATACCTTGGTGCAGTGAGACCATACCAAGGGGGGAAATATTCAGACAGTCATCATGCAGCCATCACATACATTGGTTATACTAGGATAAAGAAAGGGTGATGTGTAAGGGACCTTGATAACCGAACAAACAAAACAAACAAATAAAACAAACAAAACAAAGAAATGGGAGAATGAATCAAATGAAAACAAACAAAGTTCTCGGAAGTATTTGTGTAGTGGTTCTTGTGGCAATTTTAGGAGTTGGCGCTGCCTTTGCTGCACCTGCTGAAAGCACAATCGACACCACAGAATCTGTTATATGTGACAGAATGGCAAAATGGGAACGCACTGCTTTAACAGATGAGCAGAGGGAGGAAATGGAAGCAAGGAAAGCCAGCATGGAAGCTACTCAGGAGAAGTGGACACAATTAACAGATAAGCAGAAAGAGGAAATTTATGCCCTGAGAGAAAAAGCTGCAGATATTGACAGTCAAATCATTGATAAATACTTGCAATGGGATCTTTTGGATGAGGAAATGGCAGCACTGATGAAGGAACGACTGTCCGAAGGTATGTTCATGATGCGGGAAAACGATAGAATGCCCATGCCCGGCGGCAGAGGAGCCCATGGAAGAGGGGGATTTAAGGGTGCTCCTCCAGCCGAAGCTACAACAGAATGATACCGTTTAATGGTTGAAACCAGGCTCTATGTGAACGGGCATGCCCCGTTTGCATAGGGCTTTAGCTCTTTTTGGGGATAGTATAGTTGGTTTGAGATTCTTCTTTAGTGTATAATTGATTCGTATAAATTAATCTGCGAGGTATGGATATGTATAGGATATTAATAACCGATGACGAGGAAAAGATCAGAATGCTGATTAGAAAATACGCACTTTTTGAGGGGCACCAGGTTTTTGAGGCGTCTAATGGTATGGATGCTGTGGAGATGTGCAAGAAGCAGAAGTTCGACATCATTATTATGGACATAATGATGCCGGAACTGGACGGTTTTTCTGCGGTCAGAGAGATTAGAAAGAGCCAGGACACACCGGTTCTGATGCTGTCTGCCCGAGGGGAGGAATACGATAAGATCCATGGTTTTGAACTGGGTGCGGATGACTATGTGGTGAAGCCATTTTCACCTAAGGAACTGATGATGCGCTTGGAAGCTATTATGAAACGGACAACAAAAGGGAGTCAATTCAGGCATGAACTCTTTGTCAAAGAAGGACTGAAAGCTGATTTTACCGCCCGGAGGATTATGATTGACGGCAGCAACATAGAGCTGCCTCCCAAAGCATTTGATCTCATCTTTTATATGATTCGTAACCAAAATATTGCACTCACCAGGGAAAAGCTCATTACAGAAGTGTGGGGATATGAATATTGCGGCGATGATCGGACACTGGACACCCATATCAAGCTGCTGCGTAAATCCTTGGGCCAATATGCCAACTTGATAACTACGCTGCGTGGTGTGGGGTATCGATTCGAAGGATAATGGATGGATTGTCTGCCTGATTGTAAGGGACCGAGGCTGGAAGAGGTGAAACATGAAAAGTATCAGTATAAAATGGAAAATTTATTTCTTTCTGCTGGGTTTCTGTGCTTTATTGCTGCTGATCTTATGGCTGTCCCAGGTTGTATTTTTGGATCAGTTTTACAGGTTTGTTAAGATTGGCGAAATCAAAAGCAGCGCGGCGTCCGTTGAGAAGAGTCTGGACAGCACTAATTTGGAGGAACTGGTGGAGCGGATCGCAATAGATAACGATGTTTGTATCGAAATCTTATCCGAAAACGGAAACGCATTGTATTCCTCCGGCACGTTGCGGGACAGTGTCATACTTACTATGTTACCCTTTGAGAAGGTTCGGCTGTTGGCCAGCGCACAGGAACATGGCGGAGAGCTTATGGTTTACTACAATCGGGAGAGCCTTCGTGAATCTTTATTCCCCAACGCTGAATCAACCAGGCGAATTCCTTCCATTGATATCGGGAGACAGAGTTCTTTAATCTATGCAAAAATTATGGCTGATGGAGATGGAAATACGGTGGCGGTGTTGATTAATTCCGTAATCGCTCCTGTGGATGCGACGGTGAATACGCTTCGGATCCAGTTATATTATATTACGGGTTTCATGCTGGTGTTCTCTATTATTTTGGCCTTTATCATTGCAAAAAGGGTGTCAACGCCCATTGAAAAAATAAACGAAAGCGCAAAGACCCTGGCGAAAGGAGATTATGGCACTTTTTTTTCCGGAGGTGGCTATCGGGAAATCGATGAGCTTGCGGATACCCTTAACCATACTGCAAAGGAACTGTCTAAGGTGGAAAAACTAAGACAGGAGCTGATCGCAAACATTTCTCACGACCTGCGGACACCTCTTACCTTGATCAGCGGTTATGCGGAGGCAATGTGTGACTTGCCCGGTGAAATGAGCGAGGAGAATGCGCAGATCATTGTGGGAGAGACCAAACGTCTGACAACCCTGGTCAACGATGTGTTGGATATCTCGAAACTGCAGTCCGGTATGCAGCAGATCAATCCCGCCCGCTATGGTTTGACAGAAAGTATTGGCAATATAGTGAACAGGTTAAATGCCCTTTTGAAAAAAGATGGCTATACTATCGAATTTTTACGGGATGCAGAGGTGACGGTTTACGCCGATGAGTCACTGATTTCTCAGGCGTTCTATAATCTGTTAATCAATGGAATCAACTACGTGGGCAGCGACAAGATGGTAACAGTAAAGCAAACCTTGGCGGATACATGGGTGAAGATCCAGGTAATCGACAACGGGGAGGGAATTGAAGAGGAATTCCTGCCCCATATTTGGGATAGGTACTTCAAGGTAGACAAGACTCATCGGCGTGCGGTAACGGGGACTGGGTTGGGGCTTTCCATTGTGAGATCTATCATCCAACTGCATGGAGGAGAATATGGCGTTTTCTCGAAACCCAGGGAGGGCAGTGTGTTCTGGTTTGCACTGCAATATGAGAAGTGAAACTAAAAACTTTGGTTTTTATTATTTTAGCAATTATTCTTTCGTATAACGTTATAAGAACATTTTTTTGTGATACGGTTCACTTTGTCTATTAGGTTGTCCAGTTTTTTGCTGAAGACCAGAATCATTTTCTCCAGGTTAATTCTGTCCGGCAGAAGGACAACGTCGGGGCAGAACTGTTGTTGTTTCAGAAGATGGGTAAGGGCAGTTTCGTATTCTTCATCATTCTGGCGGAAGTCAGCAGGTGCCGGCATAACAGCGATGGAAAGGCCTAGTTCCCGGCAGATTTCCTCTATCCCGGGCCTGCAGGCAAGGTTAAGCACACAGCGGGTTTCGGGGAAATATTTTCGGGCGGTGAGCAGGGTAGAGCTCATGTACCTGGAACAGCCCGGCTCAGGTTGTCCCAGCATGGCCACATTGTTTTTAAACCGCAGCAGCCTGCCGGGGATAGCGATTATATCAGATTTGTCTTTTGCTTCCGGGCCGGCATAGGCCAGGTTGGCGCCTACTTCCGGTATCATTGGAGCGATATTCATTTCCTTAAGTCTGGTGATGGTGTCGTTGAGTTCATTACATAAAGCTGCTTCTGCTGCAGTTCTTTTGTCTTCTTTCACCGCCAGGGCATTGAAAAAAACCTCCCAGAAGGGGTCTACCTCAGGCGGTACCAGAGGTTTTGTAGAACCGTCATTTAAAATCCAGTTCCTTCCTGCCGGGCGGGGGAGGACCTTTCCGATGATAGCTGCTTCAATGCCGACTTCTGCATAGGCGTCCAGCAGCTTTTCTGCTTTTTCGGGTTCGCAGCAGATAATCAGAGTTCCTTCACTGATGGCGGTGTAGGGGTCCATGTCAAAATGCCGACAGACAGCGTCTACGTCCGGGGGGACCGGAACCTGGCTGTAATTGATGAGAAGACCGGTTCCCGAGGCTTCGGCAACCTCCCAGAGGCCCCTGGTCAAGCCTCCTTCCGTTGCATCATGCATGGCATGGATTCCAGCTGTGGACATTGCTATTTCTGCGTCTTTTACCACTGTCATTTCCCGCCAGCGGCTGCAGGCCCTTGCTACAAGCTGCGGGTCCATACCTGATGCCAGCAGCCTTTCTCTCAGTTCACAGGCCAGGATGGCGGCAGCTTCGATGGCGGCCCCTTTGGTAATGATAATGGTGTCACCGGGAAGTGCCCCGGTAGGAGCTACATAATCATCACCCATGCCCCAGACGGTAATCCCACCGATAATGGGGACAGTAACGGCACTGTAGTAACCGGTATGCCCTCCCACGATGGTGATGCCCAGTTCTTTGGCGTATTTACTGATACTTTGAATTAATTCTGTGATATAATCTTCTGGAGTGCCGGGGGGCAGCAGCAGAGAATAGGTCATAAACTGCGGTTTAATCCCCATTACTGCTACATCACTGGCGCCGATATGTATGGTCACCCAACCAAAATCATCGGGGGATGTGGTGGGGCCGGGGAAAATCGGGTCTTCCGCCACAGCCATGTAGCGGCCTCCGACATCAAGTATGGCCGCATCTACACCCATCTGAGGGCCAATTACCACCGATGGGTGTTTTGCTCCCGTGTGATGCTCCACAGCAGCTTTGAATAAGTCATCGTTTATTTTGCCTATCATAATTATTCCCTCCAAACAAAAGAATCCGCCTGGGGGAAAGGTGCGGATTAATTATCAATCGTATCTCTCCCTGCGCAGGAATTATCCTAATCAGGTTCAACGGGTCAGGTACTTCAGCCCTTTCTCAGCCCATTTTGGGCTCCCCGGGACGGAACTCTATTTTCTTATATTTATTATAATCCGGTAGAAATGGTTTTGCAACAGTCTCTTGGTTTTTTTAAGAGTCTGTGGTAAAAGTTTTGTTTTCAGGAAGATTATGGTTTTTGTGACAGCCCTGGCCTACATATTCTGGTATGGCGGGGTATTGATTATTATCTGCATGGTGTTTATCGGCTGCAGCAGTGTTAACATCAAAGAGTCAGTATCAAATAGAACAGAAAATAAAAAAGCTCTTTTCGAATAAATAGTTTGCTTTCTGAAAAGCTATTGATCCATTCTATTAGATTTTAACCAATTAGAGAATTTAAGGATTTTTGTCCTTTGCATCATATAACTATTAAATACTTTGTTTGTATAACGATTTTTCAATCTTATAACCTCCGTAGAAAAGAAAAAACGCTATGATAATTACAATTGTAGATTTAATCAAGCTGCCAGCATTATTAAAGGGTCCAACTTCAAAAATGCTTAGCGGGGAATAAAATAAGACCAGCATAAAAATTAAACTATAAGAAAAATTTATTATAAGAGGGATAAATGTATTTTGAAATAATAGGGAAAGAAGATATGCTAAGGCAATCATAAACATACTTTGAATTATTATAGCTATAAACAAAAACCAAACAAAATCAAATAAAAAGGTGAAATAGATAAATACAATCATAACATGCAAGACAAAGAATGCCCATAAGATTATCATTTTAAATAAAAGGCTGTCCCTGTCAAATTTATGTACAAAAAGCAATTCCTTCCCCGGTGAATTAAGATACTCTTTTAAAATAAATAACGGCCACCAAGCGGCAAAACTGGGGATAAACAACTGAGATATTGTGCAGCATTCCGGGAAATTGCTGCCGGATCCACTTTTTATAGTTGAAAGAACTGTAAAAGGTACTAATAAAAAAAGAATGATGGGCGGCACATAATAGTAAAATTGCTGATTCTTAAGTTCAAGATATAACCTCCGCACTATGCTAACCCCTTTACCAAACACATGTATCCGTCTTCCAGGGTAGGCTTTTCGCTTTGATAATCTTGTTTTTCCTTTGCCAGTATCCGATGATAAATCTTGCCTTCTATCTCGTTAACCTTAAGTTTATATTTATCCCCAACGATACTATTGGCATCAGCTTCAGCTTCATTGATTTGATATACTTTGTTTATTGCAATATTTCTTAATTCTTCACAAGATCCTTTAAACAATACATTTCCCTTGTCAATAACGATAACACTATTGCAGCAGGCATCCACATCCTCCACAATGTGAGTGGAAATCAGTATAATTTTGTTTTTTTTAAGCTCACTTATAGTGTTTTTAAAATTGGCTCTCTCGCCAGGATCAAGCCCCGCTGTCGGCTCATCCAATAGCATTATTTTTGTGTCCCCTAAGATAGCTTGTGCGATTCCAGCCCTTCTTACCATACCTCCTGACAATGTTTTTACCTTGTCCCCGGCCTTATCTTCTAGGTTAACTCTAGTAAGTGCTTTTGTTATTTCGTCGGTGCATTTGTTTTTTTCTATGCCCTTTAAAGAGCAAATGTAGTCCATCATTTCATATAACGTGAGCTCCTGGAACATTCCAAAGACTTGGGGCAGGTAACCGAGGCCTTGATGAAAACTTTTAGATTTACGTATTGGTTCATTGTTATATAATATCTCCCCTTTTTGGGGTTCATATAGTCCCGCTATGCACCGTATTAACGTGGTTTTGCCGGCACCGTTAGCACCTAATAATCCATAAACCTTGGTGTTTAATTGCAGATTAACACAATGAAGGACATCATTATTTTTAAAGCTTTTGCTCAGATTTTTAACGGTAATCATGTTTCAGGTCCTCCCTTACAATTTTTTTCACCAATTCTAAATAGTCTTCCTCAATTTCCGACATAAAATAATCAAGGAAGATGCTCATGTTCTCATCTCTGCGGGGGGATTCATAGAATAAATATTTTGCTGCCTTCTCACTAACAATATTGTTTAATTCAAATGTTCGTTTTTCATCAGCTTCGAATGCTTCTCTTTCCTGTTCATTCATTTTTAAATATTTTTCACTATTCATATTTTGATGCTTTTCATCTAGAAATCGCAATTCGTCTATCTCTTTCAGTAGAAGATTCAGGTCCACTGTGCCTTGAAATATCAGGTCAGTTTCATCTTGCCTGTTAAAAAGATAAGTAAAATAGCTCCACAGGAACCAACTGGCTGACTTGGGATTAGTGATCGATTTCATTATCCCCTCGGCTAATTCTTGCCCATTGTTACAGTAAGTAGATGTAATGTGGTCGCTCATGACCACAGTGTCCTCAGTGTTAGAGTTAAGCGCAAAGTTTCGTGGTACTTGAAAGAATTTCTTGTCTGAGATATGGATGAAATAATCCGGCCGGTCCAATCGATTGAATATGTCTGTTAATATTTCTTCAGCTTCACCAATATACTCTATTTTCGGTAAGTCCACTCGCATCGGCTCAGCGAATATATTATCAGCAACCTCATCATACATACCGGCAAATAGCGAAACACCGTTTGACTTTCCATGAAAAGAGTTATCACCACCTGCAAGATTACAGATTATCTCCAGATTAGATAGGATATTCACCGTGTAATTGCTTTCATTTGGAGAGGTATTGATAACATAGCCATACTGATCCGACTCCCATATATTAGCTCTGCCGGCCTTGGGATAATAGGCGAAATACCCGGGTAAGGTAATTGCTTGCCTGTTGGCATAGTATTTCGGTGATTTACCGTAATAGTTGAAAATGAGTTTGTCCGCACCGTTAAGATTTCCAATACTTACGTAATCACCCTCACGGTTGAAAGGTATTTCCCCGTTTTGTGTGCGAATACTTTTCAGAATATACCCGTGATAAAGGGTGAATTCATAGTTATCCAAACAAAGATTGTCAATTTTGACTTCCACTTCAGCGTGCAGCTCATTGCTAATGGTGAAATCCATTTGATACTCCTCAATTATGAAACCGGCTTGATATCCATCGTAATCTTCTCTGGGTCTAACCATGTAATAATGGGGATCAGCGTAAGGATAAGAATCAACTCTCATGTCCCTTAATAATGTTGAGCCTCTAACAGAAAACAAACCGATCCCCGACAGTAAAATGAAGCAGCTGGTGGCTATCAGTGCTTTTTTAGTCTTCTGGAAGAAACATTCAGTCAATATCAGTGTTAAAGGGAATATAATCCAAAAAACTGCTAATATCCATCGGATAGGCTCCATCGGAAACCCGTATATAGGATCTAATATAAAGCTGTTCCCTAACTCATGAGGTACAACAGAAAAAAAGTCCTTGAAATAGTAAAGCATTTTCTCAGTTAGATAAGAGTTGAAAAGTGAATATGGTATTCTGAAAGGAATATCTGTGAAAGTAGTGTTTAACAAAATAAAAATAACCGTAAGACTATATACTGCGAGCCTTTTGGTTTTCAGCTTGGCGGCCATTGCTGTTCCTAACATAATACCAATTATAAAAGATAACCCGAAATAAAGGACAGATAATTTTTTTAGGTGAATCAAAAAGGGGAGATATTGAACATCTATGTAATAATACATGAATACAGTAAAGGCTAAAATGATAATAGAAGGTATCACAACGATAGTTAATAAACACAACAGTATTACCCCATAAATTTTTAATAATCCCTGCTGGTATGTGTTAAAATACTCCACCATGTTGTTGTCATATATTTTGATTGTATGTTCATAACCGATATAAATGAAAAATGCAATCAAGAAAATTAAGGGGCGTACCAACCAAATGGTAACAGAAAATATATCACTATACTGCAAGTAATTATTGAAGCAAAAGCCAATGTATATCAGGATTAAAGCTAACAAAACAAAATATGGTATGCTCAAATTTTTACTCCGTAAAAATACCAATATTGAATCTTTATATAATTTTCTCACACCAAAATCCTCCCCAAGAAAGGGTATACTTTATTATAGGGGTATAAGAAATACCCCTATAATAAAGTATACTAGCGATTTGATACTGTTCCTTCACCGTTACAGTCCGTAAACAAATACTGGGGGTTTAATTGTACTCTCCACAATAAAGCACCAGACATAGTTGACAGTCCACTAGCACTTGAGCCGATAGCCATTAATGATGTTTTAACATTTGCCCATCCACTTCCACTAGAAGCTTGTAAATCAATATAAAGGCTATGCTCAGAAGAAGAATAGTTTCGGCCGCTATATTTTGCGCCATTGTTTGCTGTAATAGAAGCAGATTGGACTGGACCTTGACCTTTCTTAATGTTAACAGTTGCATTAGCAGCATAGATACTATTCACTAGAACAAAGGTTAACATTATCGCAACCATAAAACTTAGTGAGGAGCATAGGGTAATGCCACCGTACTCTTTTTTTTATTTTATAAACTCTTTTATCACAAAGGCTAACCTTTCTTTTATCTTTTCAACTATTAAGACAATTAAGATGAAAAAAAGTTCCCAATATTTTATATATATTTCCTTTAAATTGCTTTATAATGATATTATTAAATTAATATCAGAAAAGGTGAATGATTGTGAGAAATGAAATACACTAACTATTTTTGGAGTACAATCAGGGTTTATACCATGTAATTCAAAACATTGTAAAAAACCAATCTTTGGCGGAAGAAATACTTCAGGATGTTTTTTTAAAGGCTATTGAGTGTTACCCTACCATTAAAAATAATTCGTACATGGGTTCCTGGTTGTATAAAGTAGCTGTAAATAAGGCTTTCAATGTTAATAAAAGAGAAAGATTCTTTGTCAAAATCCCATTAGATATACTGGAATTAAAAAAATATTGCATTGAAGAAGATATTTTAAGAGCTTTAAGCAATAAAGAATTAAGAAAGGAATTACAGTCAAGCCTGGATATTTTGGACAGTATTTCTTTTACAATTTTATTTTTGTTTTACTTTGAAGAAAAAAAATTAGAAGAAATTGGTAACATTTTAAGGATTCCTATAGGAACTGTAAAGTCTCGTTTGCACCGGGCAAAGAATAAGTTAAGAAAACATATAACTGTTGACAAAAAACACTTCAGCCGGCTAATAAAGGATGCAGTGTTTTTTTGATTCATAGAATTGATTTTATGAAGGCCAGCTTTTTGCCTGAAATGGTAAGTTCAATTATGTGTTAGAATATTTTTGAAACAGAGAATATGGTAAAATGATACATGAAAAGAGGTTGAAAAAATGAAACATAAAACTACTGTAAAAGCATCAAAGGAGGGGTATATCCAGGTATTGGAAAGAATTATGCGTAAAACACTGGTATACGGAGAAAAACACTGCTTACCCAGTTTAGCCTTGTCACTTATCTTTATTTAAAGAAGGAAATAATCAAAATAAGTTGAATAAACAACTGTAAAGAAATAGAAATAATGCCAATTTGCATACTAATTTGCTAGCTAATATTTAGATAGGTTGTCATGATGTTAAGCAGTAGCTAATCAAGAAATATTTTTTGAGGCCTGGCACTTCATGTTAAATTCTTTCGTATTATTCCAAGAGCTACAAGAGAAGGTTTATGTAATAAGTCTAAACGAATAGAAAATTCTATTATGCAGAATTTGTTAAGAGGTATTTAATATTACTTTTTTAGATAGAAGGAGAAAATATGCGTTATTGTGCAATTATAGGGGATATTGTTAGCATTTGGAAAAATTTTTCTTGAAAAAGAAGTGATATAATAAGACAAACGCTATAATCGTAGTGGAATATTAAATCCTTTTGTTAGAGGAAAATTAAAATGACTGATATTTTAGAAATTGCCCAACAGCTTTTGGACATGTTATTAGCAAAATTTGCTGATATGTTCGTTAGTGTGGGGAATTTTCCTGAGCTTTCAAAATGGGCAGCGGAACTATACACCCTGGTTGTCAGGTGGGTATTCCCAATATTGGCATTAACCATATTTTTACGCTGCATTCTTCCGCTTTTGCATAATGGGAAGGGAAATAAGGTTTGGGGTTACCTGTGTATGAGAGACGGCACCCGGGAGCCTGTTAAAAATTGGGAAAACTTAATGGGGCGAAGCAAATTTTGTGATATTGTGATTAATCTGCCCTTTGTATCTAGAAGCCACGCTGTGCTTACATTTTATAATGGGATTTGGTCTATTGCAGACTTAGGCTCAAAAGGTGGAGTAGAAGTTAACGAGATAAAGGTAGAAAGTTCCCAAGTTGTAAATTACGGGGACACCATCTCCCTTTCAGGCGTGGAAATGGTGCTGGACTCGGCGGATAGAGAACAAAAGGGCTTATCTCATCAAAATGATACGTCAAGGTTTGCAGATTCCGGCAGACACATCAGCACCGGTATGACCCTGTTTTTAATTTTGATATTTCAACTTCTAGGAGGCATGCAGGTTTACTTTTCCATGGGTCCTGAGGCCAGTCAGGCCCTGCCTTTAGTTTTTCTCATATTTATCCTTACCATGTGTTTTCATTATCTTATCATGCGTTGGTTCAGTCAGAAAAAATTTGAACTGGAATTGCTGTGCTATTTTCTCTGTGGTTTTAACTTACTCATTGTTGCTTCAGCAGACCCTAACTCTCTAAATAAGCAGCTCGTGGCGATTCTTATAGGTATAGCAGTGTATACTTTAATAATGGTATTAATTGGGAACCTTGGACTTGCTCACAAACTAAAATATTTTCTTATGGCAATGGCTCTGGTGCTTATGACATTGAATCTGGCCATAGGGGACACATATTTTGGTGCAAAGAGATGGATAAACCTGGGGTTTGTGTCTTTTCAACCCATGGAGTTCGTAAAAATTGCTTTTGTGATGGCCGGTACCGCCACCCTGGATAAGCTGCTCACTACACGTAATATGACTGCTTTTATCGCATTTTCCGCAGCCTGTATCGGTACGCTGGTGCTTATAAGGGATTTTGGCACGGCCGTAGTTATTTTTGGCACCTTTATTGTGATAGCATTTATGCAGTCAGGAGATTTGAGGACTATTGCCCTAATAACGGCAGGAGCCATATTTGCATCTACAGCAGTAGTATCATTTATGCCGTATATTGCTTCTCGCTTTGCCACCTGGGGAAATGTCTGGGAGCTGGCAAATACTACCGGCTACCAGCAGACCCGAACTATGATTGCATCTGCCAGCGGCGGCCTCTTAGGGGTAGGCGGCGGAAATGGGTTTTTTAAAAATATTCCTGCGGCGGATACAGACCTGGTTTTCGGTCTGCTCAGTGAGGAATGGGGGCTGCTGATTGCCCTTATAGTGGTTTTGACCATTGTGTTTTTGGCGATTTATACTGTTTTTCTGACTAAAAACTGCAGGTCATCTTTCTATGCAATTGCTGCCTGTGGGGCGGCGTCCATTTTTTTGATCCAGACGGCATTAAATGTGTTGGGCTCAGTAGACATTCTACCCTTAACGGGAATAACCATACCTTTTGTATCCAATGGAGGTTCTTCCATGATTGCTTCCTGGGGCCTTTTGGCCTTTATTAAATCTGCTGATGACCGCATCAGGTTAGATAAAGATAACTATTAAGAGGAACAGGTGATTTGTATGAAGCTGTTGTCAACCCGAACAGCTGTGGTGCTGATTTATTCACTGCTGCTGGTGTGGGGCCTTATGACCTTCACTGAAAAGTATTTTAACAATGCTTCTGTATGGGTACAGCATCCTTCCAACAGGCATTTGCATGCAGACGGGAAATTGGTTTCATCGGGAATCATTTATGACCGTTGGGGCAGCATTCTTATGCAGATGGTGGAGGGAGCCACGGAATTCCATAAGGATAAGACGGTGCGAACCGCTGTTATGCATGCAACCGGGGACGTGAACGGCAACGTAGCCACCAGCTGTCAAGCAGCCTTCAAGGATCATCTGACCGGCTGGGATATAGTCAACGGGGCATATCGATTCAATAACAAATTAAGCTCCGGCAGTGACCTCACCCTCACCCTTGATGCCGACCTGTGTGCCGCGGCGTACAAGGAACTTGACGGCCGAAAGGGGACGGTGGGCGTATATAACTATAAGACGGGAGAGATTCTATGTATGGTCAGCACGCCCTCTTTTGACCCGGGGAACCCTCCCGATGTGAAGGCAAATGCTGATAAATACGAAGGGGTCTATATTAACCGTTTCCTTTCATCCGCATACACTCCTGGCTCGGTGTTTAAGCTGGTGACAGCTGCCGCAGCCATTGATAATCTTAATAACATTGAGAACAATACGTATTACTGTGATGGGAAGCTGCAAATTGGCGGTGATACAGTGACCTGTCAGTCAGCCCATGGTGAAGTTACGCTGAAACAGGCGCTGGCTAATTCGTGTAATGCGGCCTTTGCCCAAATCACTTTAGAACTGGGAGCAGATAGTCTTCAGAAATATGCAGATTTGGCGGGATTCAACTCAAGTTTGGAGGTTGATGGCATAAAGACAACGGCAGGTAGAGTGGATGTGGAAGATGTAACGGGAGCAAATCTTGCCTGGGCCGGCATAGGGCAGTATACCAATTCTGCAAATCCGTTGAACTTCATGGCTTTCATGGGAGCCATTGCTAATGATGGTGTCCGCATTACCCCAAGAATTTTGGCAGACCAGGGTATATTTTCATTTATCACTACTTCTAATGAACAGAAGCGGGTGCTCTCGGTAGAGACAGCAGAAAAACTTAAGAAATTGATGAGAAACAACACCGTAAGCGCCTATGGTGACGAAAGTTTCAAGGGCCTTGAACTTTGTGCTAAAACCGGTACTGCAGAAGTAGGTGGAGGTGAAAAGCCTCATGCGTGGTTTGCCGGTTTTCTGGATAGAGAAGATTTTCCTCTAGCTTTTGTGGTGGTAATCGAAAACGGAGGTACCGGACGCAGGGCGGCTGCTCCTGTGGCGGCAAAGGTGCTGCAGGCTGCGGTAAGAGCCGGAAGTAGTTGAGGATCATGGATATTTTATTCTAAAATCTTTTAAATACTACAGAAAGGGGTTTTTAGTATGCCGGTTTTAACATATTACTGCCGCAATTGTGGCTCTGCACTGCGCTTTAATGCTACATCCCAGGACTGGACTTGTGAATTTTGTGGTAGTGTTTATGTCAAGAGTGACCTGGAAGAAAAAAGCGAAGACGATCAAGTTAAAGAGCAGCAGATGGAGCAGGAGACGGAGGAAGAAAAGATTTACGTAAGTGCGTCAGAAGACGCAGAATTCAACGCTGATATCAAAACTTATAGCTGTAAGGGGTGCGGGGCAGAAATAATTACCGATGAAACAACAGCAGCCACTTTTTGTTTCTACTGCCATAGTCCAGCAATCCTGCCCCAGCAGCTTTCCGGAGTGTATAAGCCTTCCAAAATCATACCTTTTACTTATCCAAAGAAAGAGGTTGTGGATCGTTTTTTAAAGTGGTGCAAAACCAAACCGCTGCTGCCAACCAGTTTTAGCTCTCACTATCAAATCGAAAAATTAACGGGGATATATATTCCCTACTGGCTTTATGACTGCGACGTTAATGGAAAAATGGATGCTACAGCCCGAAATGTGCGTACCTGGAGTGTTGGTGATACCCGCTATACCGAGACAAAAACATATGATGTTTTTCGGGAGATTAAAGCCTCTTTTGGAGGAGTTCCCGCTGACGGCTCTATCAAAGCAGATGACAAACTGATGGAAACTATTGAACCTTATGATTTTGATGAAATCAGGCCTTTTTCCATGTCCTATCTCTCAGGCTTTCAGGCAGAAAAATATGATGTAGACAGCAAGAGTGCTTTTACTAGAGTTAAAGAACGGGTCAAAAAATATACCAATACAATCTTAAGAAATTCTATTACAGGATATAACAGCGTTTCCGAAAAAGGCTCCACAGTTATATTTAATAATGTCAAAGTGGAATATGCCCTCTTACCGGTATGGATGCTTACATATCATTACAATGGAAAAAGTTTCTTTTTTGTCATGAATGGGCAAACCAGCAAAATAGCCGGCAAGCTGCCTCTGTGCAGGAATAAAATGGCCCGCTACTTTCTTGGTATTTCTGCAGGACTTTATTTGATTTTAGTTGTAGGGGGGATGTTTATATGATGAGCATCAGTAGAAAAGAACAAAGCAAAAGGGCTGTACGCCAAAGGTCAACAACCCTGCTGCTTATTTTTCTCACAGTGGCACTGCTGTTGGTATTTGCCTTTTCCTCAACTATGAGCGCAGCCGAGCAGAGAGTTTTTGATATGGCCGGGCTGTTGACCAGTGAAGAGGTTTTACAGCTGGAAGATAGAATTAGTCAACTTAAGGGCGAACTGTTGATGGATATAGTTGTTGTGACAACTAATGATGCCGCAGGAAAAACATCAAGGGATTATGCCGATGATTACTATGATGACCATGGATTTGGTATAGGAAGCGAATACGACGGGCTGCTGCTGCTGCTTAATATGGATCACCGGGAAGCATATATTTCCACAACAGGCATTGCTATTGACTACTTTATCGATGCCCGTATAGAATCCACCCTGGACGACATAATTCCCTACTTAGCAGATGCCGATTACTACAGGGCCTGCACTGTTTTTTTAGATAACGTCTCCAGCTATGTGCGGGCGGGTATTCCGGAGGGCCAATACCGCGTGGCTGAAAGGGATCTAAGCTTTTCCGGCAGGGTAAGGAGTTCCCTCTCCAACTCACTTGTTTATATACTGATCAGCATGGCTGTCTCCGCTCTGGTAGTTGGTATCATGGCATCACTAAACCGCGGCACCATCAAAACATCATCAACAACCTACCTGGATGAAAAATCAGTAAATATTATTAGCAGGCGTGACAGGTTAATCAATACTAACGTAACCCAGGCCAAAATACAGTCCTCCAGCGGCTCTGGAGGTTCAGGGGGACTAGGAAGCACAACACACCGCTCCAGCAGCGGCAGAACCCACGGCGGCGGCGGACGTAAATTTTAAAAAGGAAGTGGGACAGAGGGACAAGGTGGGACAGAGGGACAAGGGACCTGTCCCCTTGTCCCGTTCTTGTCCTTTTTGTTTTTCTAGACACAGAATTCTTGACTATATAACCCAGGCTGGAACTATGGTCCAAAGGAAAAGGCCTCCTGAGGAATCCTATAGAATATATTTTTAGACAAGAAGCCCCCGCCCATATGCTTACTGCAGCGTCCGCTGCGGTAAATATATACATCAAATTTGGAGTATATTAGTTAAATATGAAAAAAGAAAAGAGGTAATTGATAAGTGCCAACTGACTTTTTGTCCTTAGGGGTTAAAACTGAACTAAACGAAATCTTAAAAAAACAGGGGGTCAATGTTCCCACTCCCGTGCAAATACAGGCAATTCCAATTCTACTCTCGGGAAAGGATATCGTGGCGCAAGCTCAAACAGGCACCGGCAAGACTTTTGCTTTTTTACTGCCGATCTTACAAGGAATAAATGAAAACAAGCCTTATATTCAGGCATTAATAATTACTCCCACAAGAGAACTAGCAATACAGATTACCTCTGAATTAAAAAAACTAGATCTTAATGCCCATGTACTGGCTGCTTACGGCGGGCAGGATGTTGAACGACAGATCAAGAAGTTAAAGGGATCAATACATATGGTTGTTGGTACACCAGGGCGAATTCTAGATCATATCCGGCGGGGGACCATAACCCTTTCCGGGGTAAAAATGTTAGTCCTTGATGAGGCTGACCAAATGCTGCACATGGGTTTTTTGCCTGATGTCGAGGATATAATTAGAAAGACATCACCAAAACGACAAACTATGCTCTTTTCGGCAACAATACCGGCAAATATACGTACCCTGGCAAGACGTTACCTGAAGAACCCGGTGGATATTCAAATAAAGAGCAAAAGAATCACCTTAGATGAGATTAGACAAGTGGTTGTAGCTACTACTGACCGAGGGAAGCAGGAAACTTTATTTAAACTAATTGAAGAGCATAGACCATACTTGGCATTGATATTCTGTCGTACAAAAAGAAGGGTTATTGCACTTAACGAAGCCCTTCTTAATCAAGGCTATTTATCTGATGAATTACATGGGGATTTATCTCAAGCAAAACGAGAGCAGGTTATGAAGCGTTTTCGAGAAGCAAAACTTCAAATACTTGTGGCAACTGATGTGGCAGCTAGAGGTTTAGATGTGGAAGGTATTACTCATGTATTTAATTATGATGTCCCTGAGGATGCAGATAGCTACATTCATCGTATTGGCAGGACCGGAAGAGCTGGAGAAAAAGGGTTAGCGATTACTTTAGCAACACCAAGAAATACTTTTCAATTACAGGCAATAGAAAAAGGTATTGGCATGACAATTGAAACAAAGGGGACAATTGTTGGTGAAAACAAATTAAATCAAATTAAGAAACAAAGGGGAAAAGGGGCTAAAGGCGTTAAAGGGGCTAAAGGATATCAAGATAAAGCTCTAAAGAAACAAGAAAGCCAGGGAAAAAAGCCAGCAAAAAAACATGGAAGAAACCAACCTAGTAAGCAAGATAATAAAAGAAGCAGCAAACATTCTAATTCTAGTAAGCGAAGAAGTAAGTGAACATAAAAACCTTTTTTTCCTGATTCGGTGGTAATAAAGGAGGAGAACAGATTGCCTGTTAGTATCATTCATTGCGGAGATATTCATTTAGGATTTAACCAATATAATAATGAAGAAAGGTTTCATGACTTTCACCGCTCTTTTGCATACATAGTGAATTATGCTATTGAAAACAAAGTAGATTATTTTATTGTAACCGGGGATTTTTTCAACAGGCGCAGTATAAATCCCAGAACTTTAAGTCAGGCCATTTCTGAACTTAGCAAGCTAAAAGAAAAGAATATACAGGTCATTGTCGTTGAAGGAAACCATGATAAGGCCCCTTATGGTGAAGGAGCTGAATCATGGCTGCATTTTCTAAATGAACAAGGGTACCTTTACCTGTTAAGCCCACGCTTTGAGGAGGGTTCCCTGGTTTTGGAATCATATAAGGAAAAGCAGGGAGGAAATTTAGTATCCTTTCCAGGGGTAAGATTTGTGGGCCTTGGCTATCAGGGCTCAATGACCAGCCGCAGGGTGAATGAACTTAATGAGCAATTGGAAAAGTCAGAAGATCCAACCATTCTTATGTTACATTCAGCCGTTGATATGCTGATGCATCTTGGAGGGATAAAAAACGAGGATATTGCTATTTTAAAAGATAAAATTGATTATGTAGCTATGGGCCATATTCATCACCGCTATGAACTTGAGGACTGGATTTATAACCCGGGCTGTCCTGAGTGCTGGGATGTGGGAGAAGGAGCTAAGGAAAAAGGCTTTTACCATGTAGTTTTAGAAGAGGGAGAGATAAAAGTCTCCCATATACCTGGTGTAAGACGCCCCGTTCATTCCTGTGCCGTTAATGTCACCGGTTGTGAAGAGGTGAAAGATGTTTATAACCTTTGTGATAAGGAGATAGATAAATTAGACGTTATGAAAGGTTCTAATCCCATAGTCCAATTGGTTATTAAAGGCTCCACTCCTTTTAGCCCCCTTTCTATTGATACCAAATTATTAGAAGATAGAATAAAAAATGCACATGACTGTCTTATTGTGGAAGTAGTTAATAACACTGTGATGAAAGGAGAGCAGGAGGCTTTGACTGATAACCCTGCTGAAATGAATCGAGAAGACCTGGAACGAGAAGTTTTGCGTCAAATCTTTTTAAACAATGGTGGACTAAATCTTTGGGCGGATGAGATGGTGGATATTTCCAAGCAGATTAAAGAACTTATACATAATGAGGCAGCAGATCAATCCATTTCAGTCCTGGTTGAAAATTTGGCAGAAAAAATTGTAGCAGAAGAAGTAAAGGAACAAACCATAACACAAGAAAAAGTACAGCAGGAGAGTGAAGTGGCTGCTGCCCTGGAGTCCAATTACAATGAGGAAGTGAAATGGGATGAAAATATTTGAAGTTCACTTAAAAAATTGTAAATGTTATGAAAATAAAACTATCAACTTTGAAGAAGGAATTAACTTTATTTCCGGTGTGAATGGAGCAGGAAAGACAACTATAATTGAAGCCATTGGATTTGCTTTATTTAATTATTTACCCTATAATGCCAAACAGTTTGTCAGGGACGGTAAAAATAGCGGTGAAGTCCAGGTCTTAATAGAGGCAAAGGATGAGAGGCTTTATAGAATAATTAGAAAATTTAATAAGCAGAGTAAAATTGTTAAATGGGAAGTCTACGATGAAGAAACGGAGGCAGTTCTAAATGAACTGCAAGGGGTTGATGATGTCAGCCGCTGGATAAAAGAAAACATTGGAGTAGATCCTGAAGACAGCCTGGCTAAAATTTTTGAGCAGGTTATTGCGGTTGACCAGGGGCTCTTTACAGCCCCTTTTTTAGAAACTAATGCCAATCGTAAAAGGATTTTTGATGAAATCCTAAAGGTAGAGGGATACCGTGAAGCCTTTGAGAAGAGCAGGTCTCTTAAAAACTTTATTGAAGGCGAAGAAAAGGAACTACAAGCGAAAATAGATTACTTAGAAAAAGAGGTTGAAAAGGTTCCAGCCAAAGAAGAAGAAACAGTGAAAAAGATAGAGGAAGAAAAAGAGAGGACTGAAGAGCTAAAAATAGCTCAACAAAAGAAGACGCAGTGGGAGGAGAAAGAAAAGGAATGGGCTCAATTAAAAGAGTTAAGTGAAGCCAAAAAACATGAGAAGAAGCTGCTGGAACAAAAGCTTTCTTCCTTAAAAGAAAACATAGATTCCTTAAATAAACAAAAAGAAGAAGCTATAACTGCGCGAAAGGTTATAAAAGAAACAAGCGAGGCCTATGAACGCTATCAGCAAAATCAAAAGAAATTAAAGGAATGGGAAAAAAGGAAAAAAGAAAAAGACTGTTTTAATGCTGAGCTTGAGAAAAAAGTAAGGACTTACACTGCAGAAGAAAAAGGTATAAACGTAGAAGCCGAAAACAATAGACAGAGAGAAGGGGAGTTAACAAAAGAACTTTTGGGGCTGCAAAAATATAAGTCCGAGAACTCCCAAAGCCTGGAACAAATAGAGAAAGATTTAACTCAGATAAACACCTGGGAAGAGAAAACCAAATCGGCAGGTGACCCTTATGATATTGTAAAAAAATGGTTCGATGCTAAACAAAAGTTAGCAGCAGATGCTCTATATCATTTGCAAAGCATTGAAGAATTGGCTTCTCAAATGCAGAATACCGGGGAAAAGCTTAAAAGTTTGCCCGTATTGGAGAAAGATTTAGCAGAACTTCAAACGGTGATAGAAAAAGGTGAAGAACTGCAGCGGGAAAAATCTTCTCTGGAGGCCAGAAAGGAAACTCTAAGACAAAACCAATCCCACTTATTGGAAGGCCGCTGCCCTATAATCCAGGAGGCCTGCCCCAGCACAAAAGTAGCCGGGGATTTAAGTGGTTTCTTTGCAAAAGAATTAACAGAAATAGAATCCGGTTTAAAAAATATAAAAGAAAAATTAGAGCTTTTAAAAGAGCAAAAAGACAAATATGAGAAACTAAAAACAGAGGTTGCATTAGCTAAAGATGAAGAAAAAAGAATGCAGGGCCTTAGAAAAACCATAGATGATAAACTAAAAGATTTGAGCAAGTCATTTAAATCTGTATCTTTAAAAGAAATATCTGATCTAGTATATAAAGGCCAAAGTGAATATTTAAGGTTGGAAAGCTTAGTTAAGGAAATTAATCATTGGGTTGAGCCTAAAGACTTTGTTGCCCAGGCGTTTTTTACTTGTAAGGGGTTAAATGAAAAAGAATGCCAAGGCCTGCTTAAAGAAATAAGCGGCTCTAATACAGAAGATACAGATCAAATTCGGGATTGGCTTACAAAGTGGGACCGGCTTGAAGCAGGAGTTGAAAGATGGTTAGAAAAGGGCCAGGGGGAAGTTAAAGAGATTAAACAGTGGCTTAATCATATTCTTCAAGATGTAAAATTAAGAGTACAAAAAATCAGACAGCAGAAAGAACACTGTCTCAAGGAAATGGATAATAATTACAGACAAGTTGAGGAATTAAGGAGAAAGAAAGCGGAGCTGGATAACAGAAGCAAAAAATTAGAAGCATTAAAGGATGAGATTAAGAAGCTTAAAGGGGATTTAGCACAATTTGACCAGGTAGAAGGTATGGTAGATACCCTTAAGAAAGGGCTAGAAGGGGATCAAGAACACTATGATAAGTATAAGGAAAACATACAAACCTCAGAAAGATTAGGAAAAATAGAGCAGGATATGGGAAAATGCCAGTCCAAGGCCGTAATAATTACTAAGAAGATTGAAGGCTTAATTAAAGAACTGGAACAATTATTTAGTAAATATGAACCGGAAAAACATGAAGGGCTTAAAAGGGAATTAAGTGAATTGACCACCAAAGTAACCGAACTTAATTATTCCCTTCAGCAAATTAAGAAGGATATTGACATTTTAAAAAAACAACTGGAGGGTTTATTAAAAAAGAAAGAAGAATGGGAAGATAATAAAAGAAAGCTCTTAGTTAAGAAAAAGACTAAGGAGCTTGCTCAAATCATTAGGAATACTCTAAAAGATGCGGCCGACCCCATTGCTCAAGTTTACCGCCGGCATCTTTCATTTCAAGCTAATGAAATCTACCGCCAAGTTTCTAATGAAAATATTCAATTGGAATGGGCCTCAGGGTATGAACTGCAGCTTAAAGATAACCGTCATTCTAAAGAAAGGACCCGTGTCTTTAAACAGCTTTCCGGTGGCGAGCAGATGACGGCAGCTTTAGCTATTAGGCTGGCTCTGATGAAAATGTTATCTGATGTTAAAATTGGCTTTTTTGATGAGCCCACCACAAACCTGGATGTTACCAGGCGTCAAAACTTGGCTGCGGCCATCCAAAACTGTACCTCGGGCTTTGATCAGCTTTTTGTAATTAGCCATGATGATGCCTTTGATGCTTTAACAGAAAACATCATATCCTTAAGAAAAGAAGATATTTAAACTTAATATAGAGAGGTAATTATATGCAGACTTATTGGCTTTTAAAAACAGAACCCGGTGAATACTCTTGGGAGGATATGTTACAGGAGAAAAAGGTTGTTTGGGATGGGGTAAAAGCACCAGCGGCTTTAAAAAACCTTTCCCGTATGAAGGTAAATGACCTGGCTTTTATCTATCATACCGGATCAGAGCGGGCTGTAGTAGGAATTGCCCGTGTTGTTAAAAATCCTTATCAAGACCCATCTGAAAGTGACCCCCGCCGTCTGGTAATTGATCTGGTTCCATTTGAACATGTAAACAGGCCGGTTACACTTCGAAGGATTAAGGATAGCAGCCTTTTCCCGGACTGGGAGCTGGTTCGCCAGGCCCGCCTTTCCGTGGTGCCGGTGAGCCGGCAGCAATGGGATAAGGTTTTGGAGTGGGCGTTATGAGATTCTGGCAGGTAAGAGCCAATAATAGTATACCCTGAAAATATGTGAAAGTCCCATTTACACAAGAATACGGGTACTCCCGGCGAAAAGGGGGAGAGCATGACAATGTATTCTCTTGTTTATAGGCTTACGCTCATTAGCCACATTGGCAAATTGATTTTTTCAAACATGATGTCTTTTAGCACGGTTAATCCGTGCTTTTTGTAAAACGTCAGGTTTTCTTCCTTTTCCGTTTCCAGATAGAGATGAAGCCCCTCTCTGCTGCATTCTTCTGTTATGGCATTCATGAGCCTGCTTCCAAACCCTTTCCCTTGTGCTGTAGAAGATACTCCGATAATGGTTAAGTATACATATGACTTGTTCTTCATCAACCTTTTCCTTTCGGACCCAAGTTGTTTTGATACGATTGAAAGATTGCTTATGGTTTCCTTTCCCATCTTAGCTCCGTACGACAAGGCGCCGCAGCGCAGCATACGCCACATTGTCATATCAGCATACTTTCCGGGAAGCCAGACAGCTACTCCCTCTATTTCTGGGGACGCAGCGTATACCTTTCCGAACTTCATTCCGTATAATAAAGGGCATGTGAAAAAACCTGACAATGCGTTATCCTTGTCAGGGTCATTTTTGAATACCTCTTTCCAGAGAGGGTCATCTTTAAAGGCATCCTTCAGGCATTCAACAGCTCTGGGAATATCTTCTTTTGTAAGGGGATAAAGGGAAGATGTTGACATCAAATCACTTCTGTCTGTATTATAATCCATTTTAAATTCTCCTATTCCTTCGTATATTTGATTATGATTAATTATTCTGTCTAGATAATTTCGTATTTCATTTGTTTAGCACTGGCATCTATCATTGGTCCCAAAAAAAGGTATTATTTCTTTGATGTATTCTAACAGGTATGGAAAGAGTTATGTTTTGATACGTTCAAACAATCACCTTTTCGTAAATAAGTGTAACGCAAATATTAGTAAAAAACAACAGGGGTGTGAAACGTTGGTTAAAAATATACAGTGAACTCGTTTCAGCTTGCTGAAACGAGTTCACTGTATATAATAAGTTTTTTTTGCTTTTTAATCACAAATGCAGTTAGAAGCAGCCCCTAAATAATTATTTAAAAAGTTTTACACTATATCTTGACATGATGTATTGCACAATGTTATATTATATTTAATTATATCATGACGTGATATAGAGGGGGGGGGAATGTAGTTATGAAAGATGAAATATTAATTAAAAAATACCTGCCCATGACAGAAACAGCCTATTATATCCTGCTTGCATTAGTTACACCACGTCACGGATATGGAATTATGCAGCATGTAACAAAAATTACAAATCAACGGGTAAAGTTAGGGGCAGGGACCATTTATGGCAGTTTGTCTAAAATGGAAAAAGACCAGATAATTGTTCCCGTAGAAGAGGAAGACCGGAGAAAAATTTATATAATCAGCAGCCAGGGAGAGAAGCTCCTTGAACTGGAAATGTTCAGGCTTCAGGAATTGCTGGAAAACGGCAGGAAAGGAAGGAGGTGAATTTCAAATGAAGTCCATTAAAACAAAATGGCGTTTGTGGTGGGGCTGGAATCCAGAAAAAATAGAATGCTGGCTGGAAGAGATGGAGAAAAAGGGATGGAACCTTTTTCAAGTTGATTATCTTTCACTCAGGTTCCATTTTCAAAAGGGAGAAGCAAGACAAATTCGATACTGCGTAGATTTTCAAACAGAAGTCGACGATAATTATTTTTCACTTTTCACGGACGATAATTGGGAATTATTTAGGGAAGGAGTCGGGGGCTGGTATATTTGGCGAAAGCCTTATAAAAATGAAAAACCAGATATATATACAGACAAAGCATCATTGATAGATAGGAACAGCAGGCTTCTTCCTCAATTTATAACTCTTTTTATTATTTCGCTGGCATTTTTAATTATGATGATTTTAGATGTACAGCTGCATTTTATTTCTTTTAATAAAATTTATTTGATATCTTTAATCCCTTTACATTTCGTTTCAAGTATAATGATGGGTTTTATAACTATCCAAATAATGCGTTATAATAAAAGAATAAAACAAAGTACAGATTAAATATTGTGAAGGCGGGACAAGAGAAAGGTTTCTTGTCCTTTTTATCTGCGTATTAATCATTCAGTTTTGACGCTCATTCTATCAAGCTTTGCGGTGCGCCACGCTTCTCCTCAGCCTGTTCCGGTGAACGCAGTATTTTCTTACCGGTACCATCCAGCACACTATGGGGATCTTCCAGGTCTGCTCCACTGAAAAGATTTTCCTCTTCTTCAAAAAAAAATAACTTATATAAATAATAAATATTATTAAATAAGAGGAATTACAATATAATTGCAGAATTAATCCTAAAGGTGCCCTCTATCAGGGAGAATGGAAAAATGGTAAAAAACATGGAAAAGGGATAATAACCTGGCCCAGTGGGGGAAAATATATGGGTAATTTTGAAGAAGATCTCCGCAATGTTTGCACAGTTAAGGTATATCATTAAGTAAAAATGATGGAGGTGTTTTAATGAAATACAATTGGGTATCATTACAGATTACTAATATTGTGACTTTTGCTGGGGTGGTTATAGTTAATTTCCTGGCAAATACCCTGCCCATTAATGGTGTTACAACAGGAGATGTATCAGATTCATATCCGAATCTTTTTGCCCCGGCAGGGTTTACTTTTGCCATATGGGTTGTTATTTACCTGCTTTTAGCAGCTTTTGTAGTTTATCAGGCAAAGGGCCTGTTTCGTAAAAGCTCTGTGTTTAAAGGTGTCTTGAAGAAGGTTTCTATATTTTTTGCAGCATCATCTATTTTTAATATAGCCTGGGTCTTTGCCTGGCACTACAGGCTAATAGGACTTTCCCTCATTTTTATGTTTCTGATTTTTATCTCCCTGGCGGTGATTTATATACGAATAAAGAAGGTTGAAGAGAAACCTTCCAGGGGAGAATTAATTTTCTTTCATATTCCTTTCAGTGTATATTTTGGGTGGATTTCTATAGCCATGATAGCTAACATAACAACTTACCTAGTTAGTATTCAGTGGCAGGGATTTAATCTGCCTGATGCCTTTTGGGCTGTGCTGATAATACTGACAGGAGCCCTGTTAGCTGCGATAAACACATTTATACATAAGGACATTGCTTTCCTTTTGGTTTTCTTTTGGGCTTTCATCGGTATTGCTGTCCAAAGGATAATAACAGAACAGGTTTATTACAGTATATTATTTGCTGTAACCATTTCTTTTGCCATGTTTGGTATTTTATTATATAGGCTTTATGCCTCAAAGGCAGTTGTTAAAAAAGGTGGGTGATTAAACAGACAAGAATATTTATATTTTTTCATAAATTAAAAAGTTCTGAGAGCCTAAAAATGGCATCTAATTGCATTAAAGGAAGGATTATATGTAAAAACACACTTAAAAAGGCGTGTATTCTGGTATAATTAGTTTGATAGCAACAACCAAAATGAAACAAAGTGTGTTACAATATTCTCTCTTCATAACAGACCTTGGAAAAAAGCGAATATGTTACATTAGGCAGCATGAGATGCCTTGAGGATTCATGGTTTTGTTAATAAAACGTTTATAATTACACATCTAAAAAGGAGGTTTTTTCAATAATTACTAAAACATTGTTTCCCGGATGTTACATACAAGGAACAGATGTAATTGAGCAATTGGGAAGTGCATTATCCAGGTTTGGCGAACGGGGTTTGTCTGTTATGGCTCCTTCGGCCTTCAGTTTGCTAAAGGACAGGTTGGAGGGACAATCATCAAATGTAGAGTTATTTATTGAGGAATTTAACAGGGAATGCTGTGACGCTGAAATTGAGCAGCTTGCAAACATCGGAAGAGAACGCCAGGCCCAATTTATCATTGCCATTGGTGGAGGAAAAACTATTGATACCGGAAAGATTGTCGCTGACCGCCTGAATGTTCCGGTAGCGGTAGTACCTACAATTGCATCCACGGATGCCCCCTGCAGTGCCTGTGCGGTAGTATATAGTGAAGAAGGGGTTGTAACCCGAATCGAATACCAGAAAAAAAACCCTGACCTTGTACTGGTGGATTCCGGGATTATTGCCAATGCGCCGGTTCGTTTTCTTATTGCCGGTATGGGAGATGCTTTGGCAACTTGGTTTGAAGCTGAATCTTGCCAAAAAACAAAGTCTAACAATGCGGCGGGAGAATTAGGTTCTATTACTGCTTATGCATTGGCCAGGCTTTGTTACGACACGCTCCTGGAATACGGAGTTGCCGCCATAACCTCTTGTCGGGCAAATGCCGTTACACCTGCTTTGGAGCATGTAATTGAAGCCAATACCCTGTTAAGCGGACTGGGATTTGAAAGCGGCGGGCTGGCCACGGCTCATTCCATTCACAACGGGTTGACGGTTCTTCCCCAGACACACAATTATTATCATGGCGAAAAAGTGGCGATGGGGGTTTTATCTTCATTATTTCTTACGGGCAAATCAAAATCACAAATTGACGAAGTCTATTCTTTCTGCGAAAGTGTAGGTCTGCCAACTACCCTGGCCGAGATAGGATTGACCGACATTTCGCTGGATGACCTTTGGAAAGTTGCCTCCCAAGCCTGTATTGCGGGTGAAAGTATTCATCATGAAGCAGGAGAGATTACCCCACAAATGGTAGTTTATGCCATGCAAGCTGCTAACGGGGAAGGAAAACGAAGAAAAAATATATTATAGCAGCATAGAAAACATAATCGCGTATATCCTGTTTTTCAAGGAGAAACAAATCATGATCAGGGATTTTTTTGAGATAAAAAATTGCGGAAGTGATGTATTCCGCGAATTTCTGGCTGGAATAACCTCATTTTTGTCGGCTATGTATATCGTTGCTCTTAATCCGTTGATATTGGCCGCAGCGGGTCTGCCTCCGGCAGCAGTTCTGACCGCCACTGTTCTAATTGCCGCTCTGGGCAGTATTGGTATGGGTCTTTACAGTAATAATCCTTTTTTGATTGCTCCGGGAATGGGGCTTAATACTCTGTTTGTGGCTGCAGTGGTAAGTTCCGGAGATATTTCCTGGCAGAGCGCTTTGGGCTGCGTTTTTTATGCTGGCCTGCTGCTGCTGATAATTCTGGCCGTTGACCGGAAAAAACGTCTTCTTTCAGCTGTGCCCCACAGTCTGAGATTCGGTTTTGCCGGGGGTATCGGACTGTTTATTGCTCTTTTAGGTCTGAAATCCGCAGAATTTATTGTTTATAATCCGCAAACAGGCACATCCCTGGGGCCCTTAAACGCCCATTTTTGGACTTTTCTGATAGTGATGGTAATTGCTTTAGTGATGGCTTTACGTAAGGTTTCCGGTGGTTTAATTCTGGGAGTTCTTGCGGCCTGCATTTTGGCCTGGCCCCTGGGACGCTGGTGGGGAGAAATGGAGCCGGTTGTGAATTATACTGGCTGGCTGGCCTGGCCTGATGTGAGTCTCTTTGGCCGGATGGATCTGATGGGGGCGGCCCAACCGGCCTGCTGGCCCTTTATTCTCATGCTTACCTTCAGTATCCTGTTTGACTCTCTGGGAACCTTCGTGGGAGTCAGTGAGGCCGGAGATCTGGTAGATACTCAAGGCAATCCGCATAACCTGGAGCTGAGCCTGAAGGCTAACGCTGTCGGGGCGGCGCTGAGCGGTCTTTTAGGCAGTAGCCCGGCTACCGCATATATCGAGTCTGCCACCGGAGTCCAGGTGGGAGGGCGCACTGGACTAACCGCCGTGATTGCCGGGTTATTGTTTCTGCCTTTATTGTTTTTTTCGCCTCTTTTAACCCTGGTTCCGTCCCTGGCTACAGCTCCCCTTTTGATATTGGCCGGGGTTTATATGTTGAAACCCCTTATTTATGTTCGCTGGGAACGTTTTGATGAAGCAGTTCCCTTTTTCATGGCCATGTTTATTATGCCTGTAACCCAATCTATTACCCAAGGCATAATCTGGGGCGTTCTGAGCTGGACCCTCCTTAAGGTGGCTGGAGGCAAGTTCAACCGGATTACCCCGGTGATGCTTTTCCTTAATGCCGTGGCTTTGTGGTTATTATTGAATGCCGATAAATACGGACATTAGTCCTTAATTTACTAGGGATACCCGTTCGCCAAAGGCGGAGGGCATGTTCAGGGTTTTCACATTAAAGGTGTCCCTGCCCGTCGCTCAAGGTTTGAAAAGCCGGGAGATAATCCACTTTTACCGATTTGTCCAGGTCAGAAACGAGAGAGTAATGATGATAGAAGACTGCAAAAAGATAATAAGATCAGGAGAAAAGAAGGCAATGGCCGATGACCAGACGGTTAACGATTATCTCAAATCTCTTCGCTTCATAGGAAAGGGAGTTAAAGAAATGAACCTGGAAAGCCTGCATAAGTTACACTGCAGGCTTGATTCAAGTCTCCACCGGGGGGCCGGTGAACCCGGGCTTACTCCTTCGGCCATTCTTTATTCATCGGCCCGGTTGCCAAAAGTCATTGACCAGGCCAACCGGATCCTGATATCGGGTAATCAGGAATTTCTGTTTCAGACATTGGCAGCGGGTCACAACTGGCAGAAGATACAAGCCCAGGCCAGACGTAGAACAATTTACTTTGACGGTGTGGACACACTGTCTATCTTAATTGCCAGTTTTTCAGATTTGGATGACTTGATTACCGCCCTGTGCGCATACCAAATTGAATGGAATAAAATACATCGCTTGTTGGCCGGTCATCAATTGGGTGTCATGTTGGCAAACAACAGCATTTCAGCTTATCAGGTTGCCGAACCCTTGAGAAAGATTCTGGGATTGGGCCGGGCCGATTTTGAGGCCCTGCAGAATATTCAGGGCCATAATTGGCAAGGGTTTGTCGCCCGGATAGCCGCCGGCCCAAAAAACTTTGCCCTGACCATGCTTCCCGTGTCAGTCGGGGACTTTCGGCGGACGGCTTCAAAATGGTGGGAAAAGCTTTTTCATAAACTAGCCCGGTTTGATTTGGAAAGCCGCCCGGTCTATTTGATTACAAGTAATACCCATGCCCTGGCTAACCTGGTAACAGGCTTTGCACCGGCATATGAAAAAGAGGGTATCCAGTCGGCTGAAATCAAACCTCAACCGGAATTAGCAGCAGCGCTTAACCGGTTAAAACAGGCTTTACCGGGAGAAAGGCGCAATATGAATTACTACCTCCTCCACCTGTTGGAGCAAAAACAACCCCGGATAAAAAAAGCTCGTTACCAGGCTGAAAAGGAGGCCGGCCTGACCAGAATATTCATCAGGCATCCCCTGATGCTTGAAGCTCAAATTGTGGAGTTGGCTCATCTGCGTCCTGAACTTTTGGATCCCAGGATAAACCTGCCACAGGTGAACTCTCTTGAAAAAAGCCGTGCGGTAATCCTTAATCTTGATTATCCCCTGGGTTTGGCCGCCGGCCATTTGATTAATGAAGCGGCCAGCCGCTTGAAAGAATGGAAGGGCTTATATATTATGGGTAAAAGCGCCGCTATGATAGGGCGCCTGGGAGATATCCTGATACCCTGTGAGGTATTTGATTCTCATACCGGCAACCACTTTATCCTGAATAATTGCCTTGGGCTGCGCAATGTGCTGCCCTTTGTAGAAAATATTGCTGTATTTGGAGAGCAGCGAAGCTTAACGGTTCACGGCGCTTTTCTACATAGCCGGCAATCAGTGCACAAGTTTATTTCACAGGATTTTACAGGAATTGAGATGGAGGCTGGACCTATTATGGTTTCTCTGGAGCAGACTTTTAACAACAAACCTTTGGTGGACAAAAACCTGAAATCATGCATGCCGCATGGATTTTCTTTGGGGTTATTGCATTATACTTCCGATACCCCTTACAATTTAAGGGGAAGCCTGCTCAGCAGAAGATTGGGACTGACCGGACTGGAAGCTGTCTATGCCTGCGGCCTGGCTATCCTTCAGGATATCATCAATAAAGAAACCAGAGGGTGAACTTAAAAGGCCAAGATTATAGATATGAGGATAAGCCGAATCCTGTGGAAGCACTCAGAGATAGAAAGATAGATAATGGAACTATAGCAAGAACAAAACAAAACAGTCTGCAATAGTTTAAAATCGGTTAGGAGGCAAGAGAGAAGGTTAGCAGCCCTTTTGCCATATATATTGGCATTATAAATACTCCTGATGTTTTATTGGCAGTATCTTCGTTTAGCAATTCCACAGAGATTTTACCTTTAATCCTTTCGTATAGATCCCCGGCCTGCTTCATACTTTTGCAAAGGATAGCTGTTGAGTTACAGCCAGATTGTTGACACTCTATTGTATCCTGTATGACAGCATAGTCAAGTTCTTTTATACAGGATTTTCCAACTATTCTTGGTTTGCTCCCATGCCTATCAAAGGCTTGTATGTCAGTGTCACCGTCCACAAATTGAGAACTAAATGTGCTTATTTCATAGGAAGATCGGAAGCTTTTTCTCATAAATAAGGTTGTGGTCTTTTTTCTGTCCAAAAGGTGTTCATGGTTTCATGATCCGTCAGGTTACCCATACCGATATAAATACATTCTTTGTCAAAGCCTTCTTCTATAAAATCTATGCGGGCGAAATAGGGGGAGTATAAGAGTTTCTTATACTGTTCAATTCTTTTTTGAGACGCTTCATAGTCGTATGTTTGAACCTCTAGGGGGCTCAGGTATTGAACCATTTCAGTTAGCTTATCGAAGTCATTTGAAAAATGGGACGTATTTTCATACATATCTCGTCTGAATGCGATTAATTTTTTCTTTTTTTCTGCGGTTTCAACAAGTTCATTTTCTATTTGAGTCTTTATAATAGACAGGGTTTGCTCTAAATGCTCAGTCTCGCTGAGCAGATTTTTTTCATATTCACCCATAAGGTCACTCCTTTAGCTTTATGTAATACAGGCATTTGTGTAAATTCTTATAGGCTTGAATAAATTGCAGTGAGTCAAGGAACCGTTCCCTGACTCACTGCTGTGTGATAAGTTCATGCAGCAGTTTTATCCCGCTTTGAATTTCTTTAGGTTCCAGATGTCCGTAGCCAATAAGCAGCTTGTCAACATGACGGCCTTTTTGGATGCAGTGGTATTCCACAGGGGTTATATTTATACCGTTTTTAAGGCACTTTTTTCTAAAAGAGCTATCAAAACGCATGCCCGGAAATTCTATAGTTAAGTGCAGCCCTGCTGCGTCGCCGTAGGAGCACCAACGGCATTCAAATGTCTCATGCAGCGTATCCAGCAGCAGCCGCCGCTGGCCGTATATTTTTCGCATTTTTTGGACATGCCGATCAAATTTTCTTGTTCGTAAAAACTCGGCTAAAGCCGCCTGTTCCAGGGGTGGGTTTTGAACATCCGTGTGGGTGCGGAGAACGTGCCATCGTTTATGAAGGTGGCAGTCTTTACATCTATGCTGTTGTCTGTAGTTTTATTAGTGGAGATAATGGGATGGCAGCAGTGGTGGGGCGGGGTATTGATTATTATCGGCATGGTGCTTATCGGCTGCAGCAGTGTTTCCATCAAAGAGCCAGTATCAAATAGAACAGAAAATAAAAATAATGCTAAAAAGCTCTCTTCAAATAAAATCTGATAGAAATGAAAATGGACAGCAGGAACAAGGCAAATACGGCTGCTGTTCCCATTAACCCCATGATCCAGGCAGGGCTGTTTTCATAAAATGTTTGTAAGGTGATAACCCAGGCTGCAGATGGGTTTTCGATTATATAACTGATCAGGTAGCTGGGCAGGAATATGGAAAACAGGAATCCGAACATGACATAAAGTCGGGATTTTTCATACCCTATTTTAAAGTAAATCGGCAGGAAAAAGGCAGTAAAAAATACGGCTAAGGGGAAGATAATGGCTGCAATCTGGATGGTCATGGGAGTGATTTGCCCGATGTTTAATGTGGATAAAAAGTAACCCGCAGCATTTATGATAAAAATATTATAAATAATAAAAAGAATAGACGAAAGATATTTAGAAACTACCACATCCCTGCGAGTGATGGGAAGGCTGTTAAGAACAATGTCGCTGCTGTTTTTTTCGTCAGCGGCACAGCTGTTTTGGACAAACATATAATTAATGGCCAAGGCCCCAATTATATAGGCCCCAATAGACAGAGGATTTCCCTGGCAGCCAAGAACCAGAAGGAAGAAGAAACTGTAAGCAAGCGCTGCCAGCAAAGCCTTTTTTTGGACTAAAATATCTTTTAAAATGAGATAAATCATACATATACTCCTCCATAGCTATTTTTTTAGGTGCTCCGGTTGTCTACCTGCACTACACCGCTGTTTTCCATAACCTTAAATATTGTAAATATCAAGCTCTTAGCTTGCTTTTTCCAGGCTGTGCTGAAAGAGGCTTAAAACCCGGCAGTGATACCCCGGGGGCTCTAAAAACAGCAGGATGAAGTTACAAGTCCTGTGTTTGTAAAGTTAAAACGTCCTGTGTTTATAAAACTTGTTAGACAACAGTATGGAAAGGGTTAGCAGAAAACCTGCGGCAGCCAGCCCGGCTGTTAAGAAATACCATTCAGGGCAGTTTACCAGCATCTCTGTTACATTAAAAATCCACTGTATTTCAGGATTTTCTATGATATAACTAATGAAGGTGCTGGGGCCGAAAAATAAAAAGAAAAACATAAACATACTAACATACCGTGTTTTATGGTACCCCAACTTAAAGAAAACAGGCAGGTATAAAGCGATAAAAAAACTTGTGAGCAGAACAGCTGCTGATGTCTCCAGAATTGTGATAGCTAATATTTCTCCCACCCCCAGGGTATGAAGCCCAAATCCCACAATACTTATGACTGCCAGGGTAAACAGGGCGAACATCACGCTGGAAATGTATTTGGATATGACAATGTTATTTCTGGTTAAGGGCAGGCTCAGCAGGATTATTTCGCTGTTATTTTTTTCATCCACAGCACAGCTGTTTTGGACGAACATATAGATAATGGCTACGGTACCCATAATATAAGCGGCGGAGGCCAACGGCCCTCCCTTGTATCCGAAGGTGAAAAAGATAAAAAAACTGTATCCCAGGGCAAAAAGGAAATAATTTTTTTGGACAATAAAATCCTTCAATACCAAATTTAACACTGCTTTTTCCCCCTTACGGTATATACCATGATATCATCCAGGGTAGGTTTTTCCACTATGATATTGTCTTTACATAGTTTTTTCAGCTCAGATATGTTTTTGGTCAGCGCTTCAAAACCGAATTTTCCTTCTCGAATGCCCACCACAAGTTTCTTTAATGAATCGGTCAGGATATCATTTCCCCCTTTAATGATTCGGTACTCTTCTAATACATCATCTTTTGGTTTGCTGAACACCAGTTCACCATCATTGATAAAGGTAATATAGTCAGCAATGGTATCCAGGTCAGCGGTGATGTGGCTGGAAAAAAGTATGGCCTTATTTTCATCCTGAATAATGGTATACAGAATATCTAAAAATTCGCATCGTACGATAGGATCCAGGCCTGAGGTGGGCTCATCCATAATAATAAAATCAGCATCATGGGACAGGGCTGCGGCCAGAGAAAATTTCATCTTCATTCCCTTAGAAAGCTCTTTAATTTTTTGTTGAGGTTTTAAGTTAAATATTTTCATATATCTTTTAAAAGTTTCCTCCTGCCAGCTGTTATAGAACCTGGATATAATTCTTTTCATTTCCTCAATTCGAAGCTCTTCGTAGTAATGGTTTTGGTCATAGACAAAACCGATTTTTTCTTTTACTTTTTTCTCATGTTCTATATGGTCTAATCCAAAGATTTTAATTTCCCCGGAATCTTTCCTGATAAGATTCATAATTAATTTGACGGTAGTACTTTTCCCGGAACCGTTGGGTCCGATAAAACCCATGATATAACCTTTATCCAGGGAAAACGAAATGTTTTTTAAAGAAAAGTCCGAAAAGCTTTTGTTCAGGTTATTTATTTGCAGTAAATTTTCCACCTTCAATCAACCTCTCTGTATAAGATTTGAAGCATTTCCGTCAGTTCCTGTTCGGATAGCTTCAGCAGTTTGCTTTCCGAAACAACTTCTGTCAGTTTTTCTTCAATGAACTTTAATTTTTTCTCCCTTAACAGCTCTTTATTTTGTGCCGCCACAAAAGAGCCTTTTCCGCTGACCGTTTCAATAAAACCCTCTCGTTCCAGTTCCTGGTAAGCCCTCTTGGTAGTAATGACGCTAATCTGCAGTTCTTTGGCCAGGCTTCGGATGGAGGGCAGTGCCTGGACCTGTTCCAGTTCTCCCTTAATGATTAAATTTTTAATTTGGCGGGTAATCTGTTCATAAATAGGTTCCTGTGACGAATTGGAGATAATTATCTTCAAGTAAGGCACCCCTCCCGTGCATATCGTATATACTGTATATAGATTATATATACAGTATATACGGAAATTATTTTCAGGTCAATATATTTTAAAAAAATTTTTGGGACTTTTTTGTGTTAGAATATCTTTTAAGGAATATTTTGAAATGAGGATATGAAAAATGAAACATAATGTTACTGCAAAAGCATCAAAGGATGGGTTTATTCAGGTGCTGGAAGGGATTAAGCGTAAAACACTGGTATACGGGGAAAAAACACTGCTCACTGAGTTTAGGCTGAAACGAGGAAAACAACTGCCGGTGCACAAGCATCCTCAAGAACAGACCGGATATTTAGTCTCCGGGCATATAATCTTGACCATTGACGGGGAAAGCTTTGACATGAGTCCCGGGGACAGCTGGATAATCCACGGAAATATTGAACACAGTGCAGAGATCGTGGAGGATTCAGTTGCTGTTGAAGTGTTTTCCCCGGTCCGGGAAGATTATATTCCTACATAGGATCTGCGGCATTATCCGAAGCAGCAGGTAATTAGTTCGGTTGTATTTAGGGAGGTTTTTGCTTCAGAAGGGGTATTCTTTGCTGCATCAAGAATACCCCTTTTAAACTTTTCTAGAGCTTCGTCAAGAAGAGCAAAATATAGATCTTCCTTAGAATCAAAGAATTTGTAGAAAGCACCTTAAGAGATGTTTGCTTGCTGGACTAGTTCATCTACTCTGACTTTGCGAATACCTCGTAACGCAGTCAAGACACTGAAATCTTAAATCTCAGGCATTACCCATATCTCCATGCGGGTAGTGTCTGGCCTATGGCTGGCATAGCGTTCCGCAGCAAATGGTTTGACATTGAGCTTATGTTTGGGAAGCCATGTCTCAAACAGGTATTTATGAGCTTTGTACACCGCATCCATAATAAGATGCTCGAAATCCTCCGCCTCAAAAGAGCAGACAATATACTCTCCGGCAGACAACTCCCAGGAGGTTAAGCTTGTAGGCGTTTTCTCCGTTACAGCTTCAGCACCGGCAAAATAGCGGTAATAACCTTCTTTTGTGCCGGCAGAGGCAACACCCAGTTCGTCACCGTTTGCTGTCAATTCAGAGAGAGAAGCTTTCTTTTCATGAAATGAATCCCATAGTTGTCCCAGTGTGTCCACTCCTGTTTCGCCGCCGCCGGGCATTTGATCAACCGGTTCTTCCGCTGTAAGCCCAATAAAGTACTGTGGTTTTAAAATCTTTTTGCGTGTAACCTCAAGAATGATCCCATCGGCAATTAGGGGTACGTCCTCATCAATCAGTGTGTAATTCAAGAGCTGCTGAGGTTTTGCAATGTTATTCAGCCGTACAGGGTTTGCACGATAATTTTCCGGTGTCATCCCAAATGCATCCTTAAAGCTTCTGGTTAGTATTTCATGTGAGGAAAATCCATTATCCAAGGCAATATCGAGAATTCGTTTGTTTTTATTTTGCAAAGCCTCGGCTGCCTTTGCCAGGCGGCGCAGCCTGATGTACTCATTTACCGGCTTTTTAACTAAGCGGCTAAAGAGCCTCTGATAATAAAACTGTGAAAGTGAAGCAAGCTTTGCCAGATGTTCAATTCTTATTTCCTCAGCGAGATGTTCCTCAATGTAGTCAACGGTTTTTTGTATTTGTTCCCATGCGTGCATATGTAAGCACCTCCTTACAAACAGGATAGCATACCGGAGAGCAACCCCGCTTGACTGTCAATGCTCTTTTTTATTATATAGCACTTATTTAACATTATAAAGCAAGAAGTCTCCCGCCTCTAAGCCTACCTTGCTTCACGCTAGTGAGTGTGTAGGCGGGAGATGAATTGCTGCTTTTTTATCTCAATACTTATTGATAAACCATCTTGAAAAAGATAAAATATAGTCAGTAGTAATAACAACTAATGGAGACATGTCAATGAAGTTAGACAGCAATAATCACTCAGTATTCCTCATGTATTATCACCTTATTCTTGTTGTAAAATATCGCAGAGAAGTAATTGATGAAGCAACTTCTAGTAGGCTCAAAGATATATTTGAGTATATATCCCCCAAGTATAACATTACATTACAAGAATGGAACCACGATAAAGACCATGTACATATCTTGTTCAAAGCGCATCCCAATACCCAATTATCAAAATTCATCAATGCCTACAAAAGTGCATCATCTCGCTTGATTAAAAAAGAAAATCAACAATTACGCAAATTTCTCTGGAAAGAATACTTTTGGGCAAGAAGTTTTTGTTTGCTTACTAGTGGTGTTGCACCTATTGAAGTTGTCAAGCAATATATTGAAAGTCAAGGTGAAAAGCTATGAATAGAGCTTATAGATATCGCCTCAAAGTCTTATAAATTCAAGGAGAAACGGACATGAGAAAAAGGGTATCCAAATATTTTGTTATCACTATAATTTTTGCTTTTTTATTATCTGCTTGTAGTAATAACATAAACGCACCTGAAAATTCACTACATACAGAAGAAAATTTAAAGATAAATGGTGGAAAAACTTTAGAAGAAGCTATGGATTATTATTTGTGGGAGATAGAACCTTCAATGGGTCGTAGGGGAAACTTTTTTACTGGAAGATATAGAATTATTGATACGTTAGAAACTTCTTCAAGCGTAACTGTATACGCTTGGGTTATCTCTACATGGGTAGACACAAATGGTAATACTGTATCCGATGGAAGTAGTTTATGTGAAATTGGATTTAAAAAAGAAGATAATTTATACATATATGAAAATTATTATGACATAAAAGTTCCTGAGTTTCCTTATGTACCTCAGAAAGGTAAGCGTAAAATAATCCCCACCTTAATTAAGGCAGGGTATTTAAACTACCTATTTTTTAACCGGCAACTATCAGGTAAAGTATCAGACCATGGTAACAGTTGATCCAGAATATTCTGTTTTTCAATATCTATGTTAGGCAGTTTCTCAAACAAATAGTTCAAGTAATTAAAGGGATTTAATCCATTTTCCTTGGCCGTTTCAACGACACTGTAGATAGTAGCACTGGACTTAGCCCCCCGGGGGGTATTAGCAAATAAGAAGTTTTTTCTTCCGATTACAAAAGGCTTGATGGAGCGCTCAGCACGATTATTATCAATATCCAGGCGACCATCCAGCATAAAAGCTTCAAGCTTATCCCACTGGTTTAGGCAGTAATTAATAGCTTGACCGAAAGAGCTTTTTGGGAGCACCTGCGGTTTTTGTTGATTAAGCCATGCTAAAAAAGCATCCAGCACAGGACGGCTGCGCTCCAGGCGTTTTTCATAACGTTCATCAAAGGTTTTTTCGCTTAAATCACGTTCAATAGCAAATAGGCGGTTGCAAAAGTCCAGGCCTTTCTTTGCTGCTACTTCAGCATTTTTTTTGGACTTAGGCAGAGCCTTAAGCGTCTCATCAAATTTCCGTCTTGCGTGGCTCAAACAACCGACTAGGGTAACGTCCGATAAACCGTTGTAGCCAGCGTAGCCATCAACCTGCAGATAACCTTTGAAACCGGAAAGGAACTTGTGGGGATGGACCTTGGCCCGTGTCTCTTGGTAGTCATAGAGGACGATGGACGGCCCTTCCCGACCGGTTCGATACAACCACATGTATGAAGTTGATTCTGCTGGCCGTTCCGGTTCCTTTAGCACCTGCAAGGTGGTTTCGTCTGCTTGTAGCACTTCATGATTTAGTAGGTGAGTGTGCATACGGTCGTATAGAAGTTTTAACCACTTATCAGCTCCGTAGACCACCCAGTTGGCCAGGGTCTGACGGGATAATTCAATTCCCAGGTACTTAAACTGCTGTTCCTGCCGATAAAGAGGCATGCTATTTAAATACTTTTGGCTCATAACGTAGGCCATGAACGACGGGGAAACCAGGCTCCCCTTTAGCACAGGGTTAGGCATTGGAGCAGTTACTATAGGACTGTTGTTTGTCTCATTTTTTTCACAGTTTCGGCAGGAATAGACATAGCGCACATGCTTTACTACCTTTACCTGAGCGGGAATGATTTTAAGCTCCTGCCTGACCTCCGTGCTCATCTCGTGCAAAGGATGACCACAAGAGCAGATTTGCTCTTCTTCTGGCAGGCGGTACTCTACCGTCTCCACGGGCAGATCTTTTAACATGGCCTCACGGTGGCCCTTCTTTTTCTTACGTCGTTGGTAAGTAATGGTTTCAATTGTAGGCTCAGCCAGAAGGGGCTGTGCTTCTACCTCTGCTTCATCAAAAAGCTGCATTTGATCTGGATTGGTCTTTTCACTGGATGATCCGAATTGCCGCTGTTTGTTGAGCCGAAATTGTTCTAAAAACCAGTTTACCTTGGCATTAAGCTCGGCATTTTCTTTTTCCAGTTCTTCGCAGCGTTTTTGATAGTAATCTATAGAATTGGCGGTATTTTTAGGTTTTGTTTTCATATATTATTAATTCGACTAATATAAGGCTAATTCCTCCTAAAAACAGTGGTTTTTTGTGAAATTGCTATGTTTTATATGACCGTACGAGCTGTTACTGCCGAATGAGCCTGTTGCTGATCTAAGGACAGACCATCCAGTAACCAGCGCAGCTGACGGCAGCTGATTTTTATCGGCTTAAAGCTGGGCTGTTCCGGCCATTGGAATTTGCCTCGCTCCAAACGTCGATAATATAGCCAAAAACCATTGTGTTCCCAATGAAGAATCTTTAGCTTATCTCTCTTTCTGTTGCAAAATACAAATAAACAGGGGGAGAAGGGGTCCAGTTCAAAGCCTTCTTTTACCAGAACTGCCAATCCGTCGATCGCCTTTCTCAAATCCGTGCTTCCGCAGGCCAGGTATACCCGTTCTACGGTATTTTCGTTCAGCATATGTCTGCTAATGTCATTACCAGGTCTGAGAGTAGCTGTTTGTCAAATCCTGGTTTTACTTCTATGGCTGCTTTGCCTATTCTTACTAGCATGGCGTTCCCAGGGTTGGAACCTAAACTGTCTATTTCTATTGACATCCATTGTGCTGGAGCAGCAGAGTTTTCTATGTTTTTATATTTGCGAAGCCAGTAGCGTAACTGATGAAGTTTAATATCATGTGTAGCGCACCATTCTGTGGTGCTCTGCCCACTGACTCTAAAAGCCGATACCCGTGCTTCCCACATTTTTCTCAGTTCTTCTTTTGTCATAAATGCAAATCCTCCTCACTTGGTTTACTTGAGGAAAATTATCGCATATTTTATGGAAGATTACTATGTGGGCACAGTTTGACGCTTACATAACATAAACGCACCTGAAAATTCACTACATACAGAAGAAAATTTAAAGATAAATGGTGGAAAAACTTTAGAAGAAGCTATGGATTATTATTTGTGGGAGATAGAACCTTCAATGGGTCGTAGGGGAAACTTTTTTACTGGAAGATATAGAATTATTGATACGTTAGAAACTTCTTCAAGCGTAACTGTATACGCTTGGGTTATCTCTACATGGGTAGACACAAATGGTAATACTGTATCCGATGGAAGTAGTTTATGTGAAATTGGATTTAAAAAAGAAGATAATTTATACATATATGAAAATTATTATGACATAAAAGTTCCTGAGTTTCCTTATGTACCTCAGAAAGTAAGTGATATACTTAGTAATGATGCTGGAAAAATTTACAATGATTTGATGGCAGAAGTAGATAAAGATATCGAAAACTATTTAAATTCACAATAGAGCAAAAAAATAACACCCTATGACAATATAAGGTGCTGTGAATCTTGAATCACTACGTCCGAAGGGAAGACGCTGGACCCGTCTCCGCAGCGAAGCTAATTGCTGCATTACACTGTAGTAGCATTAATCTATGGATTTAAAGATTAAGAGGTGGTTAATAAATATGGGCTCTATTTTGCTGGTAGAAGATGATAAGACGATTGCCATGGGAGTCGAGTATTCCCTTGTCCAGGAAGGGTTTAACACCTGTGTCTGTCATACTGCTGACAGTGCCAGGCAGGCTCTCAATCATAAGAATTTTGACATGGTAATTTTGGATATTTCCCTACCTGACGGAGATGGATTCGAGTTATGCCGGTTGATCCGGCAGAATAGCAGTATTCCCGTAATTTTTTTAACAGCCTGCGATGAAGAGGTCAATGTGATTATGGGGCTGGATCTAGGTGCAGATGATTACATTACCAAACCATTCAGGGTAAGAGAACTGATTTCTCGCATTAAAAGTGTTTTACGAAGGTATAACCATCAAGTGTCTCTTGATAAAGAAATTATTATCGGCGATATCAGAATCAATACCGCTGAGGCGAAAGTTTATAAAAAGAAGAAAAGCATACTCCTGACCACCCTGGAATACAAGCTTTTACTTATCCTGGCAGGAAGTCGGGGCCGGACGCTGTCCAGAAATCAGATTCTTGAAAGCATATGGGATGTTCCCGGAGACTTTGTCAACGACAACACCCTTACAGTTTACATAAAACGCCTTCGGGAAAAAATAGAAGATGACCCTGGAAAACCTGAAATAATTAAGACCATTCGGGGTTTAGGCTACAGGGTGGGTGAGTAGCATGAAACTAACGAAAAACCCTGAAGTGGCAGGATTATTAAAAACTCTTATTATCTGCTTTGCCATATTTACCACACTCACACTGGTGGCAGGCATTATAAGTATCGGATATATTAAAACCAATATCACCCGACACTATGCTGCCGTGGTGGGTACCGTCACAGAAAATTATCCTCAGGCGGAACAAGATGTCATCCGGCTGATTATTTCTGACGACCCCGAAGCTGTTTCAATGGGACAGGCTGTGCTGACGAGATATGGTATTAATTCCCCCGACATACTGCTTAATACAAAATCAATACAAAACATTTTTGTATTAAATACAGCTCTTTACCTGTTTCTGGCCCTTTTAACCGGGGGAACCGTTACCCTGGTAATGGGGAGGTTTTTAAAAAAACAGTATGGCCAAATTCACGAGATTACCCGATACGCCGGTCAAACGGCGGAAGGGAATTACTGCCTGGATATTCGGGACAACAATGAAGGGGATATAAGTATACTGAAAAATGAGATATATAAAATCACTACCATGCTGAAGAAACAGGCAGAACACCAGAAAAAAGATAAAATTGCTCTGGCTGATTCCCTGGCAGACATTTCTCATCAGCTTAAAACTCCTATGACCTCCCTGCTGATGTTAAATGACCTGCTGTACAATGTCCAGTCCCCGGAAGTGAAGAATAAGTTTCTTGACAGGATGAAATCACAGCTTGAAAGAATCCAGTGGCTTGTCACTTCTCTTCTTACACTTTCAAAACTGGATGCCGGAACCATCACCATGAAAAAAGAAAAAGTTTACATGAAAACTTTGGTGAATAAAGTGCTGGAAACCATGGAGATACCTCTGGACATAAAAATGCAGCAGGTTCTTATAACCGGTGAGGAAAACACCAGTTTCACCGGAGATTATAAATGGACCTGTGAAGCCGTTATAAATATATTGAAAAATTGCATAGAACATACTCCGGAAAAGGGATCTATAAATATATCTTTTACAGAAAATCCAATTTTTACGATGATTACCATATCTGATTCAGGCCCTGGAATTGATAAAGAAGATATCCCTTATATTTTTAACCGTTTTTACAAAGGCAAAAATGCGGGAGAGGACAGTGTGGGCATCGGCCTGGCCATGGCCAGTGCCATCGTGGAAAAACAGGGAGGAGATATTACCGTCAAAAGTGACAGGGAAAAGGGATCGGAATTTACAGTTAAATTTTATAAATGAATATAACAAAAATGTCACCAAAATAGTCACCGTAAAGTCATATTGGGCAGATATAATAAAGACATCAAAAGAAAAGGAGTAAGATATGATGGAAATACTGCGGGTAGAAAATCTGTCCAAAACCTATGGGAAAGGCACAACAGAGGTAAAAGCCCTGGATAATGTGTCTTTCTGTGTAAACAGGGGAGAGTTTCTGGCTATTGTCGGGCCCTCCGGCTCGGGAAAATCCACTCTTCTGCATACCCTCGGGGGTGTAGACCGCCCCTCCGGCGGCCGGGTATTTATTGAGGATACCGACATATACAAGCTGAATCAAACTAACCTGGCCATATTCAGGCGCAGGCAGATTGGCCTCATATACCAGTTTTATAATTTAATCCCCATACTAAACGTAGAAGAAAATATGACACTGCCCCTGCTGCTGGACCAGCGAAAGGTAGAAAAAAAAGATTTGGAGGAAATTCTGAAGACTTTGGACTTAACTGAAAGAGTACACCACCTGCCTAATGAGCTCTCCGGAGGACAGCAGCAGAGAGTCTCTATCGGAAGAGCCCTGATCACTCATCCCGCTCTGGTTCTGGCGGACGAACCCACCGGCAACCTGGACAGCAAAAATTCCAGGGAAATCGTCGAACTTCTTAAATACTCAAACAAGCGCTTCAATCAAACCCTAATAACCATCACCCACGAACATGAAATTGCCCTGCAGGCTGACAGAATCATCACCCTGGAAGACGGCCGTATTGTCAAAGATGAGGTGATTCGGCTGTGAACATTTTAAACAAGCTGACTCTAAGAAACCTGCAGCTTAACAAAAAGCGTACCATTGTTACCATAATTGGAATTATTATAGCCAGTGCCATGGTCTGCGGAACCTCTGCAATTTCCGCAAGTTTCCAGGATCTTTTTGTACAATCAGCCATAGAAACAGATGGGAATTTTCACGCCACGTTTTATGATGTCAGCATGGATAAAGTAAAGTATATTACCGGCAGTTCCCACACGGAAGAATCTATGCTGAGCCGGGATTTGGGTTATGCGCTTTTCAAAGAATCTAAAAATGAATCCAAACCATATTTCCAAATCAAAGAATATGATCATACCGCCTTCACCCATATGCCTGTTACCCTGGTAAAGGGAAGATTTCCGGTAAAGGAGGGGGAAGCGGTAATTTCTGATGAAATTTACTCCATGGGAGGGGACCGTTACAGCATAGGCCAGACCGTCTCCTTGGACATAGGCAAAAGAAATGATAACGGAATGATACTTTACAATGATGAATATTCCGAAACGGAAAACCTGGAAAATACTGCAGCCAAAACATACACCATAACCGGGTTTATTGAAAAGCCTCGTTTTGAAAGAGGCCTTGCCCCGGGTTATACAATTATTTCCTATATGGAGGAAAAAAATTTAACAGCAGGGGATGTTGTAAATGTATCTATACTGGGGAAAGCTCCGAAGAAGATATTTGAAACGGTCCCTGAAATGGCAAATAATGCAGAGGTCGAAAACTATATTTACAACGGAGAACTGCTGAAATGGCTGGGTATCTCTCAAAGTGACCAGGCAAACCAGATGTTTGATTCCATTACCCGGATTATCATACTCTTGATAGCAGTAGGCACAATTGCCGTAATATACAACTCTTTTGCTATCTCTGTCAGTGAGCGGAAAAAACAATTCGGCATGCTGTCCAGTGCAGGGGCATCCCCTGGACAAATCAGAAGGATGGTTTTTTATGAGGGTTTTTTAGTGGGGTTAACGGGGATCCCCCTGGGAATCCTGTCGGGCTTCACCGGCATCGGTATCACCCTTTCTGTGGTAAATCGTTTAATGATAGGTTCCATGTTCAGTGAGAACATTATCTTACGGCTTGTGGTTTCTCCCGGAACGATCCTTTTAACTGTTTTCTTTGTATCTTTCATTATATTCTTATCTGCCTTCATTCCTGCCAGGAGGGCTGCCGGCATTTCTCCTATTGATGCCATCAGGCTGAATAAGGATATTCAAGTAAACAGGAAAATATTAAAAACCTCCAGAGTCACCCGGTCTCTCTTCGGTATAGAAGGGGAATTAGCCCTGAAGAATCTAAAGAGAAATCGGAGAAGGTACCGGGCTACGGTGTTCTCCCTTTTCATCAGTATTGTTCTCTTCATAACCTTTTCCTCTTTTATGACCTACAGTTTTAAAAGCAGTGAAATGTATTATGAAGACATTCCCTATGATATAGTGGTGGCAAAATACAACACACCTATTGAGGAACAGCTGAACTTTTTTTCTGATGTTTTATCTCTTGACGGCATAAAAAGATATACCTTAGTCAGGAACCTTACCTGTGATGCGGAAAGTTTTAACCCCTCTCATCTGGGTTCCTATCTGCAGAAAAACCATCTTAATAAGGAGAACAGTTTATTTCCTGAGAATGATGATGGAAGCCTCAACATCAGTTTTAGAGTACTTTCTTTGGGTGAAAAAGAATTTAATCGATATGCGAAAGAAAATGGGCTGGAAGGCCCGGCCTTTAAAGACATTAAAAATTTCCAGGGCATCCTGGTTAATCAGGGTATGCTTATGGTGAATAAGTATGTGGAATATGAGCCGATGAACATGAAAGAGGGCCAGCGGATTTCTTTAACAACATATGACTACAGCACTGAAGAAGCCACTGCCGTTCATTTTCCTGTGGAGATTGGGGGAATAACTGAAACCCTGCCTTTCGGCGTCCTGCATTCAGACCATATGATCAGCTCAGGGAATACCGCATACTCCAACTTTATCATGGTAGTGTCGGATGAAGTAATGGAGGAAATACTGCGGATGTTTGACAGTATTCACGCAAGTATCTCCCCCCAGCTGTATATTGAATCCGGCAGCAGTGCAGGCTCAGTTGTAGAACAGGTAAAAACTTTAGATATAAAATATCCTAACGGCTCTCTTTATCTCCAGAACATATCGGCTCAGCAGGAGGACATGAAACGAACAACCACAGTTATTTCAATTTTTCTTTACGGCTTTGTGACCTTAATTACGTTAATAGGAGTTACCAATATTTTTAATACCATCAGCACCAATGTGGCCCTGCGCCGTCAGGAGTTTGCCATGTTGAAATCGGTGGGAATGACACCGGGGGGATTTAATAAAATGATTCGGTGTGAAAGTTTGTTTTATGGTTTAAAAGCTCTGCTGTACGGCCTGCCCGTCAGCATTTTAATCAGTTACTGGATGTACAACTCCTTTGGCGCCATGTTTGTATTCGGTTTTGTACTGCCCTGGAAAGAAATCCTGTTCTGTGTGGCCGGAGTATTTATAATTGTATTCATAACCATGATACACTCCAGTACAAAATTAAAAAATGAAAATATTATGGAGGCATTGAAGGAAGAAAATCTGTAGGAATCAAGGGGATAATCAAATCAAGGAGACCAGGAGACATTAAATCCATTTCCTGGTCTAAATGAAAAGCTGGATAGTTTTGGGCAAAACCAAGAGAGATTAGAGCGAATTGTCTTAAGGATGGAAAATGATTCGAGTACAAAAGTCAGAGCTTTATTTGAAAAAACTGATCTACATGACTATCGCCTCAATGATCATGACTTTAGGATTAAGATACTTGAGGAAAAAATAGAAAAAAAATGATAACAAAAAACACAACTGAAAAGTTGTGTTTTTACTTTCTTGGTAAGTAACTGACCCCTTAGGAGTTTCTGGAAACTGCCGAAGCAGGACTTATTATTACTCATTAGAATTATAACTAAACCTGAAGTTTTTATTAATAATTCCTTCTTTGAAACAGCTTGTTAGAGAAACCAGAAGATAAACTTAAGCTTTTCTGATTTATACACAAAAGGGGCCTGCCCCGGTGGATGACTGCAACCTTCTTCATTAATCTATAAAGTAAGAGCGTTAAAAACCGTAAATTTTCTGCAACATTCGTTTTTCCAGTTGAATATCCGCTCTGGTTGGTTTTTTTGAGCGTCTTAAATCGTGTATTTTTTCAAATATTCGATTTTCCGTGATTTCCGCATCCCTTTTAGCAGTGAATATGGACATCTCTTGTACGCATTTTTTGCAAAGGCAATAAGCAATTCCTTTCTGCTGTTCCATATTTAAAAATGCAGATACAGTAGCGGCATCTTTTACCTCTTGCCGGTAGATCTTGAAAGTATTCCCGCAGCGCGGACATTCCTCAAAATAGTCCATATAGCGGGTATCCAGCTCCAGGCCGGCTTTTTCAAATTTGCTTTTAATTAAACTTAATGCACTTAGAATAACAATGCTGTAAGTTAGTTTTTCTTTTTTCACCACAAGCAGCCCCTCCCTACTAAGAATAACCAATCCGCCGTTTAACAGGTGCTCTAAATGCAGTTGGAGATTAGGGTCAGTACATTGAGGCGCTGGAGAAGGTTGTACTACTTTATTGCGAATCTTCTGAGATAAAAATTGAAATGACTAATGAGTATATCCGGCACCCTAATTAATGTCATTATATTATTTGGGACAGATATTGTCAACCAAAATATACCATATGTTATGGTAGCTGGCGGGGTTAGCACAACAGATTTGGACTATAGGGAAGCGCGTATAACCAAAGAGGTTTTCTTTTGTCATGAATTGGTTATTACAGTCCAGATCCACTGAACAATTAATTATTGTAACTAGATCAAGGTATCAGGGGCGAGGATTATTCAACTTCCGCTTCGTTTTTAATTTTTTGGGAGAGATTTTGCATAACAATAAAAAACGGAATCAATATTGCCAGGGGAAATATTATGGAAAATGTGGTAAACCAGGAGAATAAGCTTCCCGCTGTTGTTCCCTGAAATATCATGGCAGTCAGGGCAACCATGTAAAATGACAGCAGAGCCCCTAACATTAACATCAACTCAAAGTATTGATTTGTCCAGAAACTGCGTCTTTCCGGGGATAAATTTTTAATATTTAAAAAGAAAGCAGGTAGGTTAACCAGGTAAGGGTATTTGTTAATGAGAGTGAACCGGTATTTAGTCAGCAGAATAAAACAGGCCGGTGATATACTAAAGGCCGCAGAAACGATTAAAAAAGTGGTTTTACTACCATAGGTGGTGACTCTCCCGGCTGCGTCAAAATGAGTAGGAATCGGGTCAGTAAAAACAAAAAATGCGTAAATACCAATGCCCCAAATGATAATTAATCCTAAGACATTCAATAATACCATGACTTTCCCCCTGGGGCTCAAAGGGGCGGGATTTATTAAAGTGGTCATTTAACAATCCTCCAGTTAATTTATTAAAGTTTCAGGCTGTATTCTAATATAAATGCTATCACATCTTTGATGAGTAAACAATATCGTATTATCATCGAGTCAGTTGATTCAGGGACGGTTCTTTGACTCAACTTAGACAGCTTAATAGGACTTTCCTGCATCAAACTTCTCCGCCCACATCTCTTCTAGAACCTTTAAATCATCTTTAAATTCATTGACTGTCCGGACATTGTTCATCTCAATTTCCTCTAAAATTAGGAAGAGTAGAATCTCCACCTGATTCCCCGATTTTAAAGCTTGCTGAAACGAGTTCACAAGAAGTGCGGGATATCTGCAAGAAGAAGCTGCCTGTTAATATGCTGAAAATTAGTATTAAGTAGAGTAAAAATAGTATATGATTGAAACAGGGAAAGCAATTCACTTTTTTTTTGTGAAAGGAGCAAGGATGAAGAAAGCTTCTATATTCTATTTTTCTGGGACAGGGAATACCTGGTGGGTTTCGGAAACATTTGTTAGGATATTCAATGAAAAAGGAATCACTGCGTCAGCGTACTCTGTAGAGAAAATAAATGGTTCAAGAGCAGGCAGGATAATCAGCGAAAGTGATTTGGTTGGTTTTGGTTTTCCCACCCATGGTTCTGACCTGCCCTTTATTATGAAGGAGTTTTTTCAAGAACTCCCTCCAGTTAAGAATAAAAGAACCTTTATTTTTTGTACTCAATGGATGTGGTCGGGGGATGGGGCCCGAGTGGCGGAAGAGTTCCTTGATGAAAAGCAATTTAACATCTTCTGGGCAGAGCATTTTTTTATGCCCTCTAATGTTTGTGTTTCAGTCACCAGGTTTTTACCCTATACAAATGATAGAATGAAAATATCTAAAACCCTGGCCAAAACGGAAAAAAGGATTAGAGGTTTCATCCATAAAATTATGAATGAGCGGCCTTTTCGCCGGGGCTTCAACAGAATATCAGAGGCTTCAGGGGCATTTCAGAGAGTGCCGTTTCGGCGGTTTTTTGAGCGATTACGGGATGATATTTTTTATGAGAAAAGTCTATGTATCCGGTGCAGGAAATGTGCCCGTTTATGTCCCTCCGGAAACCTGATATTTGAGGGCAAAGAATTGAAAACGAAAGGTATCTGTATTCTTTGCCTTCGCTGTTACAGTTTTTGTCCAGTGTCAGCAATTACGTATATGAATAAACCTCATAACCTGAAAAGAGGAGAACCGTACAAAGGCCCGGTTAAAGAATTCAATCCTGAGCTCTTATTGGCCGATGATTCCGATTAGGAGTGAAAAAGCGCTGGAAAACCTAAAAGATCTTCGGATTATTCAGATTATGCCTCGCTATTAATTTCCTTGAGAGATTTTGCAAAATATTAAAAAAGGGGCATCAATACTGTCGGGGAAATATTAGGGAAAACGCGGTAAACCAGGAGGGTAAGCTTCCCGCATTCGTTCCCTTAGTTAGCAGAATCAAACAAATATTTGCTTTTTATAACACCAGAGCTCTGCATCTTCTCGTCATCTCTCAACGGGTGGAAATAGTAACCCGGTGGTGCTGTCACATTTTTCTGCCGATGTAGTTATATATTTACTGCTACCGTTTTTGGTGTAATATACAATGCTGGTTGAAGGGGCTTACAGTAAAGAATTCATACTGCTTACAGAACTGGAATCCAGGGAACTACAGGCCGGGAGCAGATTTTTCAAGAAACCAGAGAGTTTAATATATTTTGGCCGGATTATGGTGCTAATGTGGAGAATGTCCGGGAATTTAATTGGGACAGCCTGTTAAAAACAGATTCGACAAGTGGCCCTTAAGTAAAATATCAAACGGTCAGGTTATCAGGATTGAAATGTTTTTGATGTGGGAGTTATATTGAGTTACTTGTTCAATGTAGAGACCGATTATTATAAACAGTTATTTTGAGAAATCATAATTTTACACAGTTCCTCGTATTTCTTTCTTCTCATGGTAACCTTGCCGGAGTATTCATAAAAACTGACTTCATACATCCGGTCTGCGACGGGAATTATTTTTTCAATTCGATCCAGGTTAATGATGAAACCTTTATGACAGCGGAAAAAATTCTCACTCAGATTGTTTTCCAGGGCATTCAGAGGCTCTGTAGAAAGGTATTTGCCCCGGGTGGTATGAAGAACTGTTTTTCTTAATTCTTTTTCTATAAAAATGATTTCAAAAGGATTTACGAAATAAAGTTCATGATTATTTTTTATGGAAATACGCTTTTGGATTTCGTTAGAGTAACCCGGTATATTTAGCTGCAAAAATTTTTCTAAGGTTTTTATTGTGCCGGCGATGGCTTCTCTGGTGATTGGCTTAATTAAATAATCTACTGCTTTCAGTTGAAAAGCATCCACTGCGTAATGAGGGTGGGCCGTTACAAACACAACAAAGACATCGGGTTGATGTCTTTTAATTCTGGCAGCGGTGGATAACCCATCCAGACCAGGCATTTCTATATCGAGAAAAACAGCAGTTACTTTATGCTCTTTAATCACTTTTATAAGTTCGTTTCCGTTGGAAACAACTGCAGTAATCTCAATTTGTGGGAAAGTTTCCAGGTAGGATTGTAGTAACTGCCGGATGGGGGTTTCATCCTCAGCAACAGCAACAGTTATTTTATTCATACTCTTATCCATATACTCACCTTATGTATATAAAATTTTTATATATTATATTCAATAAATATTTTGATAATTCCTTTAAAAATAACAAATAAACACACATATCGTAATAATAGGCATTAAAGTCGTGATTTCACGCAATAAGGGTACCAAATCCTTTATAAAATGCTATGATTAATAATGGTAAAAGTAGTACATTTATTAATAATTAAGTAAACAGGTTTCTCTATAAATTTGGGATAATATACAGGTTAATAGTGAAAGGAGGGAACCCTTTTGAGATATTGTAAAAACTGCGGAGGGGCTCTTAAAACCGGCAGCAAATTTTGTCCTGACTGCGGGATGTCCCTGGATACTCAGGCGAAATTTCCTGCGGCGGCCGGAAGGGTTCAGCGCTGGACCTGGGTAATTGCTGTCTGTATGATTCTCCTGCTGACAGCGGGGGGATTTACATATTATCACTTTTTTATTAAAGATTCTGAGCAGGCAGAAGTTGCCGGGGGGCAGGAAGAAAACCCTGATCTTGAAGAAGACATAGTGGAAGAGGAAAATACAGGGGATGATGAACCGGTGGAGGAGGAAAGTGATGATGAATCATCACCAGAAGATGATCCATTCCTGCTGGTTGTCCCCACAAATTACGCCACCATTCAGGAAGCCATCGATGCTGCGGCAGCGGGAAGCGTAATTGAAGTACTGCCGGGTACATATTATGAAAATATTGATTTTAAGGGGAAGGAAGTAATTTTACGAAGCACTGATCCCCATGATTCCTATATCGTATCATCAACCATTATCCATGGTGGGAACAAGGGTTCAACAGTTACCTTCCAAAGTGGGGAGCAGAATAGTTCCAGCCTTCTGGGATTCACCATCACCGGGGGCAGCGGTACCTATGGGGAATACAGCTTTATCAGGAAGGGTGAAAAATACGAGTTTCAGAGGTATTATGGCGGAGGGATTCTGGTCAGAGATGGAAGTTCTCCAACCATTGAAAGAAATGTAATTCAAGGAAATACTGTAAAAGCAGATTCTAAAAAAATACTGGGCGTTGGTGCAGGAATTGCCATCATAAATCATTCCTCACCCATAGTTTCAAACAATATAATTAAAAATAATTCCGTAGAAGGATATGGCGGTGGAATCATTGTCTGGTATGGTTCTTCGCCCACCATTATGGATAATGTCATTGACAGCAATTCTGCCAGTAAGTCCGGGGGCGGAACAGCTGTTATTATTGATTCTACGCCGGTTATTTCCCATAACGATATAACCAATAATACCTCGGATGAAGCCGGGGGTGGAATGTACCTGGCATTTGATTCAAGAGCTGCAGTCCGGCAAAATAATATTTCTGATAACCGGGCGAAATATGGCGGGGGAGCTTACATTATGGAACTATCCCTGGATAATTTCATCGGCAACATAATCAGCAGAAACCGCTCTCAAAGGCAGGGCGGAGGAATTCTTATTGCGAAAGAAGTGGTTCTTTACCTGGAAGATAATACAATAAATGATAATCATGCGGGAGCTACCGGGGGAGGTATCTGGATAGAAAAAGGTTCACGGTTTAATAACCCTATACCGGATACAAATTCCTACTTTAACAATACTCCTGATAATACTGCTTACCGTTAGTATTTGGGAATCGGAGGTTATTCAAGGTGGCACAAAACAACCAATTCTGTTCCTCCTGCGGCAGCAAACCGGAACCAGGAGATAAGTTCTGCGCAGGCTGCGGAATTTCTGTTCAGAATGATCCAACTAAAGAGGGCCCGGTTCAGCCTGCGGCCCAAACCAAAAGCAATAAAATAAAGCCGGTGTTCATACTTATTGCGGCTCTAATCATCATTCCCCTGGTAATCCTGGCCTCCAGAAACTCGGTAACTACCGGCACGAAAAAAGCCATCGAGGATAAGCTGACTTTGGCGGAGAAGTATCTGCTGGACCAGGAATATAACAGGCCATTTTAGCCTACCGAGAAGTCAAAGACATTGCTCCTAAAGAAGAACGGGCCTATACCGGGGCCTGGCAAAGGTCTATACAGTCCAGGAGGATTATGAGTCTGCGGAAGAAGTCTTAATCGAAGGGATTCAAATTGTAGTTCAAAAGATTCCCCTGCGCCGGGACCTGGCAGGTATCTATGTGATTCAGGAAAAATATGAAGAGGCAAAAGAAGAGTATCTGCTGATCCTGGAAGAAGATGAAAAGGAACAGTCAGACTACCGGGGGCTGGCCCTAGTTTACATACGCTCAAATCAAATCAGTAAAGCCATACTTATTTTTAAAGAGCAGCGGTGTGATGTCAAGTAGTTAATGCCCAAAAAAGGCATCACTTAACTAAGCCACCCAAATTAACAGTACTAAAATTACATTAACGGTAAATTATGGGTGGATGGAATCGCAGCTAATCTTTATAATATTTCTTGTTGGTTTCCTCCTCTCGGTTGGTAGAGTTGGTTCGTCTTTAGCAGATGAAAGACCAACCGTACCAGTTTACGTGCTGTAAGAGCAAGGGCCCGTTTATGGGCGAACTGTTTCGGCTCTGCCTTTTTCTTGGCATAATACTCTGCAAAAACAGGGTCGTGCACCCGAACACTGTTAGCCGCCTCCATTAAGTAATATCGTAAATAGCGGTTCCCAGAGTGAATTAGCCGTGTTTGGCTGGCCGTAAAGTTTCCCGATTGATTCTCAGTCCAGGCAATGCCCGCATGCTTAGCCAACTGCTTATGGCTGGCAAACTGGTGGATGTCACCAATTTCAGCCAAGATACCAGAAGAAAAGATAGGACCGATACCCGGGACAGAATCTAGAGTTTGAGGAATCGTTTTTAAATGGTCTTCAATAGCCTTTTTTATAGACTTAATCTGTTCCTGAATTGTCCGAATGACCCGAATACTGGAGGCCATAGCTAGGTTAACAGAATCAGCCATAGCCTTAGATAATCGGTAAGAAGAACGAGCTGCTTTCTGTAACTCCTTAGCCACAGATTGAGGATCATCAAATCGATTTTTACCATGCTGGATTAAAAATTCCACCAGCTGGTCCACAGAGATTTCTGCTAAAGCTTCTGTGGATTCAAACTCCTCCATGACGGCCAAAGAAGTTGCCGACAGCTTGTTTTCAAAAACAAGCGTGTAATCGCTGCATTTTAAATACAGGTTGGTCATAAGGAAATTACTTTCTCTTACCAGTGCCTTCATGAGATGGTACCTGGTCCGGGTCAGCCGCTGCAGTGCCATCATCGGTTCACTCCAGGTGAAGGGATGAGGTAAGTGGCCGGACCGAACCTTGGCGGCAATATACCAGGCATCCACCCGGTCATTTTTAGGGGGGGAAAGGAAATGAGACTTTTTATACTCCTTAATTAGGCTCGGGTTAAACATATAGACTTTAACATTAGAGCACCCAAAATCTAAATGCCGATGTAAGTATATGGCGGCGTGAGTCGAGTAGCAGCCGGTATGTTCCAGTCCAAAACGAATTTCATCAAAACTATGCTTATCTACCAGCTGATTAATCCGTTTCTGCAGCTCCATGATACCGGGTCGGTTATTTAGAACAGTAAAGCGGCATAAAGCTCGTTTCTCTTCTTCATCGGTTAAACAGCATACTACATTTTCCTTGCTGCTTACATCAATACCGACAAACAAAGGGATAGTCATCGTCGTTTTCACCTCCTTAGAAAAAGGATGTGATGTCTACAGTCCTGGGATGTCCCTGGGAAACCCATGAACGACAGCCTTGCGAGCTATTGGAATACACCGGTTCCCCTCGGTGCACTGGTCTCCCTCTGCTGGCAGGAGAGAGGGGCAACCGGGAAACAGTCAGCGTGTTGGTCTATAACATGGGGCCAGGGGAACACTCTTAAAAAGGAAGACACCCGATAACGGGGCAACGGGAGAAAATTGAACATTCCCTTGGTAGACACCTATGGCTATATTTTCCCAAAGACATCCCAGAACTGTAAACCCTTTTTTCAATTAATTTGACATGATACGCGGAAACGTATTGTTTGATAGGCTTGTGAATATGCCGCAGTTGTGGATTCTGATGGATAACTCTTCGAGTTACCCACAGACCCCACGAACTGCTTGGACAACGCTTCGCGTTGACCACATATTCACAACCCCTACTACTAATTTTTTTAATCTTTTTTTAAAAAGATCATAAGTAAGTTAGATAACAAGATTTGATTCTGTATAAAGTTTTCAAAGAACAAATGAGCACCATCCGAACTGGAAATTTACGTCCAAATCGTCTGCTGCTCATAGTATACAAGGAGAAATATAGCATGTTTAATAAAGTTATCGCTCACCTAAAAATAATTCTCTTGCAACTGCCAGTCATTACAATGCGATAATATCGTCATTTAAGACAGCATTACCACCAGCCTGCTTACTTGTTGAGTTGCCTATTATGGAAAACGCAACAATTAAACGCTTTAAAATTCGTACCGACGGCAGTAACCGTACACAGTTAAATAATGATTCATCTAGAGGTCTTAATGTAACAGGTGAATGGGTTTATTATATTAACAAGGACGATGGAGACAAGATTTACAAAATAAAGACGGATGGTAGCAGCCGTAACGCTTTCAACTTTGATAAAACCTCAGATTTAAATGTAGTAGACGGCTGGGTATACTTCATCAACGACAGTGATGAAAAAAGAATTTATAAAATTAAAGAAGACGGTTCCGACCGGACCTGTCTGACTGAAGAACCCGCAATGATTATCATTGTAGTAGAAGATTGGATTTATTATTGGAGTAATGACACAAGTTATCTTAATAAAGTCAGTACGGATGGCAGCAACTTCGCCAGTTTATATGATGAATTTGATATTCCGCTTAGAATAAGTATTGTAGGAGAATGGATATATTATCACTCTCCTATCGGTTCTTGGCCTTACAATTACAAAATAAAGATAGATGGTACCCAAAGACAGTTAGTTTATTAAAGTATTGTGAAATTATGAACTGTTGATTTATTTTTAATCAATGGGCTGCTACATTTTATGGAGCAGTGACTATCAGCGAGAAGGATTGTTTTCTTTTAAGGATTAACTAAATCGTTCTCAAGTGGGCGTTTGGTTTGATTTCAGTGGGAAATTTCAGGGCATAAATTTATGATGAGAATGAGGGTATGTGGATTAAAGATTAAATATAAACCCAAAGAATATAGAAAGGAGGTTTCTATATTGTCACAAAATATATTCTGCTCCTCCTGTGGCAGCAGATTAGAAGCAGGAGATAAATTTTGTCCCGGCTGTGGGGGAGCTGTTCAAGGAACAACAGCTCATGAAATAACTGAAAAACCCGGTGTTCAAACTCCAAAAAGGTCTACTATTAAGCCGTTCTATTTACTATTAATTGCGGCGGTAATTATAGTGCCCCTGGTAATCTATGCAGTTAAGTCCACAGGCATATTCCTTCTAAAAGATACACCTGGTATATCTAAGCTCCAGTCTACGGATCTGTTTGCAAAAGAATCAAAACGGGGAAATACTGCAGGTAATATTGTCAATGGAGGAACAGCAGCACAACTGGATGATTGGATTTATTATGGTAATTTCCATGATGAAGCAGGCTTTTATGAAGCAGGCTTTTATAAGATTAAGACAGATGGGAGTGGCCGTACCAAATTAAGTAGTGATAAACCTTACTTTATTAATGTTGTTGGTGACTGGATTTATTACTGTACCAAGAATGAAAAAGGAATTTATAGAATTAAAACAGATGGAAGTGGTCGTACTCGATTCCTTGAAGAAGAAGCATGTTGTGTGAGCGTGTCAGGTGATTGGATATATTACTCCAACCTAGATGACAGTCGGAGAATCTACAAGGTAAGAACGGATGGTAGTGAACTTACTCGTTTAAATGATGACAAATCATATGGTATAAACGTAGTTAATGATTGGGTTTATTATGACAGCGATGGAATAAATAAGATTAGAACGGACGGAAGTGAGCGAGCCCGATTAATTGAAGACCATCCAATTTGTATTAACGTAGTTGATGACTGGGTTTATTATATTAACAAGGACGATGGAGACAAGATTTACAAAATAAAGACGGATGGCAGCGAACGTAGTCGCATAAATAATGATCATTCATGGTTTATCAATGTAAAGGATGATTGGATCTATTATTCTAATTCAGATGATGAACATTTTCTATATAAGATAAGGACTGATGGCAGTGCGCGCAGCCGTTTAATAGATATCTACTCAGATGACATTCAAATAATAGAAGATTGGATTTATTTTCATGTCAATATGTTTAGAATCAAAACAGATGGGAGTGATTTTCAGCCAGTATTTTAATATATCTTCAGCTTAGAACTGATTTTAACATAATGTAACGGATGATTTGTGTATTATGCCAACTTGGATGAAAGGTCAACAATGATATACTAGGAGACAGCTGATATTTATAATTTTTTAAAGGCTGTAAAATTGGTGCAACCGGCACATATTACAATACAGTAGATGACACAGTAGATGACCGACAACTTATTGAACTAAAAAAGAGACTCTCGTTTTTCCACTGAGTCTCTTTTTAATTATTCGATACATTTTTAAAGTACAAGCTCTTTCATTATATTATGATATTTATTACGTTGACTCATTTTCCGTGAAATACAGGTATCCGCTGTACAGGGCGGAGGCGATCATCATAAGTATTGTCAAATAATAGCCGTACTTAAAATCTACATAAAGGCCCTGCTCATAAGCGTCTGATGTAATTTAAATACCAAAAGAAGTATTAAGTTAACCGCTCCAAGGGCGGCCGGAGCTAACAAAGCCTTGTGAGTATTTACCAGGGACGAGACAAATGCCACCGCAGCCAGTAGAAAAACAATAATCATAAATGGGGAAGCATCTACCCTGTCTCCTCGAACGGTGGTGCCGGTTACCAGATTGAGCCCGGATAGAGTAGCTATTTCCTGTCTGCCGCATGATACCGTAAAAAAAGGAAAAACAAAAAAAATAAGGACCAACAAGCAAATTACTTTGAGGATATTTCTATTCAATTGTAATCCCTCCCGTTTTTTTAAATCTTAGATAAGCCATAACAACTGTAACGTTTAACCACTCAAATTTCTAGATTGTTTCGATAAAATCACGGTTTAGGCGCTTATATTCACGATTATAAGGTGTAAAAGTGAAGGATAGAAGAGCATATACCTTTTAAACAGGGTAATCGTGATTATAGACATCTAAAACGTGATTATAAATTATATTACTGTTAAGAAATAGAATTAATGCTATGATTGATCTATCAAACAAAGATTATGAGATGGAGGTTCTTATAATGTCACAAAATAAATTCTGCTCCTCCTGTGGCAGCAGATTAGAAGCAGGAGATAAATTCTGTCCCGGCTGCGGGGGAGCTGTTCAAGGAACAGAAGTTCATGAAAAGTCTGAAAAACCCGGCATTCAATCTCCAAAAAGGTCTACTTTTAAGCCGATCTATTTACTATTAATTGCAGCGTTAATTATGGTGCCCCTAGCAATCTATGCAGCAACTTCCACTGGTTTACTGTCTGCTAAAGATACTGAGCAGGAAGAGGTGCCCGCTTTTTTATATGCATATGTGCCGGATGCTGACAGATTCGAAAGCTTAGAAATAAACGGGAAAACATTTTACAAAGCACTCAATGGCGGCAGGGAAATAGCTTATATTATGTTGGATTCCAGGGGACCTGGATACGGTGGTGACGTAAGGGTTAACGTAACTGCCGATACGGAAGGGAATGTGATTGCGGTAGAAGTCACGGGTCACACTGAAACGCCGGGCCTTGGAGACAAGATCGAAGAGCAGTCCTGGCTTGCCCAGTTTATTGGGAAAGGGATTAATGACCCAATAAGCATCGGTACAGATATTGACAATATTTCCGGGGCCACTGTTTCATGCAGGGCCGTTGCTGCGGCCGTAAGGGACGCTTTAGATGAAATTGGAGCTGTCTTCTTAGGAATTACATGGCCGGAACGGAATCTAAATGCTTTAGCGGACGGAATATACATCGGAACAGGGACTGGATATGGTGGAGATATTCACGTTGAGGTAACTATCTGGGAGTGTAAAATTATTACTATTGATATTTTGGGCCATAGCGAAACTCCGGTCCTATCGGATCCTGCCTTTCGAGTTGTTCCCCAGGCTATCATTAATGACCAGAACTATGAGGTGGATGCTGTGAGCGGCGCTACCATGAGCAGTAATGGTATTATGGAGGCCGTATTCAATGCCCTGGCCAGGTAAAAAATATATAAATCCTATCATTTTTTAAGAAGCTTCATTCAATTACCTATGGAGCTGGTTGCGGATTTTTTTGGAGTCGAAGTTATGGATGTATTGAGATATTCAGATACGGCAGGTATTATGAACAGCGGCCTTCCTTTTACCCAAACCCTGCTGTTTGAGGTTTTTTGGGGCTGCCTGTTCAGCACAGCCGGCGCGGTCCACGCTCCTGTGCAATTTAGTTTTGACAGAATCAATGATTATTTTCATACCGCTTACGGCAGCGGCATCCGGGCTGCATTTTAAATGTTTAAATACCTTATCATTTTCTCTGGATTCGCAATCCTGGGCGGAATTATGTGGTTAGAAGTCAAAGAGTCATTATTCCTGGAATTGGGAGCCGGTTCTGGCATTATTTTAAGTCTTCTCCTATTCATTTGGTTCCAGTTAAGCTTATTATTTTAAAGAGAAGTGATTTTTTATGGAAGTAAAATCTCAGGGAAGTGGTACAGCTGCTGCAGTAATGCCCTGGTTATACAAACGGGGACTGGTGTAGCCATTCTCCTGGCCTCCTGGTATATTATCTCCATGCTGCCTATGCTGGACGATATCCAGTTTCCTCTTCTGTTTAGTTTAAGTGAAATGTTAAAGGCGTTGATTTTAACTATATTAATCTGGATGCTGGGGATTTTCGGCAGGCGCCTGGAGCTCCGCCTGTGTTTTCTCAACAAGAAACTAATACCTGTGCTGGATGTGGAGCATCATTAAAACCTGATAGAAAATTTTGCACCGGCTGCGGCCAGGTAGTAAAAGGCTCTCCAGTGGACAGAGCAGAAGAGGAAAATATCCCTGCTGCAGTGATTTATAAAGAGCCTGCTAATTCCAGCACCCCTTAGGATACAGAATTACAGGATCGGGAAAACAAGTGCTCAAAATGCGAGGCTGTTTTAAAAGAAGGAGCTTTATTCTGTACCAGTTGTGGAAATCCGGTTTAATAACATACAGCTAACCGGAAAATGTATATTTTGTCAGTGGCCCCGGGTGGGCGAACACTATAAAATGAGGACTGACGGTAATGAAAGGCACCGGGTTTATTAAGCGATTTCTATGAATCGAGGGGTATTAAGTGGAACAAAACAGTAAATTCTGCCCATCTTGCGGTAGTAAACTGGACATAGGAGATAAATTCTGTGCTAAATGTGGCTTTTCAATTCAGGGAGACGAAACACAAGGGAACCCTGTTCAGCCTGATGTACAGAATAAGAGTAAAGTAAAGCCGGTGTTCATACTTATTGCGGCTCTAATCATCATCCCTCTGGTATTTCTTGCGGCCAGGACCGCCGTAACCACTGGCACAAAAAAAACCATTGAAGATAAGCTAGCCCTGGCAGAGAAGTATCTCTTTGATGAGGAATATGAACAGGCCATTTTAGCCTACCGGGAAGTCATAGACATTGCTCCTAAAGAAGAACGGGTCTATACCGGCCTGGCAAAGGTTTATACAGTCCAGGAGGATTACGAATCTGCGGAAGAAGTCTTAATAGAAGGGATTCAAATAGTAGATCAAAAGATTCCCGTGCGCCAGGACCTGGCAGATATCTATGTGATTCAGGAAAAATATGAAGAGGCTGAAGCCCAGTACCTGGTGATTCTGGAAGAAGATGAAAACGAACAACTGGCCTACCGGGGTCTGGCAGGGGTATACAAGCGCACTGATGAAACGGGGAAGCTCATGGAAATTTTAGAGCGGGCCATCATGGAAAATCCAGATGTCCCGGAGAACTACAGCCTGCTGGCGGAATTATACGTGAAAGTTGACCGTTTTGGAGAGGCAGTGGAGATGGTGAAAAAAGCTCTGCAGCTGGATATTAATTATTATGATATTTTTTATGTTGTTGACGGAATATTTGAAAAGAATTGGGAAGGCCTGATTGCTGAAGGGGATAGCATTCTCAGTGAAGAGTCTTACTCTGCTGCAGGCAGAATGCTGCGCTTTTATGGCCTCTTCCAGCTGGGGCGATATAATGAAGTGATTTCCATGCATGAAGAATTATACGAAGCTTCAAAAAGTGATAAAGTCTTAATTCTTACGGCCCTGGCTTTTCATCGGACGGGAGAATCTAGAAAAGCAGGGGAACTGGTACATTTAATTGATATTGATCGGATGGAGGAAACAAATATTTTAAAAGACCTTGTTTATTATTTTAATGAAACAGGGGATAAGGGTAAAGCAATAGATTTAGCGAAAAAAGCCCTGAGAATTGATAAATTTATAGTTGATTTTTATCTGCTGCTTTATGAGTTAACTGGTGATGAAGCTTATTATAATCAACTTCAGGGCATTGTTGAACCCGATAGTCTATTATTAGGCCCGGATATTTACGACAAGGAAAAATTAACAGCATTTGTTATTGATCAAGCATTAAGGGAAATATTCCCAGATTATTATGGCGGACTCGATGCTTTCAATCATTTTAATGAAGAGTACACTATTAGTTATATGGACGTGACTGGAGATGGACGGGATGAGGCGGTAATTACACCTGAATGGTGGAGTTATATTGTGGTAGTTCGATCCTTCTATGGAAAGTATTGCATAATTTTAGAGGAAATCGGAGGGAAATATGGCAGCGAGGCAGTTACTTCTGATGGATTTTTGAGAATTATTCGAAGATGTGGAGGTACAGGGATATTAGTGGAGTATATGGACCTTTGGAGATGGGACGGAAAGGAATTAAGACATGTATTAGATTTTCTAACTATTTATTCAAGGGAATCTGATTATCCTTTTGACCATTTGTATTACGAGGAAACTTCGGAAATTACAGGCCCTCTAACTGATTTTGAATATAAATTAACAAATATAACCAAATTTCATAAAACAGATATGATTGTATCCCAAGAATTAAAAACTAGTAAAAAATATATTTGGAATGATGATTCTTTTAGTTTTACGGTTATAGAATCTTCGGCTACAAACTAAAAGTATTCTAATTAAGTTTTTACGCTTCATTTACATAGCTCTTTTAAATGGGGCTAAAAGGGGGTTTTTAAAATTTTACAAAAATTCTGTTCTTCCTGCGGCAGCAGTTTAGAAGCTAAAGATAAGTTCTGTGCTAATTGCGGAAACCTTGTTTCGGAGGAAGAAACTAGAGAGACCCGGGTTTCCCATGAAATACAAACCAAAAGTTCAAAAATTAAGCCTGTATTCATAATCATTGCGGCTCTAATCATCATCCCCCTGGTACTCCTGGCCTCCAGAAATTCGGTAACTACCGGTACAAAAAAAGCCATCGAGGATAAGCTGGCCCTGGCAGAGAAGTATCTCTTTGATGAGGAATATGAACAGGCCATTTTAGCCTACCGGGAAGTCATAGCCATTGCTCCTAAAGAAGAACGGGCCTATACCGGCCTGGCTAAGGTCTACACAGTCCAGGATGACTTTGATTCTGCGGAAGAAGTCTTAAAAGAAGGGATTCAAATTGTAAATCAAAAGATTCCCCTGCGCAGGGATCTGGCAGATGTATATATAAAGCAGGATAAATATGAAGAGGCGGAAGCAGAATATCTGGAGATCCTGGAAGAAGATGAGAGCGAACAGTCGGCCTACCGGGGCCTGGCCAGGGTTTACAAGCGTTTTCATGAAGTAGGGAAAGCCATAGAAATTTTGGAGCAGGCCATAAGCAAGAATCCGGAATTTCCGGAGAACTACAGCCTGCTGGCGGAAGCGTATGTGCTTAATGATATGGCTGAAAAAGCCCTGGAGATGGTAAAGAAAGCCCAGGAACTAGATATTAATCACTATAATGCTTTTTATGTCCTGGACAGTATTTATTCTCAGAGCTGGGATGAACTACAGGCGGAAGCTCACTGGATGTTAGAGGGAGAACCTGACGGCCTTACAGGACTGATGTTTCAGTTCTACAGCCTATTTAAACTGGAGCAGTATAATGAAATAATAAATATGTATGAAAACCTTTATGAAAAAACTCAGAGTATGAAAGTCCTGTCTTTAGGGGCCTTAGCTTATCAACGGGAAGGGGAAATAAACAGGGCGGAAGAACTCATCAGCCTTTTGGATATTGATGCTTTAAATGAAACCAATATTCTTTTAGATTTAGTCCACTACTTTAAGGATAAAGGGGATCATGTAAAAGCCGTTGAACTGGCAGAGCGGGCTCTATCCATAGATAAACTTGTCTATGAATTTTACCTGCTTTTATATGAGCTCACAGGAGATGAACTGTATTTAGACAGGTTGAGAGAACTGGGAGTGGAACCGGAGGAAATTGAGGAGGAAATACCGCAAAGCACAGAACCTTTTAGTCAAAATGACCATACAGCTTATGATGTAAAACTAATTTCCGATGAAGATGAGATTATCGCTGCCCTGGGAGCTCCCTTGCAGCGCCATCTTGACTACTGGGAAGATTTTGAAAGGCATAACTTAAGGTTGGTTTATCCCTTCGGAGAAATAGGGCTTTTAGAAAATTGGAATGGCAGCTATAATTGTTATAATATTTCTATCCACAGCCCGGGGGCATATGGGCCGCGGAACATTCAGGTGGGGGATTCTTACGAAACAGTCCTTCGCAGGTTTTTAGATGAAGGTCATCCCGTGATTAATAACAGGAGAACTTTGTATGATGATGAATATGTGGATACCGGTGTAAGTTATGGTATCTGGGGTTATGTTCAATATGATGACAGTGGAGAACCGGAATTTATATTTTATGGTCCTAATAGTGGTGGGTTTGGTTCTATTGCTCTCTACCTAACCATACAAGATGGCCATGTGAGCAATATTAATTTAGTAATTCAGCTTAACTAAGCAGGAGATTTTTTAAGTATATATGATTATCAGAGGTGTTTCTATGCAGTGGTGGGTAGAAATTATAAACGGAACTGAAAAAGGGAAAAAGATGGAGCTTACCTCAGAAGCAGTCTGTATAGGACGGGAATCCGACGTAAGCCAGTTTTCAGTCATCGGCAGGGGGATATCCCGGATTCATGCTAAACTGACTATACTGCCTGATGGAAATGTTCAGATTGAAGACTGCGGCAGCACCAACGGTACTTATGTTAAAGACAGTAGGATTGAGGGACCTGTTGTCCTCTCTTCGGGGGATGTATTCCGGGTGGGCAGTATTCAAATCAAAGTTTACCGGATAACGGGAAGCATTCCTGGTAAAAAGGCTCATCCCCAAAGGGGAACGGAGGATCATACCCGGATTTTGTCTGCCCGGGAAAACATAAGTATAGGAAGGGATCCCTCCAATGACTTTGTGCTGAACCATCCCATGGTGTCCAGAAAGCATGCCCGCATTGAAAAGGAAGCAGGGAAATATATTCTTTACGACTTAAACAGTACCAACGGCACATTTGTTAACGGGAAGCGGGTAGAGGGTTCGGAGGTTGTTATCCCAGGTTCTGTAATTCAGATCTGCAGCTACCGGTATGTTTTCGATGGACAGGCTTTTATTGAATATGACGAAACCTCCGGCCGGATTAAAATTGAAGCAGTCAAAATAAATAAGACTGTGACTCTTCCATCCAAAGAAAAGAAAAATTTATTGACTGACATAAACCTGGTTATTGAACCTCAAAAGTTTGTGGCCATATTAGGGGGCAGCGGTTCCGGCAAGTCTACCCTGATGGGGACCCTGACCGGCATGAGGCCTGCCACTTCAGGGGAAATCCTGGTGAACGGCCGGGATTTTTATAAAGAATACGATTCTTTTCGCAGTATGATCGGATATGTCCCCCAGCAGGATATTGTGCATGAGAGCTTAACCGTGAAAGATGTACTGACATACTCCGCAAGGCTTCGAATGCCGGACGATACCTCCAGAGAGGAAATAGAGCAAAGGGTGGAAGAAGTCATGACCTCTTTGGATTTAGGTCAGCACCGGGAGGTTCTGGTGAAAAACCTCAGCGGGGGCCAGCGGAAAAGAGTGAGTATAGGGGTGGAACTGCTGACCAAGCCCAGTTTATTTTTCTTGGATGAACCCACCTCCGGACTGGATCCAGGCTTGGAAAAGGTAATGATGGAGCTTTTACGGGAACTTACCGACCAGGGACGGACCATTATTTTGGTAACCCATGCTACATGTAATATAGACATGTGTGATATGGTAATTCTACTGGCTGAAAACGGGCAGCTGGCCTTCTATGGTACCCCCGAGGAGGCTCTTTCCTATTTTGGAGCCCGGGATTTTGCAGAAATTTATAAAAAAATATCTACCGAAGAGCCGCCGCAGGGGTGGAAGAAGGCGTATATGGAATCACCGCTGTCCCATGGACATGTGAGGAGCAAGTTGACCCATTCCTCTCCTTCTCTCCCGGGGAAAAAAAGAATGGAAGAACCCATTGGCAGGAAAGTCAAGACCTCCTCCCTGAGGCAGTGGTGGACCTTAACCAGGCGGTACGCACATATTATGGTTTCTGATCGAAAAAATACACTGCTTTTATTTCTTCAACCCCTGCTTATCGCAGCTCTTATTGTCATGGTTTTTTCCCACAGCAAACCAATATTTAATTACAGCGATTATGAAACGGAAGAGCTGCAGGTAACGGAGGATGTGGTTTTGTCCGGCCAGATGGAGGAAGTGATGGAATCAAACCAGGGGGAAACCCGGCGGCGCTCCTTTATGATTAATATTATCCTTTCCATGATATTATCTGGAATCTGGTTGGGGATGTCCAACACAGTCCGGGAAATCGTAAAAGAGATGCACATATATATGAGGGAACGGCTGATCAACTTGCAGATTGCCCCTTATCTGCTTTCAAAAATAACGGTGATGTCTATTGTGATTTTTTTTCAAACGGTAATCTTTGTGACCATTATTTCATACGGATTAAATTTACCCAATTATTGGGGAAATTTTGCTGCTTTTTTTCTCATTGCACTGGCCAGCGTATTGATGGGCCTATCGGTATCTGCCATTTCTTCAGACAGCAATAAAGCTACCAGCGCTGCTCCTCTGCTGCTGATCCCCCAGCTGATTTTATCAGGGACATTAGTGCCCATTGAAGATATTTCCCCGGAGTTTATCAAGTATATTTTTTACCTGGCCATCAGTAAATGGGGGTATGAATTAATCGGAGGTGCTGTAGTTGAAGTGAACAGCAGGGTTGCTCTGGACACCCCTGTAGAAGCGTTAACCGGGGATATGAGCAGCCACTGGTTCGTCCTGATGGCCTTCGTAATTGTACTCTACGTGATTTCTACGTTGGCGCTGTGGCGGAAAGATCAAGTGGTTGATTAAGTTAAGTGGCTGGCAGGGCCGGTTGGGCCATGAGACGTATAAGGTTTACGCAGCCATTCAAATTTTTTCATTGAATGGCTGCGTTTTTTTTAAAGATGTTTGAATTGAGGTTCAGGGTAGCCTGTATTACTCTGTCCGGGGATAGGGTTTTTCCTGATATGACAGAGAGAATGTTTCCAGGTAGGTTTGAGGTAGCTTTGGGATGGGAATCTGATCCTCGGCAATAGCAGCTATTATTCTTTTATGAATCGTTTTATTCATACATTCACCTTATTCATTAAAATAAGATAATTTCTTCAAAAAATGCTTAAATAAACACACAAATCGTAATATTAGGCACTATAATCGTGATTTTGTACATTTTTGATATTAAATGTTTAATAAAATGCTATGATTATAATTGTAAAGTAACGCTGTTTTTCAACACAATCATTTGAAATAGTTAAGATCCCTGTACTATTGGGTTTATAAGTTTTCTGACAGGAATGATTATTTTATGGAAATAAAACAACAAGAAAACGGTACTATTGGCGCCGTAATTTTAAAACAAGAAGCTGTATTTTGTACCAATTATAGAAATCCGGTTCAATAGTTACAGGGGGGATTGGAATTATTACTGCAGCGAGGAAAATGGAAACAGAACATCCTGGAGCAATTATATTTAAGTTAAAGGGGAGCGTTTATGAGCTTTGTGATGTCAGTTCATTTCAAAAACAGCTTTTTTGAAGTGTTTTTACCGGGCCTTAATAACAGAAAGGTCGTTATGGAAATCCCATCCAGCAAATCTGGTTACGCAGTAGATATTCCGCTTTCTTTGGAGATTTGGAACAATGCATGGACCATATTAGAAAATGAGTCGGTGTCATTTTTAAAAACGGGAGGAATTCTCTCACCCTGTCCCCTGGAAGCAGGGTTGAGACTTGCCTGTGAACATAACCCAAGCGGCCAAAAATTTTCTATTATTGTAGAAGAAAGCTATGAGAGTTATTCTGATTTCAATAAATACATTTTGAATCATTCCCGTATTACAATTGGAAGCGCTGAGGGCAATTCCATCATATACAACAACCGTAACCTGGTTTCCAGAAAACATACTGTAATTGAGAGAGATGCAAACGGCAATTATTTTGTTATTGACCAGAAAAGCAGTAACAGTACATTTGTAAATGGAAGACGAATTTTGGGAAGCCATAAATTAAGTTATGGGGATGTCATTTATATTATTGGGTTGAAAATTGTCTATATGGGAGATTTAATTGCAATTAACCAGCCTAAGAATCCTGCAAAAATGGAAGGGTTTGACCTGTATCAGGTACCCGGGTCATTAGAACTGAAAGCCGGCACAGCATTCAAAGACGAGTATTACCAACAATCTCCCCGCCGAATTGAACTGCTTGATGATGAGACTATTGAGATTGAAGCTCCTCCTAACCCTAACCTCAGCCGGCGCCAACCTCTCATATTTACCATTGGTCCTTCGATGACAATGGTTATTCCCATGGCTACCGGTGTTTTATTTGCCATGTGGAGTGTGCAGCAGACCAATCATACGATGACAAGTCCCTTTATGTTCATGGGGATCATTACCTCCGTAACAGCTGCTTTTATCGGTGTCTTTTGGGCACTTACAAACTACAATTACAATAAGAGTATAGAACGGGAAAGTGAAGAACGAAGATGTGTTTTATTCCGTAAATATTTAGACAAAATACGCCGCTTGCTTTCTCAAAAACATAGTTACAACAAAGAGATTTTAGATAAGAAATACCCTGAGACTCACGAATGCTTGCGCTTTATGCAGGTGAACAGCCGGAGGCTCTGGGAGCGTAACGTAAACCATTTAGATTTTTTGACAATTCGGCTGGGCAGGGGAGATATGATTTCCCCAAATGCTGTTACTATACCAAAAGAGCGTTTTTCGCTTATCGACGATGTGCTTGCAGAAGAACCATTAAATATTAAAAATGAATACCGAAAACTAAAGGAAATTCCGGTCTGCATTTCCCTTAGAGAACATTTACTTGTAGGAGTAATCGGAGATAGTATGAATACCTGCATATCAACAGTTCAAGTTATGGCGGCGCAGATCGCTGCCTATCATTGTTATACCGATGTAAAAATGGTATTCATTTTTAACGAGAAGGATACAGCCCTTTTTGAGTTTCCTAAATGGCTGCCGCATACCTGGAGTCTTGATGGCAGCCTCCGCATGATGGCTTGTGATTCTAATGGCGTGGGGGAGGTATTCTATCACCTTTCAGATTTACTGCGGCAGCGTTTGGATGAGCGGGATAATCCCGCTGAGGCAGTTCGCCCGCTTCCTCATTATGTGGTATTTATTACAGATCCTTCCCTGGTGGAGAATGAAGCAGTAATGAAACATCTGTTGGCTCCCACTGAGCAGATGGGTATATCAACGGTTCTTCTTTACGGGCAGATAGGACAGCTGCCAAATAACTGTACGGTTATTATACAAAATGATAATGAATACAGTGGATACTACAGCCTTGATAGCTCATTTACAGGTTATGAAGATGTTACCATTGATTATGTGGAGGAAACCATGCTTTCAAGCTTTGCCCGGGGTCTGTCCGGAGTTCGGGTTAGAGAGGTACATTCTGCAGGAGCTATTCCTGAGATGCTTACCTTTTTAGATATGTATAAAACTACCCGGTTGGAAGATATCGACATCCAGCGTCGATGGCTGGAAAATCGAACCTATGAAAGTATGAAGGCCATCATTGGATATCGCGGCGCAGATACCCCATTATATCTTGACATTCATGAAAAGTATCACGGTCCCCATGGACTGGTTGCAGGAACAACGGGTTCGGGTAAGAGTGAAACTCTGCAAACTTACATACTCTCCCTTGCTCTTAACTATCATCCTTACGAGGTCTCTTTTATATTAATTGATTATAAGGGGGGCGGAATGGCAGGCAGCTTTGAAAAACTCCCCCATGTGGCAGGCATCATCACCAACCTGGGAGGCAACCAAACGAACCGTGCCCTTGCTTCAATTAACAGCGAGATAAAGCGGCGGCAGGCTATTTTCAACGAATTCAAAATTAAGCATATTGATACTTATATTGAAATATATCGCTCAGGCAAGGCCACCATACCCATGCCGCATTTACTCATTATTGCCGATGAATTTGCCGAATTAAAAAAGGAACAACCGGAGTTTGTGCGAGAGCTTGTGAGTGCTTCGCGGGTGGGACGCAGCCTGGGAGTACATTTAATATTGGCAACACAAAAACCCTCCGGGGTAGTTGATGATGAGATTTGGGGTAACTCTAAGTCCCGTCTTTGTCTGCGGGTTCAGGATAAGCAGGATAGCAACGAGATGATAAAGCGCCCTGATGCAGCATATATCACAAATGCCGGACGAGGTTTTTTCCAGGTAGGAAATGACGAAATCTTTGAAGCTTTTCAATCGGGTTGGAGCGGAGCGCCTTATGAGCCTGAGACACAGTACAGTGATGAAAAACAAGGAGATGTTAAAATAATTAACCTTTGGGGAAAACCTCAAGTGGTCAGAAGCAAAAAAACTGCTCCCCAAGAAGAGAAAGCGAAAAAACAGACCCAGCTTGAAGCTGCTGTTTTGCATATTGCTGAAATTTCGGAAAAACAGAACATAAGACCCATTGATAATATCTGGCTGCCGCCGCTCCCTGTTCGAATATGTTTACAGGATATTGAAGAATACACAGAAAGAGCTTTTTTCAATGGTGCCTGGGAAAAAACCCCATGGGAGCTTAAACCTGCTGTGGGTATTGTAGATGACCCCGTTAATCAAAGGCAAATTCCACTGATTATTGACCTGTTAACCGAGGGACATTTATTAATTTCCGGTTCAGGAGGCAAAACCACTTTTCTTCAAACCTTACTATATTCACTGGTGACCACTTATTCACCGAATCGGTTTAACCTTTACATAGCGGACTACGGCAGCAGGACTATGGGTGTATTCGGTGTACTTCCCCATGTGGGTGGTGTGGTGTTTGACAACGAGACCGACAAAATAAATAAGCTTATAGCCATGTTGATAAAGGAATTAAACAAACGCAAAGTGGTTTTTTCAGAAAAGGGAATCGGTTCCTTCAAGGAATATGTTCGCCTGTATGACGATGTTCCCGCCATTGTATTGGCAGTTGACAACTTCGCAGCCTTTAATGATAACTGCCCCATGCAGGAGGATAATATGGTAATGCTTTCGCGGGAGGCGGCCAGTTATGGAATTTATCTTGTCATAACCTGTACAAATATAAATGACATTAGAAACAAAATACGGCAAAACATTGGATTTGGCATTGGTTTGCAGCTTGCGGACAGGTTTGAATATGAAGAAGTGCTGAACGAGAAGACCGATATTACGGCTGAAAATAAAATTCCAGGGCGCGGGTTAGTTTGCTATCCAAAACCCCTTGAATTTCAGACGGCTTTGTGCCTGTCTGCAGGTGACGCCGTAGAATTGAACATGACACTAAAAAAACAATTTGATATTATAACAAATTCGTGGCAGGGTAAAAAAGCGCCCGTTATCCCGCAAGTACCTGAGGACATGTCATTGAACAGTTTTTTGCTGCTGCCCGAGGTTGCAAAGATTTTACAAGGCAGCCGTTATCTGCCGCTGGGATATGATTTGGCTGGAGCATCGTTGGAAAGTATTGATCTTGCAAAGACCTACTGTTACTCGATTAGCGGTACAGGACGCAGCGGTAAAACTAATCTCCTCAAAGCTTTCATGATTATGGCCAAGTCCCAAGGGAGTAAGGTTTATGTTTTTGATGGTACCGCCAGGGAACTGGAAAGCTTTTCCTGGGAAATCGCCACGGATAATTATATGGTTACTTCTGATGAACTGTTCGACTTCATGCAGATGACATTGCTGCCAGAGTTTACTCGTCGCAACGAGGGTAAAGCTGAGTTTATTAAAAACGGCCGCAAGGATGTAGATGAGTATCTCAAAAGCGAGCAAAAAATCTACCTGTTCATAGGGGAGATAACGGCCTTTTGTGAGGCGGTGTATTCAAGTCAGCGGGATATGAAGGGCTTTATGGAACAGATGGTTTCCCGCGGTGACCAGCATATAGTGTATCTGTTTGCCTGTATATCCCAGAGCGATATGCTGGGTGAACTGAGTATGAAACGTCTCATGCGTGGGTTTGTTAGTTGGAAAGAGGGCATCCACCTTGGTGGTGACGTGGAACATCAGCGGTTATTTGACTTCGATGTTCCGGTGATGGAACGCTCCAAAAAACTGCCCTCCGGTATTGGGCAAACTATAATAGACGGGGTGACGAAGAAGGTGGTCACGCCGGAAGTATAGGTTGTGCCGCAAAATCACGGGTGATAGCCTGCTAAGAATGTTCAATGCCACCTGGTAGGCCAGTATATGTGGAGAGGAGGGGTGGTATGCTCAATATGGTCGTATTGGATACCCTTAACCAAGAAGATAATAATATTTCGAGTATTTTAAAAAAGGCATATGTCCGGCGGGAACTGCCAATTAAGAGCCTTGCGGTTGTATATGAGTTACTGCCGCTCCTGCAGCGAGCAAAGGAACACATGGAGAAGTGCAATGTCTTTATTGCATCATTTAGCAGGATTACGCAGGAATACTTAGATATATCGCAATCGTTGCGACGTAAAAAAGAAAACGTCTTTATTATATTTGTTGTGAACAATAAAACAGATATTTCTTTTTGTGTTCGTCCTTCCGTTCGTCCCGCAGGTATTCTGTTTATCCCGTTGGATGAATTGAAAGTTTACCAAACTATCAAGGAAATCTATATGGAATATATGCGGATCATCAGCCGTGAGAAACAGCCTGTTTTCACAATCAAGTGCGGGGGAGAATATTTTTCTATTGACACGGAGGATATATCTTTTTTCGAAGGCAAGGGCAAGAAAATTGCTGTAAAAACCAGGGGTCAGGAAATTCTTTTTTATTCAAATTTTAGTGCTATTTTGGAACAGCTCCCCGATTGGTTTATACGCTGTCACAAGGGCTACGTCGTTAATACTAAACAGATAGTGCAGGCGAGTTTTACATCCATGAACTTAACTTTAAAAGACAAGTGCACGATACCCATTTCCCGTACATACCGGGATGACATCAAAGTCCTCTTAAACGGGAAGGGGGTCTAAAGGTGCAGGAATTTAAGGTTTCCTATATACTTACAAAAAGTGAAGTCCAGCTGCTTTTAAGCTGCTTTGTGACGGTCAAACCAGCTTTTCCGGCACGTTACATTCTGGAGGAATACCTGGCGGGCAGCATTTGGACGGAAGATGATTTGGAAAGCCTGGTTTCCAAAAAGATGGCTCATAAGGAATCAGGAAAACTGATCATTGAGCCGGTAATTGAACTTATTGTTAAATCAATATTATTTATGAACCGATTGTGGATAGTGAACTGTATGGACATGGCAGAACCGATCCTGATTGTTGGTACGCATCACTTGTTTTTACTGATTACTCACTACACACCAGCTGTAGAAACGTGGAAGATTACGCTATATCCTAATGCTGCAGAGCTAAAAAAGGATAATCATGACATATTATCAGTGGTTCAAATAACCACTATCTCTGATGATGGCAGACAACAAATTATTAAACCAGACGGCAGCTTTAACTGGCTGGAGGAGGACCATTATGGCGAAAATTTTTGTTGATGTGATAACTCCCGGTAACGGGAAAACCTATGAATTTCAATTGGATAATATCATGACTGTAGGACAGGTCAAATCCAGGATGATTGATGAGATTACCGAGTTGGAGAGTGGAAATATTACGTTAAAGTTGGGAAAAACCATGCTCTGTAATTTAGATACCAGGGAGCAGCTTGATGAGGCTGAGACGTTAAGAAATGCCGGGATAAAAAGCGGCCACAGTCTTTTGCTTATTTAATGTAATAACATGTGGTTTATATTATTGAAACCTTTGGCCAGGGTAAATACTGCTGTTCATTCCAAAAAACATGCAGGTTGTCAAAAATTATTGAAATGATTGATTTAACCCGGTATCATGAGGTTAGAAAACGGATGCACTATGTTAATTCCAGCTTCACCTGACAGCATACAGGTTTTTTTAATTAATTCCATAAAAATAATGAAAAGGGGGATTGATCAGCCAGAGGTCTCATTTTCTGTGAAGTTGTAAAAAGTTTCAGGGTGAAGTAATCCAGGAAATTGCAGTTAGAAGGAGGTGACACTGCAGGATGTTTTGTAATAATTGTGGACAGGAGAACAATGTTGAAAATCTTTACTGTTTATTATGTGGGGTACTGGTTTATAAAAAAACGGTAAACATCAGGTCAGCTATTGAGGGAAGGAGTTTCTGCGGTGCATGCGGTTTTAAATTAATCACGGGAAGTTTATATTGTCCCGGCTGTGGGGAAGATCTTTCAAAACTAACTCTTGAATCAGCGAAGCCGGATCCGAGTTCAATTAAGCTCAATATTAATCGAGGCAAAACTGTTCAGCGGCAGGGATTGGCACCCCTCCGGTGGGAGATTCAAGATTTAAGCTTTTTGCTGCGTTCTTTTTTCGGCGCCGTCGGGGCTTTGGCCTTTGGGCTTATTCTGGCCTGGTTTGTGGGGCTGGCTTTTGAACAGTTTGTTGCGAATATTTTAAGGGAGTTTTATATCACCAGCAGCTTTTTCAAGGTAAACCCCCTGGCACTCTTTTTCCAGGCCCATGGGGCTCCTCTGCATGTGCAGGGGGGAATATACGCTTTTGGATCAGAGGCTTCTGCTTCATTAACTATCCGTATTGGCCTTATAATGTTAATGTTTATTCCTTTTTTAGCTTTATTTTTTTCTGCCTATATCAATTCTGGGCACTTGAATAAAAATGACTTATCAGGCCGGATCAGGCTGGCGCTGGGGCAGGGTCTGCTGTATGGAATCACATTAGCTATATTAAGTAAACTATTGGGAAGGCTAATTCACCTGCCCATGGACCAGGTGGCGGATTTGTTTGGACTGATGGAAGTAGTACGGTATACAGAAGCATCGGGCATGGTTACCAGCGGTTTTCCTTTTTTCCATACTCTGTTTCTAGGGGTTTTTTGGGGCTGCCTGTTCAGCACTGCCGGTGCGGTTTACTCTTCAGTAAAATTTAACTTTGCGAGGATCGCCGGATATTATGATTCTGTTTTCAGCAGCGGTATTGGAGCAGCTTTTCAAATGTTTAAATATCTCATTATGCTGTCGGGATTAGTAATCCTGGGAGCAATTATATCGTTAGAAATTAATGAATCTGTATTTGAGTTTGTTGGAGCTGTTCCAGGACTGATTTTTAGTATCCTGCTATTTGTTAACGGGATTTCTTTTGTAATGCTTTTACTAAATGGAGCAGTATTTCAGATGGGTTATATTATGCCGGGGGAAAGCGATGCGATTTCTGCTTCTTTATTTACAGGAGTGCAAACACCTTATGATACCTATTGGTACTGGTATTTATTTCTGTTACTGCTGGTGCCCATAATTTTAGGTTTTGCCGGCGGATTTCAATCTCAAAAATATTCCCCGGAGAAAAGCGCTCCCTGGAAAAATGCCTTAAGTTTTTCCATAAGTTACACGCTGTTGTTTGTGGCGGTGGCCCTGGTTTCACAAGTAACGGGCCACCTGGATTTGAGCAGGGCGGCCTCCCTGTTGGGCATGATGGGGGAACAGGTTCCTGGAAAGGCCCTTTATATTTTTGGATTTCCCATGATAAAATCCCTGTTAACTATCGGTATCATTAGTTTTCTTACAGGTTTAACGGGTACTTACTACGCCAGCTACCAGGAATCAAACTAAGTTTATTATTATTTATTTTATTGACAGGAGTGATTATATTATGGATGTAAAATCACAGGGAAATGGAACCATTGGTGCAGTTATGCCCCTAGTTATACAAACGGGGACCGGTGTGGCCATTCTCCTGGCCTCCTGGTATATCATATCCATACTGCCCATGCTGGATGATATTCAGTTTCCCCTGAAGTTTAGTTTGAGCGAATTGTTAACGGCATTGATTTTAACAATTTTAATCTGGATGCTGGGAGTTTTCGGCAGGCGTCTGGAGCTCCGCCTGGGCTTTATTCACAAAGACTTTCCCCAGGGCGGTACCATTATAAAATACATAATATATTTATTCATCGCTGTCATTGGGTACCATGCCTATGCGCCCCTGGCATTACCCTATTTAGACGATTATTACTGGATTTATTCCCTGGTCTTTTTAGCTCTGTCTTTATCTATGCTGGCACTTTTAGGATTTACGGTTTACAGCAATACCGATTCAATATCCGCACTGTTCAGCAAAACAAAAAAAGCGGCGCCGGTTCAAAGCGCCGGTTTCTCACTGTGCGCCAAATGTGGGAAAAGCAATAAAGCCGGTTCTAAATTTTGTGTATCCTGTGGAGAAGTGCTGTCATCCCCGGCGAAGGTTAATGCCTGTAATACATGCGGGGCAGCGTTAAAGTCCGGTGCAAAATTTTGCACCGGCTGCGGCCAGGTGGTAGAAGGCTCTCCAGTGGACAGAGCAGAAGAGGAAAATATCCCTGCTGCAGTGATTCATAAAGAGCCTCTTGATTCCAGCACCCCTCCGGATACAGAATTACAGGATCATGAAAAGAAGTGCTTAAAATGCGGGGCTGTTTTAAAAGAAGGGGCTTTATTCTGTACCAGTTGTGGAAATTTGGTTCAATAACATACAGCTAACCGTAAAATGTATCTATTGTCAATTAAAACCGGGTGGGCAGAACTCTATAAAATGAGGACTGACGGTAGTGAAAGGCAGCGGATTTATAATAATAAGTGATCATTATGCTTTGAATATTCAAATAGCAGGGGAATGGTTGTATTATGAAAACAGCGTTGACGGCCGGTTATACAAAATAAAGAAAGATGGCGGAGATTTACAACCAGTTTTTTAAATATCTAGCCATATCTATGAAATGGAAGTGATGAGGGTGTCTCAAAATAATTTCTGTTCATCCTGCGGCAACAAATTGGAGGCAGGGGATAAATTTTGTTCAAGCTGTGGGAGTTCAAATCAAGGAAAAGCAATTCAAAATGTTCAAGCTACTAAAGGAGCTACAGCAAAACCGGTGTTTATATTAATTGCTGTTCTAATAATAACGTTGGTATTTATTGCTGTCAGGGCAGTAGATTTTTCAAGCTTAGGCAGCAAAGAAAATAGTACAGAGAATCTAGCTCAGATAGATGCTAAGGAGGCCACCGGTGAAGTAAGAGAAGAGAACAAACTTATTGAAGTGGAGCAGCGAGGAAATACGGTAGGGAACATTTCTAACCTTGGTTTGGTGGCCCAACATAATGAATGGGTATATTTTTTCGAAGGTCATCATCTTTATAAATCGAAAAAGGATGGTAGTAGTCGTACCCGACTTAATAATGATTCATCATACTATATCAATGTAGTGGATGACTGGATTTATTACTGTAATGGTGATGATGGCGATAAAATTTATAAAATAAAAACCGATGGCAGTAGTCGTACCCGACTTAATAATGATTCATCATACTATATCAATGTAGTGGATGACTGGATTTATTACTGTAATGGTGATGATGGCGATAAAATTTATAAAATAAAAACCGATGGCAGCAGTCGTACCCGGTTAAATGATGATGAATCGTTGTGTTTAAACGTAGTAGGCGGCTGGATATATTATAGTACCCAGTTTGAACCTGGAATATATAAAATAAAAACCGATGGAAGCAGTCTAATGAGATTTCACGATGATATTTGTCTTTCTGCCCACGAAATAAACGTGGTAGGTGATTGGATATATTATGTTGACCCTTACCAGGATTTTAAAATATTTAAAATGAAAACGGACGGCAGCGGTCTTACCTGTTTAAATGATGATAAATCGTTTTATATTAACGTAGTAGAAGACTGGATATATTATGTTAACTGGGATGACAGTTGGAGAATCTACAAGATAAAAACGGACGGCAGTGGTCGAACCATTCTTAATTATGATTCATCAACTGATTTCTCTATTTGCGTGTTAGATGGTTGGATATATTACTTTACATCTTTCGATGGTTTTGATGATATTTATAAAATGAGGATGGATGGCACCCAAAACCAGCTCTTTCAAACTTTTCAATCTTCTTAGAGTTGATTTCCTTTTTATATTATTTCTTTCAATCAATACAGGATTAATATATAAGCATATGGATATTTTGAAATGGGTTGATGAAGAATTAAGAGTTGTACTGACACTAACGATTTTTGAAGGAGTGGATTTACTAACAACAAACTAAGCTACTCTGATAACATTAGTGTGGAATCGTGGAAAATCCTGTTATTGCGGAGAACTACAGCCTGCTGGCAGAGGAAATCCTTAAATTTAAAACGGAGGGTTTAAGATGTTACAAAGTAAATTCTGCTCCTCATGCGGTAGTAAATTAGAAGCAGGAGACAAATTCTGCCCTCATTGTGGTGGATCAATACAAGGGGCAGCAGTCGAAGAAACAAGCGAGAGAACTTCGGGACAATCGTTTAGAAGATTTAAACTAGTATACTTGTTTCTATTAATGGTGGTTATTATGATACCACTGGCAATCTATGTTTTAACATCCACAGATCTACTTGCTTCTGACGAGAGAATGCCTTCTTCCTTAAGGGAATTAGATCAAAACGAAATTAAAAAAATTTTCATCGGCCATGAACTAGATATCTATGATGTTAATAATTCATTTAATAATCTTTATTGGGAAATTACACAATCTGATGTAGAGAACATTAGAATTTTAGACATAAAAGAATTACCAGATGATAAGCTGTATTTCATGACCGTAGATTATTTTGGACAAAGCAAAATAGCTAATATTACGGGTAAATACAACTGTACTTTTCGTGTTAATGATAACTTCTGTGAATTAATCAATATAGAAAGAGCTGAAAATACTAAACCAGAAATTACTATTGACTTAACTGGTGATTGGGTTGGGTTTTATACTGCAAGCCAGGGGAAAACGGCAGTAATACTTACAATAATTGAAGTAGATGAAAACGGTAGAATAACTAATTCGATATTCGACTTTGGTCCCCATGAGGGAAATCCTACTATTCCATCCGGGAAATTTAAAATGTCGGGGAAACTAAGTGATAGTCTTGATTTAGAAGGAGTGGAATGGATAGAGCAACCCGTAAATTATGAGATGGTGGATATCAGGAATGGGTACATTCAATTACAAGAAAATACTTTGAAAGGCTATATTTATGGAAAGTCTTCTTTCGGAAACGCAGGCGAAATAGAAGTGAATTATAACAAAAAGTATTATTAGAAAGACCAGACTATTAAATATTTATTGTATAGACCTTCTTATAAAATTATACCGGAGGTATTCATGGCGTCACAAAACAACCAATTTTGCCCCTCATGCGGCGGCAAACTGGAACCAGGAGATAAGTTCTGCGCAGGCTGCGGAATTTCTTGTCAGGATGATCCAACTAAAGAGGGCCCGGTTCAGCCTGAGGCCCAAACCAAAAGTAATAAAATAAAGCCGGTGTTCATACTTATTGCGGCTCTAATTATAATTCCCCTGGTATTCCTGGCCGCCAGGACTGCGGTAACTACCGGCACCAAAAAAGCCATTGAGGATAAGCTGGCTTTGGCGGAGAAGTATCTACTGGACCAGGAATATGAACAGGCGATACTGGCTTATGACGAAGTTATAGAAATAGATCCCAGGGTGGAAAAGGCTTATACTGGTTTGGCTAAGGCCCATGTGGGGCTTTGGAATATGGATTCCGCCGAAGAGGTATTAAAACAGGGTATTGAAATTGTTCCAAACACCATTCCCCTCCGCAGTGAACTGGCCGGGATATACTTAAGACAGGGAAAACAGGAAGAAGCCCGGGAAGTGTTCCTGGAAATTCTGGAGGATGATGAAAAAGAACAGTCTGCCTATCGGGGGTTGGCCCGGGTTTATGAGTCCCTTAGGGATATAGATAAAATGGTAGAAATTCTGGAGAAGGTCATTTTTGAAAACCCTGGTTATTCACAGAACTACAGCCTGCTGGCGGAGGCATATGTAAAGCAGGGTAGGATTGAAGAGGCCCTGGAAATGGTGAAAACCGCTTTAGATATGGATATGGAAGATTATTATGCTTATGCTGTTCTGGAAATGATTTACGGGGGGAACTGGGAGGAACTTCTTATAGAGGCAGAAGGCATTCTAAACCGGGAAAAACAGAGTGCTGTGGGCATGAGGCTTAAATTTTACGGCCTTTTCAAGAGCCAGTGTTATGAGGACGTAACTGCCCTGCATGATGAACTGCATGATGCTGTCAGCAGTGATATAGAAATTGTTTTGACTGCCCTGTCCTTTCTGCGAAGGGATGACGACAACAGGGCTGAAGAGCTTGTAGGCTTAATAGATATTGAGCACGTGGAGAGTCTAATTGTCCTTAATTATCTGGCTCATTACTTCCTGGAGACAGGTGACCAGGCAAATGCCCAGCGGATGGCAGTTAAAGCGATATACCTGGACTCTTACACAGACTATTTCTATTTACTAATGTTTGAGTTGACGGAGGATGAAAGATACCTGGAGTTATTAATGGTACTGGGGAAAGAAGAATGGGTGCGGGGCAACACCACTGGTAATATTAGCAATTACGGATTGGCTGCCCTGCAGGGAAATTGGGTGTATTTCTCTAACGAGGGTGACGGTGGAAAGCTTTACAGGATGAATCTCGACGGCAGCGATCTCACCCGTTTAAACGAAGATAATTCTAAATATATTAATGTCGTAGGAAGCTGGGTTTATTACGCAAATGTCGACGATGATTATAAAGTTTACAAAATAAAGACAGACGGTAGCGGCCTCACACGGCTTAATGATGATTATTCCAGGAGTATTAACGTTGTTGGAGAGTGGGTTTATTATATTGAATATGGTGATTATGATGGTTATGAAGCTACCAGAATCTATAAAATGAAAACGGATGGAACAGAACGTAACAGGTTGAATGATAGAAGTGCCTGTTCCATGATGGTTATGGAAGACTGGGTATATTACACAACCTATGAACACATGCTTTCTTATTGTGGGGCATTGTATAAAGTAAGAATAGACGGTTCAGGGGATACCGCTGTAAACTCCGATTGGGGAAAAACTGTTATCGCAGATGGCTGGGCATATTATTGTCACTTTCAAGACGAATTCAGAGTTTACAAAGTTAATCTTGACGGCAGCGGCCGTACCCGGCTTAACGACGATTGGTCAAGAAGCATAAACGTTGCTGGAGACTGGGTGTATTTCATAATTGGTGATCCTTACTATGGCCCAATATACAGAATGAAAACGGACGGCAGCTCCCGTACCCAACTGAATAATGATGCATCAGATTCGATAAATATTATTGGAGACTGGCTGTATTATTCAAATAATCTTGATAACAGTCTATATAGAATGAAACTGGACGGTTCTCAACGGCAGAAAATTTTTGCTCCCCTGGGTAACGGTCAGGAACAGGAACAGGAACCGGTTACCAGGGAGCCTGAAAACAACCAGGCTTCGGAAGAAACAAATGTACCCCTTCCCTTCAACAGAGATGATTTTACAGCAGCCGCTATTAGGTTAAATATGACTGTGAATGAAGTGAAAGAAATTTTAGGTGAGCCGATCACGACCACCCGGTATGATGAAGATGGGTACTATGACTTTATTGATGATATGGTCTATAACTTTGGAGAAGTAAGTGTAGCTCCAGACCTGGAAAACGCTATTAAAGTAATTGCCATATCAGTGAATACCCCAGGGGTTCCGGGGCCGCGGGGTATACAAGTTGGAGATACCATGGAATCAGTAATTAGGAAATTCCCGGATAATAATAACCCTATAATTAATAATGGTTATGAAACCTATAAAGTTTTATATGGTTCCCTGGATCATGGTGAAAATGGCGGGGGAGTATATTATGATCAAAAAACTGGAAAGCCTGCTTTAGTTCTTTATAAACAGGACTTCGTTGTACTTTGGTTGAGGATAGAAAATGAATTGGTAAGTGATATAAGAATTGCTTTTGCTGATTAGTGATATGTAAGGTCTTAAAATTATAAATTCTCTCGGTTCACTTATTTTCCGAGTAAGTAATTGTATCCATTAAATGAAATAACCATTATTAGAAATACTTCTTCCACAAACCAGGGGTGAATATAATGCAGTGGTGGCTGGAAATTATAAGCGGAACTGAAAAAAGGAAAAAGATGGAGCTTACGTCGGAACAAGTCTGTATTGGGCGGGATTCCGACGTAAGCCAGTTTCCAGTCACCGGCAGGGGAATTCTCGGGTTCATGCTTAACTGATTATATTGCCCGATGGAAATGTACAGATTGAAGACTGCGGCAGCACGAACGGTATTTATGTTAAGAAACGTAGGATTGAGGGACCTGTTTTTCTCTCCTCGGGTGATATATTCCGGGGGGGCAGTATTCAAATGAAAGTTTACAGCATATCGGAAAGCATTACCGGTGAAAAGTGTCGTCCCCAAAAGGGAAAGGAGGATCATACCCGGGTTCTGTCTGTCCGGGAAACCATAAGCATAGGCAGGGATCACTCTATTGACTTTGTACTGAACCACCCCATGGTTTCCAGAAATCATGCACGAATTGAACATGAAGCGGGACAATATATTCTTTATGATTAAAATAGTACTAACGGTACTTTTGTAAATGGGAAGCGGGTGGCAGGTTCGGAAGTTATCACTCCATCCTCCGTAATCCAGATCTGCAGTAATGAGGGGGGTATGTTTTTTACTTAATCATAATAATCGTTATTATAAGCGCTTAAATCGTTATTATAAACGATAATGCTATTAAATAATTAAATTAATGCTATTATTGTAAGAATTAGATGTATTATAAACCGGAGGTATTTATGGTGTCACAAAATAACCAATTCTGTTCCTCTTGCGACAGTAAACTGGAACCAGGAGATAAGTTCTGCGCAGGCTGCGGAATTTCTTGTCAGGATGATCCAACTAAAGAGGGCCCGGTTCATACTGCGGCCCAAACCAAAAGTAATAAAACAAAGCCGGTGTTCATACTTATTGCGGCTCTAATTATTATTCCCCTGGTATTCCTGGCCGCCAGGACGGCGGTAACTACCGGCACCCAAAAAGCCATTGAGGATAAGCTGGCCCTGGCGGAGAAGTATCTCTTTGATGAGGAATACGACCAGGCTATTTTAGCCTACCGGGAAGTCATAGACATTGTTCCTAAAGAAGAACGGGCCTATACCGGCCTGGCAAAGGTCTATACAGTCCAGGATGATTATGAGTCTGCGGAAGAAGTATTAATCGAAGGGATTCAAATTGTAGAACAAACAATTCCCCTGCGCCGGAACCTGGCAGATATCTATGTGATTCAGGGAAAATATGAAGAGGCGAAAGCCCATTACCTGGTTATTTTGGAAGAAGATGAAAATGAACAATTGGCCTACCAGGGCCTGGCCCTGGTTGACAAATATTTAAATGAGCTTGAAGAATCAGCCGGGCAATTGATAAGTAATGACTTTAATCGATATGTTAATCATAGATTTGGCTTTACTGTCTTATTTCCAAATACATGGGTTGTTTCCTCCTCTCCGGAAAACAATGATGGGAGAAGTTTCCAGCATCCCCGTGAAGATATTAATATAGCGGTTTGGGGTTCCCATGGAATGTCAGCCTTAGAGATGGGTTTTGAAGAATACATGAAATGGAGTTTTGAAATTTTGGAAGAATTAGAGGGGTATGAGTTAATTTCAGACGTAGAAATTAGTAAAGACTTAATAGTAGATTACATGAAAGATGGAATGCAAGTAAAAAAACCAATCACGTTAAAAGGAAGAAGATTTGAATACAAATATCTAAGCGAGGGAAAGGAAGTCATGGTGATGGAAGGCATTACTTATTTTGATTCTATATTATATGAAATTAGATGTATGGCTTCCCAAAAACATTATGACTCTTATCATGATCTTTTCTTACACGTTATTTATAGTATTGAGCTTATACCCCAAGGGGAAGAGATTGCTCATATTTTTCAATAAACCAGTATGTTAGTAAAAAATCTATATTCGAGGGAGAAAGCGCTGGAACAAACTGGATGCAGGGGACTGGGCTTATTACATAAACAGAGAAGATGAAAAAATATATAAGATACAAATAGATGGAAGCAATCATTCTCATATAAATGATGATGGGACTCAATATTTAAATGTAGCGGGAGATTGGATTTACTAATATGGAGGCGATTGGCCGTTAGTGGAACCCGGTGGGAGGACTCTATAAAATGAGGACTGACGGTAGTGAAAGGCAGCGGGTTTATTAAGTGATTTCTAGAATCGGGGGGTTTTAAGTGGAACAAAACAGTAAATTCTGTCCATCTTGCAGTAGTAACCTGGACATAGGAGATAAATTCTGTGCTAAATGTGGCTTTTCAATTCAGGGAAATGAAACAAAAGGGAGCCCTGTTCTGCCTGATGTACAGAAAAAGAGTAAAGTAAAGCCGGTGTTCATACTTATTGCGGCTCTAATTATCATCCCCTTGGTATTCCTGGCCGCCAGGACGGCGGTAACCACCGGCACCCAAAAAGCCATTGAGGATAAGCTGGCCCTGGCGGAGAAGTATCTCTTTGATGAAGAATACCAGCAGGCCATTTTAGCCTACCGGGAAGTCATAGACATTGCTCCTAAAGAAGAGCGGGCCTATACCGGTTTGGCAAAGGTCTATATAGTCCAGGAAGATTATGAGTCTGCGGAAGAAGTTTTAATCGAAGGGATTCAAATTGTAGAACAAACAATTCCCCTGCGCCGGGATCTGGCAGATATCTATGTGATTCAGGGAAAATATGAAGAGGCGGAAGCCCAGTACCTGGTGATTCTGGAAGAAGATGAAAATGAACAATTGGCCTACCAGGGTCTGGCCCTGGTTTACATACGTTTAAATCAAATGAGTAAAGCCATTGAGATCCTTGAAGTTGTGATAATTGAAAACCCCAATATTTTAGAAAACTACAGCCTCCTGGCAGAGGCGTACGTGTATAATGAGATGGATGAAAAAGCTCTGGAGATGGTAATAAAAGCTTTGGAGCTGGATATAAATCACGATGATGTGTATGATGTTTTAGATCTTATCTATGAAGATAGATGGGATGAACTGCTGAAAGAAGCCGAAAGAATGATTCAGGAAAATCCTGATAGGCTGACAGGCAGGATGCTGCAGTTTTACGGGCTTTTTAAAGTGGGCCGGTATGAGGAAGTAATCTCATTGTATGAAGAATTATACAAAGCCACAAATAGCGAGAAGGTTGTGGCAATAGCAGACCTTGCTGAAGAAGAAATGAACTGGATATACTATAGAAACCATGACGATGGCGGGAGCATCTACAAAATTCGCACTGACGGCAGCGGCCGTACAAAGATCAATAATGATGTTTCATTTTATTTAACACTGTCCGGGGACTGGATATACTATGGGAACGCTGACGATGACGGGAGCATCTACAAAGTTCGCACTGATGGCAGCGGCCGTACAAAGATCAATGATGATGTTTCAGGGTATTTAACACTGTCCGGGGACTGGATATACTATAGTAACTTTGACGATGGCTATAGCATCTACAAGATTCGCACAGACGGCAGCGGTCGTACAAAGCTCAATGATGATTTTTCAGGGTATATTACACTGTCCGGGGACTGGATATACTATGGGAGCGCTGACGATTACGGAATAAATTACTGTTGTATTTACAAAATTCGCACAGACGGCAGCGGCCGTTCAAAGATCAATGATAATTATTTAGGGTATATTATACTTTCCGGGGACTGGATATACTATAAAAACTATGACGATGGCGGGAGTATCTACAAAATTCGCTTGGACGGCAGTGGCCGTACAAAGATCAATGATGATGATTCAGGGTATTTAAAACTGGTAGGCAGCTGATATTAAGAATTTAAGGAGTAGATTTCCCCTACTTTAAAGGTTGCGAGGAATTATTAATTGACAATTCATAAATTTTTCTGTTTCGCCTGTGGAAGAAGTAAGTTCATCCACAATTACTTGCTTATTTAATGTAACAAAATGTGTTTTATATTATTGAAACCTTTTGTCAGGGCAAATACTGTTGTTCATTCCAAAAAACATGCAGGTTGTCAGAAATTATTGAAATGATTTAAATAACCCGGTATCATGAGGTTAAAAATGGAGGTGAGATTATGGGAAGAACTGAAAGCGTATCATTTCAAGTTCATCCAAAAGATGAACAATCCCAAATTGATTTAATGCAAAAATTCCACTGGAATATGATGAGCACACAGGAAATAAAAACGATAGATAATTACTTGGAACAAAGGGGCGATTCAATTTACCAGATTAAAAATTCACAGCACTATATTAAACTTGCATTTTGCAGGGATTTGGATTTGCCTAACCTGGATAAAATCAGAGAACTTGAAAGTGAGTACCACTCCATTCATATTTCAAAAAAGCCAGACATTACTGGATTTCAATGGTTTCTTATGATGGGTGCATTCGCTTTAACTTGGGGAATCTTTTCTAGCGTAGCAGGTTTTTTCAGCTTAATATTAGGTTTTGCCGCCGGTTATTCAGTATATCATTTCTTAATAAAACCTGGCTATGACCTGAAACTGCAGGACTATTATGAAGTCCGTGACAAGGCTTTAGCCAGGAAGCAGAGAATCTTTGAGGAACTGGATAAGCTAAGTTTGAAATCAGCTGGGGAAGTAGCAGCGGCGAATTAAATATTACTGCACAAAAAATAAAAAATATGGGTCTTTCTACTTATCATTGAACAGGCCCATATTTTTTTATGATGTCTATTTTTCTCTCTATCTTTTCCACTTTAATCATAGGAGTAGATTTCCCCTACTTTAAAGGCTGCGAGGAATTATTGATTGACAATTATATAAATTCTTCTGTTTCTCCTGTGTAAGAAGTAAGTTCGTCCACAATCACTTGCTTATTTGATGTAATAAAATGTGTTTAATATTATTGAAACCTTTGGCCAGGGCAAATATTGCTGTTCATTCCAAAAAACATGCAGGTTGTCAAAAACTATTGAAATGATTAAATTACCTGAGTATGATGAAGTTAGCAAATGGAGGTGAGGGATGTGCCTGGTTTTAAAATAACTGATGTAGATAGCACGGCTATACAAAACACATCCAGCAGTATTGATGAAGATATTCATGAGCTGTTATCCATTAGTGCGGTTCTATCTGGTGACATAATGAAAGATCTGAACCCATACTGGCAGGGGACCGCTAAGGATAGTTTTGAAAAACAGCTTAATAATTATGTGAAGGCTTTTAATAAACTGGCGGGTACTTACGAAAACCTGAACAAGCAGCTTAAAGCATCAGGCAGCACTTATAAAAAAGCCGGTGATTCCGTAATGCAGAGAATAATGAAAATACCCAGGTAAAGTGGAGGAGGTTACAGCTTCGTGGTAGAAATGAGTGTGTTTATAAAATTTGACCCGGAAAAGATTTTAGCTGTTGCCGTTAATTTGGTAAACCAGCACCAACGTCTTACCCGGAGTATAGCAAACATTAAGAGAAAATCCCAGAACTTAACAGCCAGCTGGCAGGGTGACAGTTCTAATTTGTATATGGATAAAATCAATGAATTAAGCGTTCAAGGGGAGGACATGGAGAAAGTTTTACTGGCTTTTAGTCAAGACTTAATGAACGTATCGGGGATTTATAAAGCAGGTGAAACACAGGCAAAGCAGGAGGCAGAATCACTGCCAACTGATGGCGTATTCCTCGTTTAAGTAAAGGGGTGAGCAAATGACCATAATTAATTTTAATTATAATAAAGCGATAAATCAGTCCAGGGAGGTGGATGCAGTGGCAAGCGAAATGCTGACAACAGCAAACACACAACTTCAAGCAGCAATTAACTCTATCGGGGCCTGTTGGAGAGGAGATGCTTCAGAGCAATTTCTTCATTACTGCCACAGTACTCAAGTAGACATACGTACCCAGGCTAACAAGCTGCAGGACCTGGCGGCTCGAATTAGAACTGTAGCAAGGATTATTGCGGAGGCTGAGGAGAGGGCAGGGGAGCTGCAGCGTCAGCAGGCAGCCGCCGCCAAAGCAAATGACTTTTCCAACGGCGGAGGAGGTGGCGGACGTTAGCCGTTAGTACAGTAACCATTATATTTTTTCTGAATTATATTAAAGGAGTGAATATATTATGTCAGGAACCGAAGTATTAACCGGCCGAATGCTGGAAGCTGCCAAAAACGTTGAGGATATTATTGGACGTTATAACCAATCGGTCACTAAAATGTATCAGATTGGTGCAGAAATTGATGGCATGTGGGATGGGGATGCCAGCAGCAAATTCATGGCCACTCTCGGGAACGACCGGGAGCGTTTTAACGCTATGACCAGGATGCTTACCGCTTATGTTGAAGTTCTGAGGCGAGATGCCGCCATCTATGCCAAAGCCGAGAGCGATGCTCTCAACATCCTGAATACAAATAAAATCCGGTAAAATCAGAAAAAGGAGGATTTCGTAATGGATATTACTTTAAAAGTCCAACCAGACGTATTGATTGCAAAGGCTGGAGAGCTTTCTACCGAAAAAACTACCATAATGGGACTTATGGATCAGACCAAGAGCAATATTAACTCTCTAGCCGGGGTATGGAAAAGCCAGGCATCTGATGAGTATCAAGGCCGGTTCAAGCAGATATATAATGACATTGATAATATGCTGGCGATTGTTTCCGAATATATCAGTGATTTAAACGAAATAGCAAGTGTCTATTCTACAGCGGAAAAAAATGCAAAGAGTGAAGCAGAAGGGCTGCCCACCGATGGTGTTTTCAGAGTGTAACCAGGTAATTACGCACGGCACGCCTGAATATCAGGTGTGCCCGCTGCGCTAAAGATAAGGAAAGGTATTTATGGACTACATAAAATACAATTGTTTCGATATATCAGCACAAAATAATGAAATTCATAAAATAGGGAACAAGCTTCAGCTTTTGTCCCATGAGCTTACCGCAGTTTTGAACTCGCTGGATTCTCAAATAAAATCTTATGAAAGCCTGCAGAAGAGTTTAGCAGCGGCTAATTCGGACATTAAAGAAGTTGTGATGCGCATCTTTAATATGCATTCTGCACTGGACCAGATAATTGATGTGTATTACATGGCTGAAAATAATGCCCTGCGTCTGGTTGAGGAACTGCCCGTAGGGCTGGTTGAAGGATGTACCAGCGCTATTATGAGTGGAGTAAAGAACATTAATCCAATAAACATTTCAACAGCCTGTATTAGCAGGGGTGATTTAGTTGTGGAAGATTGGCTTGCTCAGCTGGTTTATAAATTCGGCATAAAAGATAACAAGGAGTAATTTTTTTACTTTCATTTAATTTGTCGGGGGAGAAGGTTATGGTTAAATATTATCTCCGGTATGATGATTTGCAAAGTCAGGACGCACCATTCCACAATATCGGCAAGACGCTTGTTGAACTGGAAAGCAGCCTGAATTCTATTGCTAATTCAATGGATGGTCGCAACAGCAGCATGGCATTGTTAAAAATCCAAATACAAGGCTGCCGTAAAGATATCTCTGCCACTGCTGGACGCGTAACATCCATGGGGAATGTTGTTTTGGAAATAAACAACTTGTATCTGAAAGCAGAGAAAGATTGTTATAATTCTTTTGAAACATCTAAGAGGGTAATTACGTGGAATGCTGCCCTGTCAGGGCTTGGCAATTTAGGACAGATAGGCGGGGCAATGAAATTCGCCCTTCAACCTTTTGCTAATTGGGCTGATCATGGTGTTTTTGATTATTCTACAAATACAGGAGCCCGCAGAGTTGTGGATATTTTTAAATCTACAAACAAAGTGCTTAAACATTTTTGGGAGTGGGATAAAAGTAACGCCCAGCTGAATAAACTCTCTCGAATGCTGCCTGAGCAGGCGAAGAAAATAGCCAGGGCCAGATGGATTGGAACAAATGATATTATGAAAGGCAGTGCTTCGAAAGCAGGAAAGTGGGGAACAAGATTCTATAATAATTTCCATAAGCTTGATAATTCCATAACCAGGTTTAAAAGCAGTGGGGTAAAAGGGGCAGTTGCAAACTATACCGCTGGTGGTGCAAAAGCTGCATTTGCCTGGGGTAGTACAATAGTAGTTGGGATATCAAATGCATATGATAATAAACAAGAATTTAAGAGCGGGAAAATATCTGCCAGGCGTGCAGTCGCTGAAACGATTACGGAAACGGCTATCGATATTGGTAAAACTGTCCTGGTTGGAGCTGTGGTTACTGCAGGACTTGCGGCTACCATAAAGTGTGCGCCGGTAATATTAGTTGTAGCTGGCACCGGCATCGCTGGTGGATTGATAGATGGTGGAACAAAATATACAACCAATAGATTTGCCGGGGAAGAAAAAAAGTTTACTGAATTTGCATCGGATTTTATTCTTGACGGAGGGGAATGGGCTATCGATAGGATGAATTCAGCTGCTGCGGCGTATGACGACATGTTTAAAGAAGCATTTAATAACGCGACTAATTGTATCAATAATCCCCAAAGGCCTACTATTGGAAAGTGGAAGGCTGAGCTTGGTTACTAATGGCTAAAGGAGCTGTGTGAAATGGTAGAGGATTTGCTGCCCATAGGTTCTGTAGTTTTATTAAAAGATGGACAGAAGAGAATCATGATTTTTGGTATTAAACAGACAGATGCTGACAATGATGACATAGAATATGATTATGTAGGTGTTTTATATCCGGAAGGAAATCTAGGAGCCGAGTACCAGTTTTTATTTAATAAAGAAGATATCTTTGAGGTATTTTTTAGAGGTTATGAGGATGAAGAAAGGGTTGAGTTTATAAATAAATTAAAAGAATTTTATGTATAAAATGGAGGTTTTGAGGGTGCCACAAAACAGATTTTTTATGGATATTTAAAAATCAAAAAATGTAGAGGAGGTAGTTTAAGTTATGAGTGATGTCAGAATTCAAGAACGGCTGACGGAAAAGCAGTTGACAATTTTAAACGGAGAACTTGCCAGGGAACAGCGAAGTGTTGGAATGGGATATATTTTATTAATTTTACTGGGCAGTTTTGGTGTACATAAGTTTTACCTGGGTAAATGGGGATTTGGTATTATTTATGCGATTTTAAATATCTTAGGATGGTTGACATTGCCTATCGGTGTTGGACTTATCTTTTTCTTTGTTCTGGGCATATTTCTTATTTGGGATTTATTTACCCTGGGAAACCAGATTAAAAAGAGGGAAGAAAAGATTAAGGCAGAAATTATATCTACATTTCAAACACAATCTTAATAAGAAATTAAATATTTACCGGGCAAAAAAAACGGGCTTTTCCACTTTCACTGAACAGGCCCGTATTTTTTAAGATGTTTTTTCTTTTTTTTATGTTAAGAATTTGTATAAAATGAGAACTGATGGAACTGATATGATTGTTTTACGCAGAAATGTGGATCCTGAAAAATTTGTTATTGCAGAGAACTGGATTTATTATTTAGCCTATGATGCTAATAATGAATATAATAGTCTTTACAAAATGAAAACAGACGGTAAAAAGAAATTCCCTCTTAGTTCAGGACTCAATATTCAGTTTTAATGAAAATAACTTAAAGAAGGGGCTGTTTTCTGTAATAATTGTGGAAATCCGATTCAATAGAACAGGTAACCTTGAAAGGAGGGAACCCTTTTGAAATATTGTAAAAACTGCGGAGGGGCTTTAAAAACCGGCAGCAATTTTTGTCCTGACTGTGGGATGTCCCTGGATACTCAGGCGAAAGTTCCTGCGGCTGCCGGAAGGGTTCAGCGCTGGACCTGGGTAATTGCTGTCTGCATGATTCTCCTGCTGACGGCGGGGGGATTTACATATTATCACTTTTTTATTAAAGATTCCGAACAGTCAGAAGTTGCCGGGGGGCAGGAAGAAAACGCTGATCTTGAAGAAAGCAGTGTGGAAGAGGAGAATACAGGGGATGATGAACCGGTGGAGGAGGAAAGTAATGATGAATTATCACCAGAAGTTGATCCGTTCCTGCTGGTTGTCCCGACTAATTACGCCAGCATTCAGGTAGCCATCGATGCTGCGGCAGCGGGAAGCGTAATTGAAGTGCTGCCGGGTACATATTATGAAAATATTGATTTTAAGGGGAAAGAAGTAATTTTACGAAGCACTGATCCTCATGATTCCTATATCGTATCATCAACCATTATCCATGGTGGGAACAAGGGTTCAACAGTTACCTTCCAAAGTGGTGAGCAGAATAGTTCCAGCCTTCTGGGATTCACCATCACCGGGGGCAGCGGCACCTATGGGGAATACAGCTTTATCAGGAAGGGTGAGAAATACGATTATCAAAGGTATTATGGCGGAGGGATTCTGGTCAGAGACGGAAGTTCTCCTACCATTGAGAGAAATGTAATTCAAGGAAATACTGTAAAAGCTGATTCTAAAAAAATACTGGGGGTGGGTGCAGGAATTGCCATCATAAATCATTCCTCACCCACAGTTTCAAACAATACAATTAGAGATAACGCCGTGGAAGGTTTTGGCGGTGGAATCATTGTTTGGTATGGTTCTTCGCCCACCATTACGGATAATGTTATTGACAGCAATTCTGCCAGTAAGTCAGGAGGCGGCGCAGCTGTTATTATTGATTCTACGCCCGTTATTTCCAATAACGATATAACCAATAATACCTCGGATGAATCCGGGGGTGGAATGTACCTGGCATTTGATTCAAGAGCTGCAGTCCGGCATAATAATATTTCTGATAACTGGGCGGAATATGGTGGGGGAGCTTACATTATGGAACTATCCCTGGATAATTTCACCGGCAATATAATCAGCAGAAACCGCTCTGAAAGGCAGGGCGGAGGAATTCTTATTGGGAAAGAAGCAGTTCTTTACCTGGAAGATAATACAATAAATGATAATCATGCAGGAGGCACCGGGGGAGCAATCTGGATAGAAAAAGGTTCAAATTTTAATACCCCTCAACCGGATACAAATTCCTACTTTAACAATACTCCTGATAATAGTGCTTACCGTTAGTATTCAGGAAGTTAGGGGTTTCAAGGTGACATAAGACCTTCTTCTAACTAGGGCTTGGGCAGAATAAAAGAAAAGGTTATATTCCCTTCATTCGAAGGACTGCAATATATTTTACCGTGCATTTTTGCAGCTAATTCTTGACAAATATAAAGGCCCAACCCACTGTGACATTCATCCTTTGTGGTGAACCCTGGCGTATACATATGTTTTTTAACTTTTTCCGTTATGCTCCCCGGGTTGGTTACTGAGAAGATTAGAAGCGGTCCTTTTTCCTCTATAACTAACTTAACCCACTGGTCTTTTTCATTTTGGCGGCTTACCTCATCTAAAGCATTGTCAATTAAATTTCCCAGCACCCGGATAACTTCATAAGCCAGGGAAGAAAGCCTTGACAGGTCAGCTTCTATGTTTATCTTAAATCTTATTTTTTTAGCCTCTGCCCGGGCCATTTTACTGTTTAGGAAGGCGCTGATTATAGGCTCATTTATGTTCAGCAGAGTGTTATAAAATGACACGCTTCTAGTTAATTTAGACACGTATTCTTTTAACTCATCTTCTTTATCATTTTCAACCAGGGAATTAATTACCTCAATATGGTTTATAAAATCATATTTTTGATTTCGGGCTGTATTGATTAAATTTATAACATTATTGGTAACAGCCTCCTGGCTCTGGGCCAAAACCCGCTTCTCTGTTAGCTCTGTCGATTTTAAAAAAACAAAAATTATCGAAATAAATAATGATATGGAAAGGAAAATATTAATATAAGGAATGTTGATGAATTTAGAAGGGCCGCTTCCCATACTTTCAGCGAATATAATCATAACTAAAAAAAACTGTAATATGATAGCTAGCATCAAGGTGTAGTAGGTGGAATGTTTGCCGTGGATTTCAACTTTGGTCAATAATGTTCTTAGAGGGTGTGTTAGCGGTCTTATCGCCAGGGCAACCGGAATTGTAAGGATGTACAATGGTAGGAATATTTTCAACATAAGAGATGTGTCCAGGAAAGCTTCAGATGTTGGGACATTATATAAATAAACAGCTAACATACTGCCTGTTGCAGTAAAACTAAATACAAATATCTGCTGAGTTATAACAAATTTAAAAACATCAAACCATTTTATCTTAAAAAATATTTTTATAAAAATAATTACAAAAGGAATATTAAAAAAAGTGATAAAGTCAGTTATTTTAAAAAATAGAATAGTAAACAATCCCAATAAAGCGCTAAAAAAACTGGTATAAAATACTTTGGTCCAGTTTTTTTGTATGTCTTCCCTTAGCAGGAGCAGTGCTGCCAGTAAAGGAAAGAATAATTGGGAGAAGGATATGAAAAAGGAGCGGTAAATATCAGTCAGCATTTTTGGACCTCCACTGTTAACAAATAGTTAAGTTTAATACCTGTTAAAAACAATTAAGGTTTTTTTAAAATAAGGGATATGGTAAGTTTAAAATTATCTGCATCGTTATATTCAATCCTTCCACCTACCTTTTTAGCGATAAGCTGTAATTCTTGAATTTTATTTCTGAAGTAGTTATCACTACAGGTATATAAAAAGGATTTAGAATTTTCATCTTCCATGGATTCAGGGAGACCCCCTGGACTACTTATAGAAATATGAAGGTGAAGATGTTTATCCTCGATAATCAGTTGAATCCATCGCTTATCCTCCTGGTAATCACTTAATTTATCCATTACATCATTCAACAAGATCCCTAATATACGGGCAATATCAAAAGCCATCGTTGAAAGGATAGAAAGATCAGCGTTATTATGAATTTTCACTAGTATTCCTTTTGTTTCGGCCCGGGTAATTACACTGTTCAGCATAGCGGAAATTACGGGCTCGTTTATAGCTGCCAGGGTGTTATAAAAAGACACGCTTTTAGTTACCTGGGACAAATATTGTTTTAGTCCCTCTTTGTCTTTGCTGTGAACAAGAGAGTTTATGATCTGTATGCTGTTTAGGAAATCATGTCGTTGGCTGCGAACGGAATTGATTAATCCTGTAATATTTTCTGAGATAGCCTCCTGGCTTTGAGCCATGACTCGTTTCTCAGTAAGGCTGATGAATTTAAAAAAGAAATAAATAATCAAACCAAATAATGCTAAAGTAAACAAAGGGGTTGTGTAAGAAGGTTCGTAAAAGCCTATTTCTTCAAAAATATGGGAAAAAATACCCAAAGATAAAAAAAACTGCAGTAAGATGGCTAACAGCAGATAATAAAAAGTAGATGTTTTTAAAAGATTTACTTTTACAAATATTGAATAAATTGAGTTTCCCAGAGGTCGTACTACATATGCTATTGGTATTGTAATCAAAAATGATGGGAAAAAAGCTTTTAATAAATTAGATAGATCCATTACTGTTTCAGATAAGGGTGCTTTGTAACAGTATACAGCAATCAGAAAACCACCTGCAGTAGAAAGAAATGTAATAACATAATAAACGAAAGCCAGCAGTAAAGTTCGAAGCCAGGTTATTTTAAACAAAATTTTTAAAATAATTATAACAAAAATTATATCTATTGCCATTTTTAATGAATTTATTTTAACAAAGTTAAAGCTAAATAAAGTTACTAATGCAAATAAAAAACTTGCGCAAACCACCTTCTTCCATAACTTTACTACATCTTCTTGAAATAAAACCAAAGTTGCTATAAGTGGGAAAATAGCCTGGGGAAGAGAAATAACGAAAAAACGAATAACTTCAAGGTGCATCTGTTTCCTCCGTATAGGGATAGATAATTTATATTTAGAAATAACAATAATAATTTTAACGCAAAGTTTTATTGGTTCATTTGCATTTTAATGGTAATACTTATCCTTCGTTACAAAATTGAATAATTCCTTCTTATGATTGTTTTAATAAAAAAAAATCGTAACAGAGGCATATAATACAATAATTTAGATATATTTGAAAACCTGTCAACAATATTAATTTCTTAAACTGTAATAATAAGCGGTAAACTGGTGATTATGAGTATCGTCTGCTGTTAGATATATATAGAATGCTAAGATGTAAGTTGGGTGTGTTGAATTTATTTTGAATAAGGGGGTATGTTTTTTACTTTAATCATAATAATCGTTATTATAAGCGCTTAAATCGTGATTATAGACGATAATACTATCAAATAATTGAATTAATGCTATTATTGTAATGATTAGATGTATTTTAAACTGGAGGTATTTATGGTGTCACAAAACAACCAATATTGCCCCTCATGCGGCGGCAAACTGGAACCAGGAGATAAGTTCTGCGCAGGCTGCGGATTTTCTGTTCAAAATTATCCAACAAAAGAGGGCCCGGTTCAGCCTGTGGCCCAAACCAAAAGTAATAAAACAAAGCCGGTGTTCATACTTATTGCGGCTCTAATCATCATTCCCCTGGTACTTTTGGCCTCCAGAAACTCGGTAACTACCGGCACGAAAAAAGCCATGGAGGATAAGCTGGCCCTGGCGGAGAAGTATCTGCTGGACCAGGAATATGAACAGGCCATTTTAGCCTACCGGGAAGTCATAGACATTGCTCCTAAAGAAGAACGGGCCTATACCGGTCTGGGAAAGGTCTATACAGTCCAAGAAGATTATGAGTCTGCGGAAGAAGTCTTAATCGAAGGGATTCAAATTGTAGATCAAAAGATTCCCCTGCGCCGGGACCTGGCAGATATCTATGTGACTCAGGAAAAATATGAAGAGGCGGAAAAAGAATACCTGAAAATTCTTGAAGAAGATGAAAACGAACAGTCAGCCTACCGGGGCCTGGCCGGGGTTTACAAGCGTTGTCATGAAGTAGGGAAAGCCATAGAAGTTTTGGAGCAGGCCATAAGCAAGAACCCGGAATTTCCGGAGAACTATAGCCTGTTGGCGGAAGCGTATGTGGTAAATGACATGGCTGAAAAAGCCCTGGAGATGGTAAAGAAAGCCCTGAAACTGGATATTAATCACTATAATGTTTTCTATGTCCTGGACAGTATTTATTCTCAGAGCTTCGATGAACTACAGGTGGAAGCTTACGGGATGTTAGAAGGAGAACCCGACAGCCTTACAGGATTAATGTTTCAGTTCTACAGTCTATTTAAACTGGAGCAGTATAATGAAATAATTTATATGTATGAAAACCTTTATGAGAGAACTGAAAGTATGAAAGTCCTGTCTCTCGCGGCCTTAGCTTATCAACGGGAAGAAGAGATAAACAGTGCAAAAGAACTCATCAGCCTTTTGGATATTGATGCGTTAGATGAGACCAATATACTTTTAGATTTAGTCCACTACTTTAAAGATAAAGGGGATCATGTAAAAGCTGTTGAACTGGCAGCGCGGGCTCTATCCATAGATAAACTTGTCTATGAAAGTTACCTGCTTTTATATGAGCTCACAGGAGATGAACTATATTTAGACAGGTTGAGAGAACTGGGAGTGGAGCCGGAGGAAATTGAGGAGGACATACCTCAAAGCACGGAACCTTTAAATCAAAATGACAATACAGCCTATGGAATACAGTTACTGGACGATGAAGATGAGATTATTGCTGTACTGGGGGCTCCCCTGCAGCGTAATCTTAACTACGACGAAGGGTTTGAGGAATATCATTTACAGCTAGTTTATCCCTTGGGGGAACTATGGTTTTTAAATTTTGATGGCAGGTATCACTGTTATCACATTTCTATTCACAGCCCGGGAGCAAATGGGCCGCGAAATATCCATGTGGGGGATTTTTATGAAACAGTCCTTCGTAGGTTTTTAGATGAAGGATATCCTGTAAATAATAATGAACGAATTTTGTATTCTAGTGAATATGTAGATACTGGTGTAGGTTATGGTATTCATGGTTATGTTAGTTATGATGACAGAGGAGAACCGGAATTCATATCCTATGGACCACATTCAGGCGGAATGGGTTCGATAGGTCTACACATAACCATACAAGACGGTAAAGTAATAAAAATTGGTTTAGGGATTCAACTCATGTAATGTTTCTACAGTTGATTGCTGTTTTTAATTAGAGGCCGACCGAAAAAACACAATGTTTTTATTTTTTCAGCCCCTTATTATTGCCAGCCTTATTGTCATAGTTTTTTCTCACAGCATGTCAATATTTTACTATAGTGATTATAGCTTGGATGAGCTTCATGTAACCGTGGATGTGGTTCTGTGTTTGCCATTTCCTCGGACAATGTAAGGGATTTAATCGGGCAGCCTTTTTAGAGCATACCAGGCAGGCGGCTTTCAAAGAAAAAAGAAAATTAATCTGTCAGATTATAAAGATTGAAATAAGGTTTTCATGGGGGAGTTATATTGAGTTACCTATGGCTTTATTCCGGGGGTTTACGATATATCTTACTGGGTGTGGTGTTTTTAGGAGCCAGCTGTCTGGCTGTCGCATGTATCTTGATCATGGCCGCAAAAAGGCGGCAGGTGGAAGAACAGAATTTTGTAGAAAAAATGCAGAAACTTAGTGCTGGAAAAAGCAAAAATATTCAAGATCGGAAAAAGGAACCCTTGGAAGAAGAAACGGAATTATTGATTATAGAAAAAGCCGAGGAACATTATATAGAAACCGAGTTGTTAAATGACAGTGAAGAGCCAGAATTGTTAATTGATCAGGATAAAACAGAATTTCTGGAGGAAGAGACTGAATTATTGAATGATCAGGATGAAACAGAATATTTTTCAGATAATACAGAAGTATTGGATAGGAGTTAAGATTTATCGTGTTTATTAAGAGACCGGGAAGGGATTCTTAATGGTACGGCCAAATGAGATATTAGACGAAAAATATAGGATTATTAAGACATTGGGCCAGGGGGGCATGAGCAGTGTGTACCTGGCACAAAACATTAAGTTAGGGAACTACTGGGCCATCAAAGAGATCAATACAGCAGGGGCTTCGAAACTAAATCTGTTGGCAGAGCCCGAAATTTTAAAAAAGCTAAATCATCGCTGCCTGCCTCGGATTGTAGATATTATTAAGATCAACTCATTTTTGTATATCATAGAAGATTACATTGAAGGGGAGTCCTTGAAAGATCTCCTGGAGAGGCAGGGAAAGTGTCATGAACAGGAGGTAGTAAAGTGGGCGAAACAGCTTTGTGAAATATTGGTATACTTACATAATTTAAAACCTCCTATAATATACCTGGACATGAAACCCGGCAATATTATTATTGATGAAAATGGAGATGTAAAACTAATTGATTTTGGTATTGCGAAAGAACATGTTGAGGGTCAGGGCAGTGAATATGGTGTGGGGACCAGGGGGTATGCTGCACCAGAACAGTACACGCCGGGCAGGACAGACGCAAGGGCGGATATCTATGGTTTAGGGGCTACCCTGTTTCACGCGGCCACCGGTATAAATCCCAGGGAATTTCTCGATGATCTGACCTCTGTGCGGAACTTTCCAGGGTTATCAGAAGGGGCTGCCACCATCATAGAAAAATGCGTTCAAAGGGACCCGGCAGCCCGCTACCCTTCCGCAGGGGAATTGCTGCAGAATTTAAATAACATTCACACGTTAAACAAGGAATATAGATTTTCCAAAATTAAAAAAATAGTTTTGGCTGCGGCGGTTTTCTTAGTAATAACCGCTTCCTTGGGGTACTACCTGGTGGGCCTGGCGTATGAAAAGAGGGTTGAGGAGAGTATTGCCCGGTATAATTATTATATAGAGGAAGGGAAAACTTTTTATGCCCGGGAGGATTATGCCCGGGCATTGGAGCAATTTGAAGAAGCCCTGGGACATTTTGATGGGGAAGAGGCTCATTTAAATTTGGCCAGAGTTCTGCTGCGGTTAAATCGTGAGGAAAACATGGTTGACTACCTCTTGGATATAATGAACCAGGGAATTTTAACGAAGAATGGCGAAGTAAAATATCTTTTGGGTACTGCTTACTTCAATCTTGCGGATTATCGAAAATCAATCTGGTATTTTAACCAGGCTGTTACCCAATATGATCCTGGGCCGGAGAGCGACCATGCCTATCGGGACCTGGCGGTCAGCTATGGCAAAGTGGGTGAGTTTGGAAATGCGGAGAAAGTCCTGGAGGAAATTTTCAGCCGGAGAAACGAACAGGTTCATATTATTCATTATGTCAGGGGCGAGCTGGCCCTGGCTCAGCAGGACTATGATAAAGCCCAAAATGAATTTAAATTATCAGTACAGCTGGATCCTTCTAATACCAGGTATCTTCTCAGTTTAGCCAGGCTGTATCATCTCTTGAGCAGTCAGGGTATCAGCAGCACTGAAAAACAGCATTACTGTAAAAATGCTATAGAACTTTTAATGAAAGCGGAGCAGTTAGATTCCAATAATATTACCATCCTGAATGACCTGGGGAGAATTTGTTATGATGCGGGGCTGTTTTTTGAGACTCTGGACCCCATCATAAGTGAGCAGATGTTCAGGGACGCGCTGGTGGCCTTTAACAAAATAAAAAATTTGGGTATTGAAGATTCGGCTCTTCTGGTCAACATTGGCATCTTATATGATAAGTTAGGCCAGCTGCCGGATGCCCGCCAGGCTTTTGTACGGGCGCTGGAGTTGGATGATAACAGTTCTAGAGCAAACCTGGTTTACGGCCTTTTTGAATTAAAGAACGGAAACTATGAGAACTCCTATAAGTACTTGAACAAAACGGTACAGCTAAATCAAAATCCGGGAGAAGTAGAAACTGCTAGAAATAAAATTAATGAACTGAAAGCAAAGGGTTGGATTTATTAATCAATGAATTGATAACATCCATACTGTTCTTCAGCAGGCATGATATGTTAGGGAGCATAGAAAAAAAAGAAGAAAGATAGTGAATAAAAAAATAGGAAGAAAAAGAGGGTCGTTTATTACCAGAGGCAAATACTGCTGTTCATTCCAAAAAACATGCAGGTTGTCAAAAAATATTGAAATGGTTATATTAAATCGGTATTATGAGGTAAAAGACGAGGCGAGGGGAGCAATCAATTAGACAGGGGGTGAAAGCGAAGCCTATTATGAATTCTCAAAAAAATAAATTACTGTTATATTCCGTTGTTCTGGTATTGTTTGTGGCTTCATGGGTGTTTTATCTCAGGAATCAGACTACACAGAATCTATTTTTAGGTTTGGCTTTAACCGTAACTCTGGTTCTCAGTATAGTGTATATGGCGGTAAATTGGGAAAAGGAAAAAGAAGTAAATAAGCTGCCGGTGCAGAAGAAAGATGTGGAACCTAAAGTATTGGAAAAAATCCTTCCGGAAAAACAGCCGGTTCTACATCAAGAAGAGTGGGAGGATGACTTTACTGGGGATAAAACAGAACTTTTTTTTAATACTGAGGATACAGAAATTTTATTTGAAGACAGTATCCATTCTCAGGCAAGGGCTTTTCTGGAAGTGAACAGGAACAAGGAAATTGAAAAGATTGAAATCACCGGAGACCGCTTTGTGATCGGCCGAAATTTATCTGCGGTCAATTATTTAGATGAGACCAAAGGAATATCCCGTATTCATCTGGAGATTATTTATAACCCCGAAGGATTTCAGGCAAGAGACCTGGGATCAAAGAATGGGAGCTTTTTAAACGGTCAAAAACTGGTGCCCAACGAACTTTATGTTTTGACGGATCAAGATGTGTTGAGGCTGGCAAAAACAGAATATACTTTTAAAACGGGGTAAGTAACAGGTGCGTTTACATTACAGTGGTTGGGATTACGGTTTGGCTACTCACGTAGGAAATATAAAAAAAATAAATGAAGACCGGTCATTTCTTAGGATCGCTGCCGGGCCGGAAAAAAAGAGTTTCGTTATTGCCATGATTGCCGATGGTATGGGTGGATATAATTCCGGGGAAGCAGCCAGCAGTATCGCGGTAGAATATGTAAAAAAATGGTGGGATGACCGGATTCCGGCTTTAATAAAAACAGAAGATTTTTTAAAAGAAGTAAACAAAGGCCTGACCGAGGTATTTCGTCAGGTTAACAAAAAGCTGCTGGAATTAAAACAAAAACAGCAGTTAAATACGGGTACGACCCTTTCGGTATTATTTCTTTATGGGAGTTCATACTTAGCGGTTCATGTGGGGGACAGCAGGATATACCGGGGTTACCCGGCTTCTGGTGATATTACTGACTTCTGTATTGAGCAGCTGACAGAAGACCAATCCTGGGTGGCTTCCCAGATGAAAAAAGGGCTGTTATCCAAGGAAGAGGCCCGGGTACACCCCAAAAGGAATATACTGCTGCAGTGCCTGGGGATTACTCCGGAATTAAACATTTTTCATAAGACGGGGCGTTTTGGTGAGGAAGACCTGTTTCTCCTCTCAAGCGATGGGTTTTTTTCCATGTTTTCAGATAATAATATTATGTTTTTTTTAACTCAATTGACTGTCAATAATTATTCCTTACAAAAAATAAGCGAATTTCTGGTGAAGGAAGCTGTAAATGCTGGCGCCAGGGATAATATTACGGTAATGACCATCCGGTGGAGGAAAAATAAGTTCTTCCGTGGCAAGGAGTATTTTCGTTTTTTCCGATCAATTTTTCAGGAGAAAAAGATATGAACATCAGCAGAAAGTTGAAGTGCTGTCTTTTGTTACTGGTCATCATTAGCTTTTTTTCTCTTATATCTATTGCCTACGGTACAGCTATTATTTGCAGAGACCATTACCTGGTGATGATAGAGAATGATGGTTTTCTGCTGGGTATCGTTCAGCCTGGGAGGAACAAATTAAACCCCATCTTTTTCAGTGAGGAAAAAGTAGAAGCATTATATTATTCGGGGGACCGGAGCATAAATTTATTGGTTTCCCGGGGAAATAAGCACGGTGTAAAGCAGTACGATTTACTGAAGAGAGATTTAAGGGAAAGCCGTTACATGGCTGCCAACCCCAGGACAGCGTTATTTAACAGGTTTAACAAAAAGATTATCGTAGGCCAAAGGGAAATTTATCACCTGAACAGTGACGAAATGGATTACAGGCAGGTTTCTCTCCCGGGGGAAGTTGTAGATATTTCTCCCAACGGCAGTTTTTTGGTATGTAAAAAAAGAGGGGAAGCCGGTGAAATCCTGCAGCTAATTGAGGCAGAAACCGGACAGGTATTGGGAGAAGCTCCCCAGGAAAACCGGTTGATTCAGGCGGGGTTAGATGAAGAGAAGCAGCATATTACAGCCGTTTTTTTACATGATAATTTTACAGCCGTAACCGTAATCATCTATGATTTTAACATTCAGAAGAAACAAGAAATCAATGTTTTTCTGGAGGGACATTTTTCTTGTTCCATGTATGACCCGGAAACAGCGCAGCTGGTGATTGGTTTTTTTGAAGAAAGCGGGCTGGGATATATGCAGGTAAGTGTTCTGGATGCTTTAACAGAAAGGATAGAAAAAATGAAAGACATAGATGGGGTGGCCATGATTCCTTCCTCCCCCTATCTGGTTTATCAACAGCAGGGGGAGCTGTATATCTATGATTTGCAGACAAAAGCTGTTTTTGAGACAGGAATTTCTGGAGAAAATCTCGTGATAACTGTATCCCCAAACAATCAGACAATGGCGGTGGCTGCCCGGGAAAACAATCAGGTGACCCTATGGATTTACGATTTGTCACACATGTTTCTACGGGATTTTGATGAAACAGGGGGAGAAATAACGCAGCTGGTCTGGGACCGGGAAGGGGAAAACTTTTTTTATGTCCTGCAGAAGGATGGGATTTATACTGCCTATAAAGCAGGGATTCAGGGAAGTTCAGCCCGGAAGCAGATTTTTCAAGAGAGTAAAGAGTTCAAGATATTTTGGCTGGACCAGGCTGGGGATATAAATAATATCAGGCAATTTAACCGGGGTAATCTTCTTCAAACAGATCCCACAGGAGGCCCCAAAGTAAGTTATTAACCAGTAAGGTTAAAAAAATAGGGAGGTTTTAAAATGGCTGATTTACAGAGTGTGGTAGGAAGTGGATTAAACAAGGTTCAGGAGGGCCTGGAAACCGGCAAGAAAAAAATAGAGACAGCCAAAGAGATAAACCAGATGAAGAAAGACCTGCAGCAGCTGCAGGCAGAGAAGGCTCTCCAGCTTACACGGATTGGTCAGCGGATCCATTATATGTATCGCAGAAAAGAATTTAAGGATGAAGAAGTGCAAGAAATTGCTGAAAATATGAAGGCAGTAGATAAAAAAATTTGGAATTTACATAAGCAAATTGCTGAGTTTGAGAGAGAGGTGGATTCTCTAGCCTGTGCCAGTTGTGGAGCTAATGTAAGCATGGAGGATAAGTTTTGTGCAGGTTGTGGCATCCCAGTGGAAAAACCTAAACTGGAAGTAACTGTGGGAAATTGCAGCTGCTGTGGTACTCCGGTAAACGAGAGTTACAAATATTGTACTGCGTGTGGACAGCTGCTGTCAGAGTAAAAGGGGTGAAATTATAGGATGTACTGTAATCATTGTGGTCAGGACAATGCCGTAGAAAATGTTTACTGCTGTTCATGCGGTATATTGAGTTTAAAGAAAACCGCTAGTATTCGGTTAGCTTTCGAAGAAAGAAGTTTCTGTGGAGCATGTGGTTTCCAATTAGAGTGGGGAAGCAATTACTGTCCTGGTTGTGGGGGAGAACTTTCTAAATTTAAGTTACTAACCAGTCAAGCCTGAGGGTCTTTTGAGGGACGGCAGCGCGTTTTCTATAATAAACATCAAAGGTAATAATGGGCATCGGACAGCTAGATTATTAAAAATAAAAAGCCAGGCTCTTTATCTCTTTTTTTTAGGGTATAAGACCCCCACCTCTAAGCGTTAGCGTAGGTGGGGCTTTTAATCAGGTGAAGTAGAGTCTCCACCTGATTCTCCGATTTTAAAGCTTGCTGAAACCAGTTCACTGGTTGGAATCCAGGGTGAGCAGGCAAGAACTGCTTACATATTATTGACATTTATAAGGATTTGCTATATTATATAAATATGATATTATATTAATATCATAACAATTACATAAAGGAGATGAGGTAAAATGGCCGAAACTGAAAAAATAATCCAGGAACAAACGCATGACCAGGAAATTGAACCAAGAGCAGTAAAAGGTATGCCGGTTTTGCTGGGAAACATAATTATGATGATTTTAGCAGTGATTGTTTTTATTTGGGGCATCAGGCTAACGGGGGAAGGGGACTCTGTTTTGGGAGTGGCATTAATTATTGCAGGAACTATTTATTTTTCGATTGTTGGACCAATTATTTTTATTGGCCTGAAGGTTCTTAAACCAAAAGAAGCGCTGGTATTAACACTATTTGGTAAATATTTCGGTACTCTAAAAGGGGAGGGTTTTTTCTTTGTCAATCCCTTTGTCATGTCGGCCAGTCCAGCTGTTTCAACTACCTCCTCCGGCGTATTATCCGGGGAAAAAGAAATGCAGGCGGCAAGTAATATTGTTTCAATAAACAAGAAAATTTCGCTCAAAGCTATGACCTTAAATAATGAAAAGCAAAAAATCAACGATCAGCTGGGTAATCCAATTATTATCGGTATTGTTGTAATCTGGCGGGTTGTCAATACGGTAAAAGCTGTTTTCAATGTAGATAACTACAAGGAATTCTTATCTATTCAGTGTGACTCCGCACTCCGCAATATTGTGAGAGAATTTCCTTATGACACACCTGGTGAGGAAAATGAAATGTCCCTGCGGGGCAGCAGCCAGGAAGTGGCAGAAAAGATAAAAGTTGAACTTCAGGATAAAGTAGAGATTGCCGGCCTGGAAATATTAGAGGCAAGGATTACCCATTTGGCCTACGCTCCTGAAATTGCAGCCGCCATGCTGCAGAGGCAGCAGGCTTCAGCTATCATTGATGCCAGGCAGATGATTGTGGAGGGCGCTGTAGGGATGGTAGAGATGGCGCTGGATAAGCTGAATCAAAACGATGTTGTCCAGTTGGATGAAGAGAGGAAAGCGGCAATGGTCAGTAACCTGCTGGTTGTCCTGTGCGGAAACCGGGATGCCCAGCCGGTTGTTAACAGCGGCTCACTGTATTAATTAAATTAAAAGGGATTGTAAACCGAATGGCGGATAAAGAAAAAAACAAAAAACAGCTGTTACTGCGGTTATCACCGTCCCTTTGGCAGGAGCTGGCGGCCTGGGCGAAAGATGATTTCCGCTCTATCAATGGACAGATTGAGTATTTATTGACCGAATGTGTAAAGCAGAGGAGAAAAAAGGGCAGTTAGTCTGCCTTTTTTTATTTCATGCAGTAAATATTTGGTAAATCAAATACTAATTCCTGGTTAAATAATTTAATCGAGTAAGACAAAACTCTAATTTCTTAAGCTTTTTTGGGTAGAAAGGATGATTAAAGTGGATTTAACCGAGCAAATAAAAGAATTGGCACTTCAAAACGGTGTTACTTATTTTGGCGTTGCGGATTTATCAAAAGCGAAACAAGCCATTCTTAGTCAAGGTGGTTCGGAGATTGCGAGTTTTCCCTATTCTATTTCTTTAGGTATTTCGTTAATTAATCATATTGTTGATCAACTACCAAGAAGATCTGAACGATCTGCAGCACTTAACTATAGGCACCATGCTTTTGATGTTATTAATCAACGGTTAGATATGGTTGCATCAATAGTAAGTAGTTTCATACAACAACAGGGGTATACTGTACTTCCTGTTCCAGCATCAAAACGAATTGATGACGAACGAATTTGTGCCTCTTTTTCCCATAAGATGGGAGCAAGTCTATCAGGACTGGGGTGGATAGGTAAGAGTTGCTTATTAATTACGCCTGATAGTGGACCTCGAGTAAGGTGGGTATCAATTTTGACGGATGCTTCAATTGAACCAACTGGACAACTCATGGAAGAGCAATGTGGCGATTGTTCGGCTTGCGTAGATGTATGTCCAATGAAAGCATTTACTGGTAAACCTTTTCACAAAGAAGAGCCTCGAGAAGAAAGATATGACGCTAGAAAGTGTAAAAAATATTTTGAAAAAATGAAGGAAAAAAGCCAGATAGAAGTTTGTGGAATGTGTTTATATGTTTGCCCATATGGGAGGAAATAGGAAAACAGGTATTTAAAAAGACTTGCTAATTTAGGTTAAATCTTAGCCAGGCTTCGAATGGAGGCAGTGCCTGGATCTGTTCCAGCTCTCCCTTAATAAATAAATTTTTAATTTGGCGGGTAATTTGAACCTGATTATGATGGTATAGTGATGATTGACAGTAGAGTTGAAAGAGAAAGGATCTTTAAAGACGAAATTGTTAATGCCCCAATTATTAACAAAATATCGGGCGTTGACCGCGATTATATTTGGATTAAACCAGTTGTCGGTCTGTCAGGTGACATATTAGAATTTAGATAGGGCAGAGTATTTCGAAATGGTCTATTGTTGGTGGAGGACTATATTTAAGGAAGAAATTATTTGTATTGACGAAGTAATTGCAGTTCCTTAAAAACCATATTTTTGTCATGGGGGATAACAGGAATGCCAGCAGGGACAGCAGGTAGGTAGGCCCAATCCCTCTTGAAAATTTTCAGAGTAAAGTATGTATTAATAATTGAGGAGGCAGTAGAGTTGTCCAATGAAATAAAGAATTATATTGATAATGGAATGATAAAAATTCATGGAGGAGAAATACAACTAAGAGATGATAGAACAAAAAAAGAATGGACAGTTGAAATAAAACCATTTTTTCTTTCAAAGTATCCCGTGACTAAGGAATTATTTTTAGCTATTACAAAAGAATCATCCCTTCCGTTGGATGGAAACCAGAAGCCAATGGTAAATGTTTCATGGAATGATGTAATTAATTTTTGTAATTTACTTTCTCAGAAAGCAGGATTGAAAAAATGTTATTCTAAAGATTATACTGGTAAAGATATTATCTGTGACTGGGAAGCAGAAGGTTATCGTCTTCCTTTAGAAGCAGAGTGGCAGTATGCTTGTAAAGCAGGAACAACAGGGTATAGATATGGAGAGCTGGATATGATTGCATGGTTTAAAGATAATTCAGGAGGCAAACTCCAAGAAGTAGGCAGAAAGGAACCAAATGCATGGGGCCTGTATGATATGTTAGGGAATGTTTGGGAATGGTGTTGGGATATATATGATAAAGAAGTGTATGGTTCCTATCGAATTTTTCGTGGCGGTGGCTGGGCAGAGAAGGCCAGAGGTTGTGGGGCAACATGCCGACGCCGCAGCCATCCATCATTTTGCATTGATGATCTTGGATTCCGACTTGCTAAATCTGCTCCCTCAATAACAGGTGGTTATTAAGTCAGCGTTATCCATGTATCAAAAGCCCTAAGGGTTTTTATCGAAGCAGCAGAAAGAAAAGGACAGGCCTGTTTTAGTGGCAGGCCAAAAAATTAAAGGGGGAAGCCATGAAAAAAAATATAATAATATTAGTAACTCTGTTTGCTATTGTATTTGTTATATCTTTTGCGGGATTACAAATAAGCAGCTCCAGGTCTTTTCAGTTTTTTGGCGGTTTAATAGAGCAGGTTGATACACAGGAAAAAGTAGTGGCATTAACGTTTGATGATGGGCCTACGGAGAAAACCGGTGAAATTTTAGAACTCCTGGAGGGCTTGGAGGTCGAAGCAACATTTTTTGTTACCGGCAGGGAATTAGAGCAGTATAAAGAGGAAGGGAAAAATATCGTATTAGCCGGTCATGAGTTGGGAAACCATTCTTATTCGCATAAACGAATGGTATTAAAATCGCCCTCATTTATACGAAAAGAAATTGAATTAACAAATCAGTTGATTAGAGAAGCAGGGTATCAAGGGGATATTCACTTCAGGCCTCCTAATGGGAAAAAGCTAATTCTGTTACCCTATATTTTAAGACAAAATGATATGAAAACCATAATGTGGGATATAGAGCCGGATTCATATCCAGAGATTGCCTCCAGTTCACAAAAAATTATTGATCATGTTGTTGAAAATGTTAAGCCCGGATCAATAGTTCTTTTACATATCATGTATGAAAGTAGAATGGAATCGTTGAACGCCATTGAAGAAATTGTTGATACGTTGAGGGCAGAGGGATATACGTTTAAAACGGTATCTGAGCTGTTAGAATACCAGGGAAAAAATAACGTCTAATTTGTTAAGGGAGGACCAGCCTGCAATTACTGGTTATTTCCTTTTAGTCTAGCCACCTGTCCTCGCTAAAATTTTCATACAATACTGCAGCCTCCAGCGGTTTTCTTCGTTGAACAACAATAATTGGCTGTAGCTGCTCATTGCAAGCGGTTGGTGCTGCACGTGCAGCATATAAATTCGGTCAAGATCATCTTTGTAGGGTATAGGTCAATGCTTATTATCTATCTAAATATAGCTTTATCCGGTAAATGAAAAATTTTTGTAATGATGCACTTGTGATATAATATTTACAGCAGAATTTTCCTGCAATCATTATATCTTACGGAAAAGGCCAAAACTATGAAATCATTAAAAGATCTATTTTTTCCCCAGAAGCAGATGGAACACTTTGACGGGACAGAGGCCCAATATTTTCGAGTAGCGGACTATACGAAGCGTCTGCTGTATCGAATCCTGTTCCTGGCAGTGCTGTGGATTCTTATACTTATTCCCGTAGTAAAAAAATTTATGCTCATTTTTGAAGGTAGGGAAATAACCGCCGGCCAGGCAGCGATTTTTATATTTCAAACCATTACCACCACCGGATACGGGGAACTGCTTCCCTTCCATTCATTTCCCATGGTGATGATATCAATACTCTTAATGATATCCGGGGTCTTTCTAATTTTCATGACTGCGGGAACCTTGATGGCCTCCCTCATTGAAAGCCGCATCACTCCCCGGGCTCCAACTTTTACGAATCAGGCGGGCCACGTGGTGTTCACTTCTTATAACGAAACTGTAGCCCGCACTATTACCCTGCTTGAGAGCTGCCATATCCCTTATGTGGTGGCTGCCAGGGAACAAATTGAGGCTGTGGAACTGATGCGGAGGGGAATTCAAAGTATCTGTGCCGATCCCAGGTATAATGAAGGTTTGAAAAAACTGAATATAGAAAACGCCCGACTCGTTGTGGCCGTAAATGAAGATACAGAAAATATCAATATCACTTTAGGTATTTCCAACATAAGCGATACTCTCATCCTGGCGGTGATGGAAAACGAAAACAGGGCTGAGCTGGCTTATGCTGCAGGGGCTCATTACGTGGTTCCCCTGGAAGAAGAGCTGGGTAGGCAGCTGGTGGATTGGATTTGTGCCGATGCCAGCCCCACAAGCTTCCTTGAACTGCTAAATGTGGAAGTGCCCTCTGAGATTGTGGCTCAGTTAAAACCAAGTATCATCCATGTGGGAGCCGACAGTGAATTCAGCGGAAAGACAATAGGTGACGCTAAATTGCGCACGGAAACCGGGGCCACCATAGCTGCAATCTGGGAGGAGGACGGCACTATATCCCCCCCTTCGCCATCAAGCCTGCTTAATGAATCTACTCTTTTGGTATTGGGGCCACATGATAATGTTGACCGGCTGGCTTCCCTTATGGGCGGCCCCGGACCCGGAGAGCATGTTGTTGTAATTGGTGGGGGAAAAGTAGGGCAGGAAGCAGGAAAAAGATTAAATGATACCGGCATTGAGCCCCATGTAATAGACATTAAGAGGCGCCCCCTTTATTTTCGGGGTAAACTGGTAGTGGGGGACGCAACAAAACCTCATGTCCTGCAGGAGGTCAACATAGACAAAGCCAATACTCTCATTGTTACCATTAATGACGACAGCCTCAACATATTTTCCGTTCTGGCCGCCAGGCAGATAAACCCCCATATCAATATTATGGCCCGGGCTATCCACGTGGATGCCATCGAACGCCAGCGCCAGGCAGGCAGCAATCATGTCCTTTCGGAATCAATGCTTGGCTTTCAGCTTCTGCAGATTGCCATGGTAAAGATGGGTGTACTGCCAAAGCTTTCAAACTACGTGGTTCGGGAAGTAACCTGGAAAGGTGAACCGGTAACTATTCAGGAACTGGCAATAAAAAATTCGGAGAATTTTAAGATAATATGCATTGTGGAAAACAATAAAGCTATGGAACCTTCGTTAAATTATTCATTGCAGAAGGGTTCGCGCCTGGTGATTTTAGGTTCACCGGAACATATAGATCATTTATTCTAAAATGATTGAAGGGCATAACTCAAACGGACCTTCCTCCCAAGAAGAATGAAAGATCGGAACAGTAGCTACTTAGCCTGAGGAGTAGAAGCAGTGCTGAAATATTTTGGCCTGAAACCCAGCAAAGAATATTTAAAGCATTTACTGGCTGCAAGGGATATGTTATCGGAAGAAGATTATCAAAAATTACAATCGTGTAAAACCATAGACTAATGTTTAAAAACAGCGCAGAGGATATGCTGGAAATCATGAAAAATAAGAAGAAACAAGGTTTTGAAAAAGGAGATACCTTTACAACCTCTCAGGTTGCGGCTGAATGTGAAATTCATCCCAATACGGTCAGGCAGTACGAGGAGCTGGGTTTTATTCCGCCGGTGCCCAGGGCAAAAAACGGCTATCGGGTTTTCAGCAGGCTTCATCTCGAGCATGTTCGCATGGTAAAAATAGCATTTTGCAGTACCTGGCTGGGGGGTGCTATCCGTAAAAAAGCACTATCGGTGCTGCAGCTATCTGCTGCCGGCAGTTTTGACCAGGCAGTAGAGAGGGCACTGGAACACCTGACTCTGGTGCAGAAGGAGAGAGAAAAGGCGGAAATTGCTGCTGAAATTTTAGAAGCCTGGGCTGTAAATAATTATGAACGTATAGAGCTGCCAGGGCAGTATTTGAAGACCAATAAAGCAGCGGAACTGCTGGACATCACATTAGATGCGCTTCGAAGTTGGGAACGCAACGGGTTGATAAATATTCCCCGGGACCCTGAAAACGGATACCGTATATATGGTAGGGATGAGCTTCACAGGTTGTATGTAATTCGCGCGCTGCGCAAGGCAAGGTTCAGCCTGATGTCCATTCATCATATGTTCAGGCAGTATGACCGGGGAGTAAGAAAGGGGCTAACCGGGATTTTGGACCAGCTTCCTCCGGAGGAGGAGGACATCGTATATAATACCAACCGGTGGCTTACTAAAATTAAAAAAATAGAACAGGCTGCCGGGGAATTGATTGAGTGCCTGGAACGAATCATTAATTATCACTAATTATAAACCTGGGCACAACAGGATGACCTCCCCCTTGAGTTAAAAACCCTCCATTAGCGCACCAGGGTTTGTATTTGATGTAATATTAAAGTGCAAATCAGCTAAAGGGAGGGTATTAAAAATGTACATGAATCATGATAAGTATGTTGAGTACTGTGTAAATCGGCTTTCGGTGGAAATTGGAGCCCGGCCGGCCGGGTCACAGGCCAACAGGAGGGCGGCAGACTTTATAGGCGGGGAAATGAAGCAGGCGGGATACCAGGTGGTTGAGCAGAAGTACCCCTGCCCTGATTGGCAGGCTGTTTCCGGAGAGCTGACGGTGGCGGGGAAAAAGGTCCCGTTAGTTATAAACACCTTTTCTCCCTCCTGTGATATGGAAGCAGAACTGGTTCCAGTCACTTCGGTGGAGGAACTTCAAAACCTTGATTTAACCGGCAGGATCGCTGTGATTCACGGAGAGATTACGGCCACCAGCTTTATGCCTAAAAACTTCGATAGACGTTTATACATGGATGAAAATAAGGATCGGTTTATAGAGCTTTTGGAAAAAGGCAGGCCCGCTGCCGTAATAACCGTATCCCACTATGATATTCCGCTGCCGGTAATTGAAGACAGCGAATTGGATATTCCTTCGGTGACAGTATACAGGGATGAAGGGAAATTTGTAGTTGAAAGTGCAGGGGAAAAGGCCAGACTGAAAATTGTTACCCGGAGGAGAGCCGGTACCGGTTCCAATGTGATTGGCCGGTGGGGGCAGGGGGGAAAAAAGATCCTGTTATGTGCTCATTATGATACAAAACCTGGGACACCGGGGGCAATGGATAACGCGTCAGGGGTTGCGGCTTTACTGCTGCTGGCATGGCAGCTGAGAAAGTTGAAAACCAAAGCGGCAGTGGAGCTGGTTGCCTTTGGGGGTGAAGACAGCTGGTTTCCCGGAGATGCTTTATATATCCAAGAATTTCCTCCGGATGACCTTGCCGCAGCCATTAATATTGACGGCGTCGGTGCAGTGAATGCCAGCACTACCATGGCTATTTTTGGATGTTCCGATGAACTGACAGCCCGGATCAGCCAAACCGCTAAAGCATATGGGGATTTTGTTCAGGGACCGTTTTATGAAAGTGACCACGGGTTTTTCTGGCCGCTGAGGATTCCTACCTTAGCTTTCACCTCCATGTGTATGGAACTCTTGGGTAGGGTTACCCACACAGAAAATGATACCATTGACCTGCTGGATACCCGCAAAATTGAACAAACGGCAGGCCTGGTACTGGAAATTGTGCACATGTTGACCAGCAGTGCGGATAATTGAAAAGCAGGGTAGATACTCTCTACCCCTTGTGGATATATTATCTCAAATTAATTCCAAAAGAGAATGGATAACTATCATAGCCTGGCATGAACACTGGGGAGCATCTGTTCAGGGGAATTGAAATTTCTGAATCTTATTCCCATAAATGTTTTTCGTACCATCCCAGCTTATTAACTATCTTAAAAGCAACAAAACCAAATGACAGTCCTAATATTGAACCCAAGCCTCAATTAATATTTCAAGACTTTCCATAACCTGTGCCCTTTTGTTTTCCGGGATGCTTTCAAAGATGCCTTTTAGATATGAATCAAAGATTGTATTGATACTGGCAAAAGCGCCCTCTCCTTCCTCAGTTAACCTTATCTTTACATACCTTCTATTATCGGGATCAATTAGCCTTTCGACTAAACTGCGGTTTACGAGACTGTATTTTTCCAAACATCCCATGTTTTTACCTAAAACTCCTATTAAGTCTCTTAAAACAAAAACTAGACAATTTGCTGCAAAGGGATTACGGTATGTATGTAGAAATACAATGTAATTAGAAAATAATACATTAATTAGTCACTTGTAATCAGTGAAGAGTGGGGAGTAAAAATAGTTTCTACATTTTTTAACAAATAATTTAAAAGACTTCGACGTCCAATAGGTATGCAAAAAGGATTGCCAGAAGGACTACAGGAAAAGCTACAGGTAGAGGTTTAAGAAGATTATTTAAGTAACCATGGCTTAGTAAATTGTATGTTAACCCGGGAAAGGAGAATTGATTTGGCAAAAATAATGAGGGCTGCAGAGATGGAAAAATGTATAGGATGTTACTGCTGTATGCTGGCCTGTGCCAGACAGGTACACAGCTCTCTTTCTTTAGATCGTTCCGGTATTCACATTCGCACCCTGGGAGGCTTGACTGCGGGATTCCAGGCGGTGGTCTGCCTGGCCTGCCTGCCGGCACCCTGTGCAGAAGCCTGTCCCACCGGTGCTTTCCGTCAGAGAAAGGGAGGAGTCCGGTACAGCAGGGAAGCCTGTATTTATTGCGGCTCCTGTAAGGAGGCCTGCCCTGTGGAGGCCATAATCATGGACCGGGAAACCGGAGAACCCGTGGTTTGTTATCACTGCGGACGCTGTGTCCCTTTTTGTCCTCACAGCTGTCTGATTATGACGGAGGATAAAAAGACCAAAGGAGATGTGGTATAGTGTTTTCTCATGGCTATGTTAGAATAATGGAGGTAAACCTTGACAAGGGAAAAGGGAGGGTTATCAAACGGGAGGACCTGGTAAACTGCCTGGGGGGAAGCGGCCTGGCGGCAGCACTGTACCAGGAGTACGGCCTTCCGGAAGAATCACCCTTTCATCCGGACCAACCCCTGATTTTTGCCATAGGGCCCCTAAATGGACTTTTCCCCCTGATGAGCAAGGTAGTGCTGGGATTTAAATCCCCCTACAACGGGCATTATGCCGAAACCCATGCCGGGGGGCGCATGGGTACAATAATGCGTTTTGCGGATATTGATGCCCTGGTTATCCGGGGGAAGGCCCAAAGGCCTTCTTACCTGGTTGCGGGTTCCCGGGAAATGAACGTAAAGGACGCCCGTCACCTTTGGGGACTGGACACTACCTTAACAGCCCGCCTGATCCGGCAGAAGGAAGCCAGGGGCCATGGGAAACGCAGCATTTTGAGGATTGGTGTTTCCGGGGAAAACCTGGTTAAAATTGCCGGTATTAACGTGGACACCTTTCGCCATTTTGGGAGGCTGGGGGCCGGTGCCCTCATGGGTTCAAAATTCCTTAAAGCCATAATGCTTATTGGGGACTCCTCTTTTGATCTGGATTTTGGCCCTTCCTATAAAAAGCTTTACAAGAAACTGTTCCAGGAGCTGGTGGGGTCAGATATGATGACGAAATACCACGGTCTTGGGACAACGGGAAACGTTCTTCTCTTAGAGAAGATGAAATCCCTGCCGGTGAAAAACCTGCAGTCCACGACCTTCCCTGAAGCAGAAGGAATTTCCGGAGAATACTTTGCCGACAAACTGCTCCTGAGGCAGATTGCCTGTATCGGCTGCCCCATTGGCTGTATACATATCGGCCTGCTGCGGGAAAAGTTTGGGGAGGAGCATGAATACTGCTACCGTCAGGTTTCCTATGACCATGAACCGGTTTTTGCAATGGGGAGCATGCTGGGAATTTCCCGGGCGGAAGAAGTCATCACCCTGCTGGACCAGGTGGAGAAATTCGGGTTGGACGTGATTAGCGCCGGAGTGGCCCTGGCCTGGGCAACGGAAGCCCTGGAGAAGGGATTAATTTCAAAGGAAGAGACTCTGGCTCCCTTTAAGTTCGGCAGCAGCAAAGAATATTTGGAGGGAATACAGTACCTGTCCGAAGGAACTAATGAATTCTACCGGCTGTTGGGGGATGGGGTTTCTGCTGCTGCATCTAATTACGGAGGTGAGGATTTTGCCTGCGTGTTAGGTCAGGAAATGGCCGGTTATGCCACGGGGCCAATTTTCTTCGTATCCCAGGCCATGGGTTTTCGCCTTTCACACCTGGACACGGCGGGATACCAGCTTGACCAGATGCGCGAGGAATTTACTCCTCAAAGGGTTGTGGAACTTTTAGAGAAGGAAGAAAGGCAGAGAGTGCTGTTAACCTCCATGGTAGCCTGCCTGTTCGCCCGAAAACTTTATACACCGGAGGTTCTGCAGGAGGCCCTGGAGGCAGTTGGCCTCAAAAACCAGGGGAAGAGCCTGGAAGAATTAGGTGAGGAAATCCGCCGATTACGCTGGAGGGTTAAGTTCTCTACGGGATTCACACCGGAAGAAACGGTAATTCCCAGGCGTTTTACTGAAATAGAAAACTTTAAGGGCGTTCCCTCCGGGGAATATATGAAGGATCTAATTAAAGTGTATTCCCGTTCTATCAATAACCTTCGAGATAAGAAAAAATAGTGTGCTTAAAAAAACCACAATAATCTCATTCTGACTCACTATAATTATACAAATCGCTGTGTGGCAGGGAAAATAAGTGGGAGACTATTATAATGGACCCAGGAAATGAGACACGATTTGGCAGAGGAAAAGCGACACCGATGTTGAAGTATTACGACAAACCGGAAAGGAGCATATCCCAATGCCAAAGAACCAATATTCACCAGAAGAAAAATTAAAAATAGTCCTTGAGGCCCTTAAAGAAGAACGCCTTGTTACTGATATTGCTTCAGATTATGATATCCATCCCAGCGTGATCCACCGCTGGAAGAAGGAATTGCTGGAAAATCCGGATAGAGTTTTTGCCGCCTCTAAGAACGCTAAAGCTGCTGCTAAAGAGAAACAACAGCAGGAAGAAGAAATTGAAAACCTATACTCTCAAGTTGGCCGTCTAACTACGCAGTTGGAATGGCTGAAAAAAAAATCTAAAGGAATTATACCCCGTCAGGGACCGGGCAGCAATGGTAGACTGGGATAATTCAGACCCTAACATTAAGGAACAAGCTGAGCTTCTCAGCTTAAACCGCACAGGGCTGTATCGTAAAGTGAAAGAACCGTCGGAACTGGAAGTTAAGATTAAGCACCTGATCGACAGAATTCACACAAAACATCCATTTAAAGGAACCAGGCGCATCAGGGATGACATCAATGACATGAAACTGGGCTTTAAGGTAAACCGCAAACGCATCCAACGCTATATGAGGGATATGGGCATAAAAGTCATTTGCCCCGGCCCCAATCTGAGCAAACGCAACAGGGCACAATATGTTTACCCTTACCTGCTGCGGAGCGTTACGCCGGCTCACCCCAATCATGTTTGGGGAATAGACATTACATACTGTGCTATGCAGGGCCGATGGATGTATCTTGTCATAATCATTGACTGGTATTCACGGAAAATTGTGGGACATGAATTATCTCAAACCATGAATAAAGAATTTGTAATCAAAGCTGTCAATAAAGCAGTTAACAACCACGGAGCGCCGATCATTCTTAATTCAGATCAGGGCAGTCAATTCACCAGCTCCACCTATGTCGATACATTAAAACAACACGGCATCAAGATAAGTATGGACGGTAAAGGCAGGGCTCTCGATAACGCGATTACAGAAAGGTTTTTTAGAACTATTAAATGGGAAGATATCTACATTAAGCAATATGAAACACCAAAAGCTCTCCGCCAGGGAATCGATGATTTTATCCGCTACTACAATTATGAGCGAGGGCATCAATCTCTGAATAAGTGCAAACCCGCAGATATCTACTATGCCCATTCTTATTGGCAGCAGAAACAGATTGCGTAACCTGGGCCGTGGATATGCCGCAGGCGTGGATTTATGGATAACCCAAAAAGCAGGGTTATCCACAAGCTCCACACCTGCTTGGACAACACTGCGTGTTGCCCACATATCCACAGCCTCTGCTACTTACAAAAAGACTTTTATATTTTAAAAGATTTAAAGACCTAAAGACTAAACAAGAAAGGAGGTCCCCGTGTCGCTTAAAAAGTTAAAAATCGTGTCTTGACATTGGGGTCCATCATATATCTTCTAAATGATATCATGACTTTAGGATAAAGATACTTGAGAAAATAATAGAAAAAAAATGGTGAAAGAAAACACAACTGAAAAGTTGTGTTTTTACTTTAGCAAGAAACTGACCCTATATACGAGCGAAACTACTTCTCTGAGCAACCAATGAATTCATTAAAAAACTTTTAACCTAACTATTATGTTAACATATTTTTAACAATCACAAAGCGGGAATCCTTAAATTATCTGCTCCTTTTTACGGCATTATAGCCATTACCCTATTTAAATATTGTGGACAAAGCTAAAGAAAAGGTTACATTGAATATATTAAAAATATAGGCAACTTTGATGTTGTGTATAAATTATTAAATTAGGTTGAACTAGATGAAGAAAAAGGTAATGTTAGTCTTTGGGACTCGGCCCGAAGCCATCAAAATGTGTCCCTTAGTGAAAGAACTAAAAACAAGAGATAACTTAGAACCCTTTGTTTGTGTTACAGGGCAGCATAGAGAAATGCTTGATCAAGTTTTAAATGCGTTTAATATAGTGCCTGACTATGACCTCTCCATCATGAAAGCCAAACAGACATTGTTTGATTTGACTATAGGTATCTTAAAACTAATTAAGGCAGTTTTGGAAAAAGTAAGGCCTGATGTTGTAATGGTCCATGGTGATACGACTACAACTTTTGTTACAGCACTGGCTTGTTTTTACATGCAGATTCCAGTTGGTCATGTTGAGGCTGGGCTTAGGACTTATAATGTCTATTCTCCATATCCAGAAGAGTTTAATCGACAAGCTGTAGGCATTGTGGCAAAATATAATTTTGCACCAACTGATATGTCCAAAGAGAATCTTATAAGAGAAGGTAAGGACCCTGCTACCATTTATGTAACTGGGAATACGGCTATTGATGCGCTTAAAACTACAGTTAAAAACACCTATTTTCATGAGCAGTTAGAATGGGCATCTGATAGCAGGCTCATTATGCTCACTGCACACCGTAGGGAAAGTCTTGGGAAGCCGCTGCGTAATATGTTCGGAGCAATCAAGAGAATTATAGACGAGACACCGAATATTAAGGTCATTTATCCTATACATATGAACCCGGTTATTAGAGAAATAGCTTATGACATTCTTGGAAATTGTGACAAAATAAGAATGATTGAGCCCTTGGATGTATTGGATTTTCATAACTTCCTTTCCAGGTGTTATTTAATTTTGACAGACAGTGGTGGCATTCAAGAAGAAGCTCCAAGCTTAGGTAAGCCGGTACTTGTTATGCGGGAGACAACCGAGCGGCCAGAAGGAATAGCCGCTGGAATACTAAAGTTGGTTGGAACAGATGAAGAGGTTATTTATAAGGCTCTCAAATTGCTGCTTGAAAATGAAACTGACTATAAAAAGATGAGTCATGCCAGTAATCCTTATGGAGATGGTTTTGCCTGTAAAAGGATAGCCGATATTTTAGAACAGATTTTTGGCATCCTTGACTAATAACATAAATTCATAATTCCTGAAACTGCTTTAACAATATAAAAGATATGTCATATTATATATTATAAACTCATCCTTAAATGTTAAGAGAGGTTACTATGACCATAGTTCGCTGTCCCAAATGCAATCGAACAGAAAATATCCAAGCTTGGGGAAAATGGAATGTGTTTTGTCCCGACTGTAAAACAATTTTTGTTGTGTATATCAACAGAAAAGAAACAGCTAAGGATACAATCATAATCTGCCCCCGGTGCAAATATCAAGAATCCGTTACCATAGACAGCAATATTACTGTAAAATGCCCAAGGTGTTCTCTCATATTTTCCGGATAACCTAAAGGTTAATCACCTACAGCCAACAAGAACAGCAGCTAGTAGAAGAAAGGTTTACTACACTAAAGATTTTGTCAACTTCTGGCTGAGGTGGGAATAATGGTAATAAATTGGAAGGCTTGAATAAAAATGACTTTTACCAATCTGGCAGTAAACAAGCGTAACTCATTTGTGGTAAAAAAAAGACCGGGAGAAATCGTCTGCATTATGGTTGACAAAATCTACCGATGCTACCGCAAAAAGCAGTTGATTAACTTACAGTGGAATTATCCTTGCTGCAGTGAAAATTCCTCTTTACCGCAGGAGATACTTTCCTGCGAAGTAAAGGAAGTTCGGGTAAAAGAATGCCGGGTTATCCCCTTAAGGTCCAGAAGGTTGATTTCCTTTGAGGTTTGTTACCTGGTGAAAGTGGAGGTAGTATTTTTAGACCATGGAGGAAATAAAAGAGTTGAACTTTTACAGAAAGAAGTGCACAGACACCTTGGCCCCGTGCCGGGGGCTCCTACTCTGAACGGGTTGGCAGAAGTATCCCTGGATCTGCTCCACAGTAAGGTAGACACTTTCTGTGGAAAAACAACAGGGTAAAGGGCAGCAGCCATTTTAGATAAATAAAACAGGAGATGATAAAATGCCCAGGCGTATAATCTACATTGGATGGGTGGACCAAGGAAATCTCGGAGACGACCTCTGCGGGGATATTTTTATAGATGAAATCAATAAGTATGAGGGAAATAGTTGGAGTATAGAAACAGTGTCCCCACAGCAAATTAATGCCAATGATTTTATTAAGAATAGGCCGGACCTTGTGGTCTTAGGAGGGGGTTCTTTAGTGGACCCGTATTACCTGGTTCCCCTTTTGTGGGCCCAAGAGCATGGTATTCCCACCGCAGTGTGGGGGTCAGGGGTAGACAATCTTTCACCGGAAATGTTGGGTCGGATACAGTCAGGAGAAAACCTGGGACGGATACAGGAAAGTAAGGCAGAGCTGATCAGGCATGTTATCAACAACTGTAAGCAGGTGGGAGTAAGGGGCCCCCATACTTTAAGCTACCTGCGGGCCCTGGGGTGTGCTGAAAACCTGGAGGTGAGTGGTGACCCCGGTCTACTGTTAAGTGAACCGGCTCCAGGGGCTTATTACGACCAGTTTTTTGGTGATGACATACCTGTCGTGGGCATTAACTGGGGAACCAGTCAAAACAGATTGATTGGCGGCAGTGAAAGGAAAGTACGCGTGCAGCTGGCCCAGGTAGTCAGTGAGCTGGCCTTGGATTTTAAGGTGATTCTATATGCAGTATGGCCCCCGGATCTTACTCCTTTAAGTGAACTGGCAAATGAGGCAGGTACCTCAAAAAATGTAATGATCTGTGAAAGTGTCCCCTCTCTCCCCTTCTTATGCACTTTGTTAAAGGGATGTTTATTCACTATCAATTTTAAGCTGCATGCCAACGTTTTTACTGCAGCCATGGGTAACCCTTTTATTTGTCTGGGTTATCGTTCTAAATGCTTTGATTTTGCCGAGTCTTTGGAAGTTGAAGAACTGGTTATTTCAACAGAGGCTGAGAACCTAGCGGAACAGATTCTATCCTTAAGCCAAATAATAGTGGCAAACCCGGAGCATTATGGCAGACGTATCTCGAATAAAAGAGATTTTTACTGCAATAAGCTGAGGCATCTCACCCATAAATGTGTCCATCTGCCAGGTTAATAGCAGATAAGCAGGTTCATATCTTTTTCACAGGAGGTATTAAATGATAACCCATGATCAGGGTGTACCAAAAATGATTTCAGGTTTAGAGTTAGAAAATCTAATTTTTGGCCAGCAGCATCCAGGCACCAAAAATTTTTTTGCTCAAAAGTTTGAAAACTACCATACTGTCCCGTTATCCAAAATGCCCCATTATCTTTTCCTCGTCAATCATCTGCATAAAAACCCCTTGGATTGCCATATATACTATGATTACCTGTGCCGCAGCTGGGATTTTCTTTTAGGCAGTGCCCTTAACTCTCACCAACGGCGCATAAAACAAATTAAAAAGTTTATCAACCTTTATGAAGATATAAAGCAAAAAGGAAAAATTCTAAAACCCGTGATGATCTGCACCCGTCCGGACGGCAGGCAAATTATTGTGGATGGAAATCACCGGGCTTCAACTGCTCTGGCACTGAAAATGACTTTACCGATAGTAGAGATCAGCCCCCGGGAATACCTGGGTAGAACCAGTCTGGTTGAAAATGAGTTTTACGGTTCCGGGAACAACCATATCCCCTATCAAAGTATACTGGAGGGGAAACAGGTGATGGTGAAGGGAAGACGGCCTGATCTGCTGGAACGTATGAATCTAATAGAAGCAGAGGACTTAAAAAATCAGACTTTACTTGATTTGGGCTGTAACCTGGGCATGAACTGTTTCCTGGCGGCACAGTTCCAGATCCAGAAAGCTGTAGGGATCGATGTCAGCCCCCGGTTAATTATGGCAGCCCTGCGCCTCAATGCTTACTATGCTCTGCCCTGTGATTTCCTGATCCACGATTTAAATACACCTTTTAAAACAGTTAAAAAATACCATACTGTGTTTTGCTTTTCTTTGACCAGTCATGTAAGGAATGCCCGAGCTCTAGTGGAAACTATTTTAGAAAACACCGGAAAGGTGCTCTATCTAGAAGGCCACTCCGGCACCGGTTTAAAAGATTATTCTTTTCTTTTTAAGAATGACTATTTTTCCAGTATCCAGCTAAAAGGCTATACCCGGGACAGCTATCGTTGGAAAACATACACTCGTCCTTTTTACCGCTGTATTAGGTAGGAGGACTTATTTTAGGATAAAACCTCCATTACTGCCTGGTACATTTGTGCAAACCGATGCCGCCAGGTGTGGTTCTTTATCCAGGCCTGCGCCTGTTCACAAAAGGGGCCTGCCTCAAGGGCCGCCTCTAAAGATTCCAACCACTGCTGAGTGTCAGCAGCCAACCTTAAGGGCCAGTCCCGCTTTTCCAGGGGGGCTAGTTGGGACGCCACAACTTGTTTGCCCGCGGCTAAATACTCAAATATTTTTACTGATTCTACTATTCTCGTATGGGGAGTATCCAAAAAAGGTACCATGACTGCATCCATTTGACTTAACAGTGCCGGCAGCTCCTCATAATGTACGTGTCCTAACCTTCGCACAGCAGGATTCTGTGGTAAATGCACTGCCTTTTCTTGGCCGGCAAAAAGCCAGTTATAATTGGGCCTGGCAATGATTAAATCATTCAGCAGCCTATAATCCAGGTGAGCCGCCAGCACTCCAACATACCCGATTACCGGCGGTTTACCCGGCTTCCGCTTTTCGCCATCCTTAAAATGTTTGGGGTCTGCGGCGTTGGGTACCAAAAGGACCTTACCGGCAGCATGCTGTTGGGCTTCTTTCATTAAATAAGAGGTAGTAGACAGGACCAAATCTGCCTCTTTCATTAGACGGTATTCTGCCGGCCCCCGGGGGTCACATCGGTCGTAAACCAAAAGCTTTGGCCGAATCCGTGAATCAATATATTTTAACTGTAAGGGATCGGTAATATAGGCCAGATGGTATGGAGCAAATGCTTTCATGGATTGTAGATCTCTAATTACCCAAAAGTTAGGTAATACTTCCACAGGTTTTCCATAAGGGCCTACCTCACACCATACCACCTGCCAGCCTATTTCTGCGGCCAGCTTTAAAAGGTGATGAGGCCGCTGTATCATCATTTCCCACTGCATTCCCGGAGGATATAATACTCTAATGGTTTTTTCAGCCATTTCTTTATTCTCCTTTAATTTGATTTAATTTATGATATGAATCAAAGCCCTTACTGTGATATACCGTTAAAAAAAAACGATATAGAGCCATATACATATAAAAATATATAAAGAATTGCACTCACCTTTATTAAATTAATGACATACATTAAAGTAATTATATATGGAAAAGAGGTGAGTAAAATGCCATTTACTTTTACCCAGGAAGCCAGTCCCAATAACTTAAACAATAGTTTTGATACAGCCAATATTGATATCGTCGTATCACCTACAGACAGCATTATCAATGCTGTTAACTTTATCGGGGGACAGGAAGATTCAGGTTCATTGGAAGTATCCAATAACAGCGACGTAGATATATTCTATTTTATTTCCGCCGACTGGCGAGAATCTCCAGGTACCTCCATACAAATGGCTACCATCCTGGCTAACCGGTTAACAGTCAGCGTAGTAACCAGCCCCGATGATGAGGAGGTTTTTATTGGTAAGCTGTCACAATTGATTAACCAGCCGTCTGGCGGCCAATTACTAGAATTAGCTGATCCCGTTGAAGGCCTTACTTTTACCCTGGCTTTGGCTGAGCAGGATGCTACTAACCTGGTGCAGGATGTAGGAATACTGACGGACTTTGTGTTTGTAGCAACCCAAAGCCCAATTTAACTACCCGGAGCCGGTTGCTCCGGCTCCTACTTAAATTCATGGAGGTTAATTATGCGAAAAAAAACTGTTAGCATACTTACTACCAGCCATTTTGAAGCTGACGGTAATCGCTGTATTTATGGAGGAGCGGAAAGATACGGAATAGAACTCACCAGATTGTTTTTGGAACTGGGGTGGGAGGTAAACTGGTGGCAGGCGGGATTGAACTGGACCAGGCAGATGCTTCCTGGCGTTACTGTTCATGGAATTCCAGCACAAGAATCCTTCGCCCAAACCTGCAGCAGCCTGAACCGGGCCTTTAACGAGCAGGCGGGTACAGTGGATTTGGCCATATATTTTGTAACTTTCCTGGCCTATCCAACAGTTTTGCCTAAAAGCGTTTCAATTTCCCACGGAATATTCTGGGATTATCCCACCTGGGAAAATCGCATTGGGGGAGGGGAGCTTAAAGAGGAGTGGCTGCACCGCATGGAGAAAGCCCTGTATGCACCCACCAGGGTGGTATCAGTAGATACTGCCACCATTAACTGGGCCTCCTGGCAGTGGCCTGCCCTGCTTAATCGTTTTACCTATATTCCAAACTTCGTTGATACCGCTTTCTTTCAACCTGTCGGGGATGAAGATAAGAATGACGATAAAATTCGGATCCTGTTCCCCCGGCGCCTCACCACAGTCCGGGGTATTGGTGAAGCCATGAAGGCAGCCACCCTGTTAACTGAGCGTTACCCCCAGGTGGAATTTCACTTTGTGGGCCGGGGACACAATTTTCAACACGAGAAGATGATGCTAAATTGGGCTGCAGAAAATGAAAACATCTATTATTATTGGCGTACTCCCGACGGTATGAAAGAGATTTATCAAAACATGGATATCTGTTTAATCCCCTCCAAATCTACCGAGGGGACCTCTCTATCATGCCTGGAGGCCATGGCCTGTGGACTCCCGGTAATCGCTGGAAATATCGGAGGCCTTCCCGACCTGATTATCCACCAATACAACGGATTGCTCATCAGCCCCACCGCTGACCAGCTGATAGAAGCCCTGGTATACTTGATTGAAAACAAAGAAGTAAGGCTAGAATTGGGTCAAAAGGCCCGGGAAACTTCTCTCAATTTCGACCTGGTTCAATGGAAAAAGAGCTGGAAAAAACTGATAAACGAAGTAATGAGCCCAGAAAGGAGCGAAGTAAAATGCCACGGGTAAGTATGGTAGTGCGTCATCTGTTAAACCGGGAAGGGAGTGGTGTAACCGATCACGTGCTGTTGACCTGGATAAACGAATTTTCAATATTGTTGGAAGAGTTGGGGCACAGCCTGGAGGTCTGGCAGGAAGGAACGCGCTGGAACAAAGTATATTACGGGGTAGGAAAAATTTTTGCCATTCCAGAAAAAGACCCTCATGCCTGCTCTCTGCCTAACGTTAACCAGGCCATGTGGGAAAGTTCTGCCGATATCTCCCTTGCAGTGTATCAAGACCCCCTGCTGGTATACCCTCAACCCCACCAGGTTAGCATTACCTTGGGTCAAAGCATCCCCTCCCCCGACATGCTTGCCGACAGGAGTACACCTCAAACACGGCGGGAATGGAAAAATCAATTAATGCAGGGGATAAGCTCGGTCAATCATGTAGTTACTAATAATACCCAGTTTATTCAGTGGGTTATTTCCAGCTGGCCCGGGCTTAGTCACAAACTGAAGCACATTCCTGATTTTTTGGAACCGGAGCCATCCCATGATGTGGCACCGAAAAACATGCCTCCATCCGGGGATACCATCAGAATAGTATTTCCTTGTCCTGCTTTACCCCGGTTTGGCACCAGCGAGACCCTGCGGGCAGTAAACGCACTGCTGGATCAATACTCTCAGGTAGAGTTCTATTTTTGTGGAAACCTGCCGCCGTCTATTGAGACACATATGCAAAAGTGGGTTGACCAACGTCCTCGCTGTTACTTGAATTCTGGTGAGAAGATAAATTATAATTTTGCGGATATAGCGCTTTTTCCCATTAAAAGAGAACCTGTCCCTGTAAAAAGTGTCATTGAGGCCATGGAGGCCGGTGCAGTAGTTATTGGCTCCATGTGGGGCCCTTTAGTGGATTTTATTATTTCCGGCTATAATGGCCTGTTAATCAAACCAACTGATACTGATATATTTTTGGCTGTGCAGCGTTTAATTGAAAACCCTGTGCTTAAAGAAAACCTGGGTGTTAAGGCACAGGAAACCAGAAAATCCTTTAAAAAGGATATCTGGAAATCCCGCTGGCAGTCTCTAATTAATGAATTATTGAGGGGGGAAGTACAATGATAGAACTGGCAGCAATGATGCCGGTTTACAACGAGGCGGCTCAATATTTGGAGCAGACCCTGGAGCATCTGGATAAACTGGTGGAGGCCATAGTCATCTGGGATGATGGTTCCACAGACAACACAGGAGAGATTTGCCAATCTTTTAAAAAAGTGAAATATCATCGCAGTGATGAAAGGCTGTTTACCCAAAACGAATCTCTACTCCGTTCCCGGTTATGGAATTTAACTATCCAACTAAAGCCTCAATGGATTTTAGCCCTGGATGCTGACGAGAATTTTGAAGAACGGGCAGAAGCTGAATTTCGAAGCCTGCTAAAGCAGCAGGATTTTCAAGCTGTTGACTTTCGGTTGTTTGATTTTTGGAACGGATTCCAGTGCCGGGTTGACGGAGGTTGGAACCCCTGGATAAAATTTAACCGTATGCTGGTCAAGTATGATCCTTCTCTATCTGATCAGTGGTGCCAGGAAGACCTGCACTGCGGCCGTTTCCCCTTGGAATATTACAATATACCTTACGCTTTTCAATCTGATTTAAGGATAAAACATTTTGGTTGGATGAAAATTGAAGACCGGCAGAGAAAGTATGATTTTTATACTAACAAAAGGCCCAAATGTCAACACGCTCAATCTATATTCAGCGATGAGGTTCAGCTGGAGGATTGGATCCCCTGTAAAACCCTACCCTTTAAAGTTTAGTTTAGGGGAAAAGCTTTTACTTCCTGGTATAAAAAGAAGGTTGATATTGTTTTTTCTCCGGCTCCTGGCTGCAGGCCGGGGGCTCAGGGGAAAAGCCAAAAGAAGGTACCAGCAGTTGAACCTTGGCAAAAGTTTTAAGTTCGATATCCTCGTAAAAGGTGCAGTTAATAGTGACCTTACAACCCTTTTTATTGTGCGGATTCTTCACTTATATTCCTCCCAATATGAAGTATTTATATAATAATATATTAAAATACACCCTGATAGTTACTTATTTGAGGTAATCCCCTGGTTTCAAGAGGATGAGCTGAAGGATGTCCTTCGTCAGCATGCCCGCAAGGCTACTACCGAGATTGGTCGTTTGGAGGCCATAGGCGCCATCAATTTTTTAGCACTGGATGATTTGCCCGTCAAGCAAGAAGGAGAACTGCTGGACCCTCGCAGTATCATAAGCCTTCCTATGAAACATGCATACCCCCTTTTCCAACCATTTGAGCGAAACTCAGAGGACCCCTTCATACAAAAGATTGCTTCCTCCGGCAAAAAGTGGGTGGTTATTACGGACGAAACAGGAAAACCGCGTTTTGTTATAGATTCCCATATTTTTTTAAGGGAAGCCCTGTTCGGCTGCGATGATTTTAAACCTAAGGCTCTTTGTCATCGTCCCCTTATTGTCCGAAACGCCAATCTTCCATTAGGTCAGGTATTGAGCAAGCTCACGGTTCGTCCTGAAAAGCCGGGTGACGATGTTGTGGACGAAGACCTTATTCTGGTATGGACTGAAGTGGAACGCCGGATAATAACCGGTTCTGATATATTAGGACGGCTGATGCGGGGCATCAGCCGGAGTATCATGATTACTGACTTGGGAAAGCATGTCGGTTCTGCTTCATCTTCTCACCAGTAATAGTAGAAACTGCGGACAATTGGAAATTGTTGAGGGCTAGGGCCTGAATCTTCGAGCACCTGCTGGGACGCAGGGGTCAGGGTAAAAGGTTCAGATTACGTGCCAGAGAGATAGCCTGCACTCTGCCTCTGGCACCTATTTTTCCGTAGATATTACTGGTATGCCATTTAACCGTTCCCAGTGAGAGAAAGAGTTTCCCGGCAATTTCCTGGTTGGAGAACCCCTGACTGATATAATTCAGTATCTCAAGCTCCCGGGATGTCAGCTTTTCAACAAGCTCTGCTGAGTTTTCTTCCCGTTTTTTTAGTGCTTGTCCGGATGCAATTTCTTTACCCGGTGAGTCATTTACCCCCGTAAGTATCTGCTGTATTTTACCGATAAACTCCAACATCTCCGAGTTTGTAACAGCAGTTTTTCGGCGTTTTATTTTTTCGGTTATACATAAGAAAACGGAGTCAGGCTCCCGGGCTTCGTCTATAAATAACTGAAAATATCCTGATTCTTTCCCTGCCTGCAATGCTGAATAAAAAGAAGTTTCAGCAGCCTGGAAATTCCCTGCCTGTTTTTCCAGTCGGGCTTTGAGAAGCAGTGTTTCCAGCAGAATATTTTGATTTTCTCCCTTGACGGCCTGCTCTTTAACATGGTTTAAAAGAGTGAGGGCATGGGTAAGCTTCTCTTTGTCCTCCACTGTCATGATGCGTGTGAGTATGAGATAACCCCACTCCTGGCCTCCCTTTGCCACCGTCTTTTCTGAAATACCCTCTTTAGCAAGCACACCCAATGCTTCGGACAGTTTTCCCTGCTCCAGCAGAATACGGGCTTTCCAGGTGGCGGCGGGGATCGTTATAAACGCGGGGAGATTTACTTCCCGGTGAAGTATTTCAATTTTCCTAACGGTTTGTATTGCATTGGGGTAATCCTGCTGTGAAAAAGAGAGAGCCGTCCTGAACAGGTAATTCCATCCCAGAGAAGGCTTTTCCGGTTCGCTTAAAAGAAGCCCCCTTTCCACACATTGTTCCGCCTCTTCAAGGTTGCCTTTTTCCCGCAGCAGTTCACCCAGCAGGGTCCAGATAAGTCCTATCCGGGGGACCCCGGGGAATCCTTTGTCTTTGGCGGTCTGTAACAGTTCCCTGGTCAATTCCTCGCTTTCCCTCAGTTTTCCCTGGAAGTAAAGACCGGTTGCTACTTTAAAGCCGGCGCTTACAATCAGGTATTTATTACCGTATTTTTGTCTGTTATGGTATGCTTCGCGGTAAAAAGGAAGGGCGCCTTTAGGATTGCCGGAAAAAATCCGGGCGTCACCGGAGATAATAGCTGCGTTTGTGCGCCAGTAATAATTGTCAGTAGACAAAAGAGTCATGGCTTTTTCAGCATATTCCAGGGCCTTCTTAAAATCGTTATTGTAAATATAGTAGTAAGTTTTTACCACCGCCAGCATCCCGGTTAGCTCTTCCTGCCCTTCTTTTTCTTCGTAACCCGTTTCTTCTGCCAGGTCCAGGCAGGTCCTGGCCTCTTCTTTGCCTTTGTCGATGAGGTGCAGCCAGGCTTTGTGTGCGATCAGGCGGGGATTTTTCTTTAACAATTCCGGAGAGAAACTGTTTAAATATTGAATTATCAGCCTTAACCCCTCACTTAGCAGTAGTTCTTCAATATGATTATTAAGAATAAGGGCAGCGGTCCCGGTATTTCCGCCGTTAAGGGCATGACGCAGGGCTTCTCCGGGTTCGCCTGCCTCTACGAACCATCTGCAGGCTTTTTCGTGCAGCATTGATATCTCTTTGGGACAGCGGCTTTTCAGCTTATATAATAGCATATCGGCAAATAACGGATGATACCGATACCAGATCCCTTCTTCATCAAGAGGGATAACAAAGAGGTTGTTGCGTTCCAAGTTTGCCAGGATATCAGAGCTGCCTGTTCTGCCGGTGACAGCATCACAGAGAGAGGCATTGAAACGGTTTAATATGGAAGTTTGCATCAGGAATTCTTGAACGGTCCCGGGTTGAATTGCATATGCCTCTTCGCTCAAAAACTGAAAGACATGCCGATGTGTACCGGCAAATGTTTCGATAAATTTCTCTGTGTTTCCGCTGGCGGAAAGGGAAGCGGCCACCAGCTGCAGGCCTGTTACCCAGCCTTCAACTTTTTTACACAGGGCGTACAATTGTGTTTCAGCCAGCCGGAGGTCGCCGGTTTCAGCCAGTAAACGGGCAGCTTCCTCTTCAGAAAATTTAAGCTGCTCCAGGCGGATTTCAGCCATTTTACCTCTGGCCCGCCACCTTGACAGGGGCCAGGGGGGATCGGAACGGGTAGTTAGCACCAGGTGAAGTGTGGGCGGCAGATTTTCCACAAAAAAGACCATGGTTTTATGAATTGTGTTGTTGTTAATCATGTGGTAATCATCTAAGACCAGGTAGGCAGGGCTATCCATGGTAAACAGATCATTTAGCAGAGGGGTCAGAAAAGGCTGGTTTCCGGCAGCCGACTCTGAAGTGGCTGTTCCGGAACGCAGCATTTCCAGGGCGCCTTTTCCGGTGTCCGCATTTATATTCTGCAGGGCGGAGATCAGATAGATCCAGAAACGTTCCGGGTCATTAT